>JBKOZI010000039.1:0-7467 GCA_046725795.1 Actinomycetota bacterium
GCGACCGTTCACCATCCAGATGTCATGGCCTCCTTCGCTAGCGCGCGTGCCGCTGATCGCGATCAGGCCGCCTCCCGGTGAAGTGTCGACGAGCGCCTCGTTGACCGCAGTATCCCGCGGGTCGGGATGCTGGGGACGGGCGAAACGGCATGGGCTCGACCGAGAGCGGGTAAAGCCACTACATGTCAACCATCGCGATCATCATCATCGTCGTAGTGGCGCTGATCCTCGCCGCTCTTCTGGCCGTGACCGCTAGGCGCGCCAGGCGCCAACGCGAGCTGCGCCGTGAGCGCGTGAGCTCGGACGTCGCCGGTCACCGGCAGGAAGCCGACGCGCACGCGGCCAAGGCGCGTGAGCTGGCCCCGGAGGCCGAGGCCAGCCGCCAGGAAGCGGAAAAGCACGCCGCCCTGGCGGAGGAGCACGCGGCGCTCGCCGATCAGCACGCCGCCAACTCAGAAACCCTGACCGACCGGGCCAGGGACGCCGAGGACCGAGCCGCCCGTGAAGGACAGGCCGCGGCACGCCACGACGCGAAGGCAGCGGAGCTCGAGGAAAAGCTTTAGCCGCAGCCGTGCGAACCGCCGATAGACCGGCGTAGTGCGGCAAACTCATCGCTGCCCCCGAGAAAGCCGCTCCGCCAGGCTCGCGCGTGGGAATCGCCGGGCGATGAGTTTCTTGCCGAGCGACAGTCAGACAGTCATAGCGTTGAGTTGCGACGAGTCGTGAGCGGCGCAACTCAGAACCCGCACTGCGACAAAGGAGTCAAGCGCAATGACGGAGCACAAGATAGGAACCCGCGAGGAGTGGCTGGTAGCACGTAAGGAACTCCTGCAGCAAGAGAAGGAGCTGACCCGCCGCAGCGACGAGCTCGCGCGGCAGCGGCGAGAGCTGCCGTGGGTACCCGTCAAAAAGGAATACAACTTCGAGACGAACGAAGGGACGAGAACGCTCGCGGAGCTCTTCGACGGACGCTCGCAGCTTGTCGTCTACCACTTCATGCACGGCCCGAACACCCCTGAGGGCTGCCCCGGCTGCACGTTCGCGGCGGACCACTTCGACGGCGCCGTCGTCCACCTCAACCACCGGGACGTGACGTTCCTTTGCGCATCGCGCTCGCCACTCGAGACGCTGAACGCCTACAAGCGCCGCATGGGCTGGAGCTTCCCGTGGGTCTCGTCGGAGGGAAGCGACTTCAACCTCGACTTCGGCTTGTTCACCGCGGAGCAGCGACGAACCGGCACCGGGTTCAACTTCGGCTCGCCACGCAGGGCCAACATCAACGTCCTCCGGGACCAGGAGCTGATGGCCCTGAGCGCCTTCGCGCTCGAGGGCGGCGTCGTCTACCACACGTACTCGTGCTACGACCGCGGCACCGACGTGCTGAACGGCACCTGGCAGCTGCTCGACAGGGCACCGAAGGGACGCGGCGACGACTTCGAGGACTGGCCGCGCCGCCACGACGAATACGAGGACGCCGCCGCCGGCGCAAGATGAATCGTGCGTAAAGTAATCGGCCTTGCCCGACCACCTGTACTTCACCGAATCAGACGAGGCCAATGCGCTGATCGCCTCGGACCCGATGGCCCTGCTGGTCGGCTTTGCGCTCGACCAGCAGGTCCCCGTGCAAAAGGCGTTCGCCGGACCACTCGCGCTGCGCGAGCGCCTCGGCGCGATCGATGCCGCGACGCTGGCGTCGGCCGATCTCGAGCCCGTGTTTCGCGTCAAGCCGGCGATCCACCGCTTCCCCGGGTCGATGGCCCGGCGTGTGCAGGAGCTGGCTGTGCACGTGCGCGACTGCTACGACGGCGATGCCGCGCGCGTATGGACCGACGCCGCGGACTCCGACGCGCTGCGCGCCAACCTGGCCGCCCTTCCCGGCTTCGGCGAGATGAAGGTCACGGCGCTGGGCGCTGTGCTCGCCAAGCGCTTCGGCGTCGACGCCGCCCGCGGGCTCGTGCCATGGCATCCGACGCTGGGTGACGTCGACTCCCCGCAGGCGCTCGTCGAGTACCAGGCGGCAAAACGCGCTCACAAGGCCGAATGGTCGAAAGCACAGGCGCGCTCGTAGGCGACTCCGTAGTCGCCGTCTCGCGGCAGCGATGAGTTTTCAGCCGATTCGTAGTTATACGAGCGACCACCCCGACCATGAGGAGATTTGCAAAAGTGACCGCTGAAACGGGGAACGACCGCAGGCGCTGGATGGCGCTTTATGTGCTCTGCGTGGGCATGCTCATGATCGTGCTCGACGCCACAATCGTGAACGTCGCGCTGCCCTCGATTCAGAACGACCTGGCCTTCTCGCAGAACAACCTCGCCTGGGTTGTGAACGCGTACCTGATCGCGTTCGGCGGCCTGCTGCTGCTTGCCGGTCGCATCGGCGACCTCATCGGCCAGCGACGCATCTTCCTGGTCGGCCTGGCCGTCTTCACCGGCGCGTCGATGCTGTGCGCCGTGGCCCAAAGCCAGGGCGTGCTGATCGGAGCCCGCTTCGTCCAGGGCGTTGGCGGCGCGCTGAGCTCCGCCGTGATCCTGGGCATGATCGTGACGATGTTCCCAGAGCCACGGGAGCAGGCGAAGGCGATCGGGGTCTACAGCTTCGTCGCCTCCGCCGGGGCGTCGATCGGGCTGCTCGCGGGCGGTGTCCTCACCGAGGCGATCAACTGGCACTGGATCTTCTTCGTCAACCTGCCGATCGGCGTCGCGACCGCGCTCCTCGCGGTGCGGCTCATCGAAGACCGGGAGGGGATCGGGCTCGAGGCGGGCGCCGACATTCCCGGCGCCATGCTCATCACCAGCGGGCTGATGCTTGGCGTGTACACGATCCTCGAGGTCGGCGTGCAGGGCTGGGGCTCGATGCAGACGCTCGCGCTCGGCGGCGTGTCCATCGCTTTGCTGGCAGCGTTCATCGCTCGCCAGGCGCGCATCCCCAACCCGCTGATGCCGCTGCGCCTCTTCCGCTCGCGGAACGTCGCGGGAGCGAACGTGGTCATGGCGATGCTCGTTGTCGGGTTCTTCGGGATGTTCTTCCTGGGGGCCCTCTACCTGCAGGGGATCCTGGGCTACCAGCCCCTCGAGGTCGGCCTTGCGTTCCTGCCGGCCTCGATCGTCATGGGGACCCTGTCGCTCGGCTTCGCGGAGCGTCTCATCATGGGCTTCGGTCCGCGGGCGGCGCTCATCGGAGGCCTGGTGTTCGCCGGCGCCGGGCTGCTTCTGTTCGCGCGGTCGCCGGTCGATGGAAGCTACGTAGCCGACATCCTGCCCGTGATGCTCCTGCTCGGCACGGGCGCCGGTCTCGCCTTCCCCGCACTGATGACGCTGGCGATGTCAGGCGCCACGGAGAGCGGCTCGGGGCTGGCTTCGGGTCTGGTCAACACGACCGTGCAGGTGGGCGGCGCGATCGGCCTAGCCGTGCTCGCGACGCTCGCGACCGAGCGCACCGATGGTCTGCGCCTCGACGGCGAGTCGACCGCCTCCGCGCTCAACTCCGGCTACCACCTCGCCTACCTCATCGGAGCCGCGCTCGTGGCGGTCGCCATCGTGGTCGCCCTGGCCGTGCTGCGCTCGGAGACCCCTGCCCCGGCCGAAGAGGAGGCTGACGCCGGGGCAGAGCGGATCGAGGCGGAGCCGGTCTACGCCGAGGCGGCCTAGGTCTTTCCGAGCGGCCCGCGCAGTCTCCGAAGAGGGGAGCGCGGCGGGGGACTAGACTAGCGCCCGATCGTTCGCACGAGCTCTCGAGCTCGCCGCGCGAGATCGCCGACGAGCTCCCGCAGGTCCGCGAGCGCCGCTCGCAGCTCCGCGTCGCCGACTTCGACCGGCAACAGCGAATCCTGGAGCGTGGCGAGAGCGCCGTCCGCCCGGCCAACGGCCACGACTGCGTTCTCGATGAGCCCCTTCGCGCCGATTGAGGCAAGGCCTGGAGATGGTGGTTCGAAGTTGCGGCTCGCCAGGCCGTGACGGCCGGCGAAATCTGCGTGGGTTCGCCTTGCTCGGCCGTAGGCCAGCTGAACCGGCCGGAAGAGCTCTTCCTCGAGCTCGTCCGCACTGCGTTCATCGAGTTGGTCGTAGGCGGCGGTGAGGGACGCGAGCGCGGACCCGATCGCGTCAGTCGCCTCGGCGACGGCGTCCAGCAGCTGCTGCCTGGCTTCCAGAGTGGTCTGGGCCATATCGCCAGAGTAGGCCGTTCTCAGGCGGCTACAACGCCGCCCCTGCTCGAGTCGAGTCCTCAGGCCGGACCGGAAGGCCGTCGGTCAGTACCTTGACGGTCTGCGCCCGAGACGTGGAACTGAACCGCCGACTGAAAGGAACCAGCGCAATGGACTTCGACGAGATCCGCTACGAGGTCGCCGATCACGTCCTGACGATCACGCTCGACCGCCCCGAGCGGCTCAACGCGTTCACCCCGACGATGGGACACGAGCTGATCCAGGCCTTCGAGCAGGCCGATGCCGACGACGACGTGCGCGCGGTCATCGTGACCGGCGAAGGTAGGGGATTCTGCGCGGGGGCCGACCTGGGTGCCGGCGGCAGCACGTTCGATTGGCGCGACCGGCAGACGGACAACGAGGTTCCGCGCGACGGCGGCGGCGTCGTGGCACTTCGCATCTTCGACTCGACCAAGCCGGTGATCGCGGCGATCAACGGCCCGGCGGTCGGCGTGGGCATCACGATGACGCTTCCGATGGACATCCGCCTCGCGGCCGAAGGCGCCAAGATCGGCTTCGTCTTCGCCCGGCGGGGGATCGTTCCGGAGGCGTGCTCGAGCTGGTTCCTGCCGCGCGTCGTCGGGATCAGCCAGGCGATGGAGTGGGTTGCGACCGGCCGGGTGTTCTCCGCGGAAGAGGCGCTCGCCGGCCGGCTCGTGCGCAGCGTGCACCCTCAGGCGGAGCTGCTCGAGGCTGCGCGTGCTCTCGCCGGTGAGATCAGCGAGAGCGCGCCGGTCTCGGTCGCGCTGGCGCGCCGCCTGCTGTGGACGATGCTCGGCGCGGCACATCCGATGGAGGCGCATCGGGCGGACTCGCGGGCGATGTTGGCGCGCGGGCAGTCCGACGACGCGCGGGAGGGCGTCACATCGTTCCTCGAGAAGCGCGATGCCGTCTTCACCGATCGGGTGAGCGACGGCCTGCCCGAGCTGTTTCCGGGCCGCCGGGAGCCTGCGTACGCCGAGCCGGGCTGAGAGCTAACGAGAGCCCAGCGCCTTCCGTAGCGCAGGCGCGTAGCGTGTGATGTCCTCGTCTCGCTCCTGATTGAGCTTGTCCCATCGCTGTCTCTCCACGCGGGCCCAGGTTCTGGGCGTTCGGCTCTGGTTCCACAGGGCCAGCTTCTCGCCGTACTCCAGCTCGGACTTCAGCACGTAGTGGTTCACGCGCAGCTTGTCGAACGAGATCGGTCGCTCGGTCTCCGACCCGTCGACGGGGTGCTGTTCCTCATCGACCCCGAAGCCGTCCTTGTAGACGAAGTAGTGAGGGCTCTCGCACCGCTCGACGCGGGTCGGGTCGACGATCACCTTGACGTGACCCCAGATCCATTTCCGAAGCGCTCGCGACCTCCTGTTGACGTAGCTCTCGATCACGAGGCCGTCCGGTCTCGTGACATGGCCGGAGGTGCCGAAGTTCAGTCGCTGGACGTGCACGCCCGGCCAGCGCTCATACCCGCGAAGCAGCTCTGAGACCGGGCGCGCTGTGGGCGAGAAGAGGAACTCGTCGATGTCGAGGAAGGCGATCCAACGAGCATCGCGGCGGTGCTCGACCATGCACTGCCGCGCGGTCTCGACGAGCGCATCGATGGAGAAGGGCACCGCTCGCTTGTGAACCAAGGCCAGGCCGGAGGCCACGTACGGCTCGAGCACCTCTTCGTGGTTGTCGCTGCTGAGGTTGTCGTAGAGGAAGAAGCGCTCGACCCCGACGAGACGGTGGAACTCGATCCACTCCCTCAGGTAGGAGGCGTCGTTCCGGTACATCGCGCAGACGGACAGATATGCACGCTCTGGCTCAGCCGACGAAGTGTCCAGCCTCTCTTGCGACATGAGGCTCATCTTTCCACGGCCTCGACGGGGCAGGCACGGGCCGGGAATCGCCGAGGCAGATGTGCGAGAGTGCCGCGAAACGTTCACCCCCGTAAGAGGAGTGCATATGGCTGACAGTGTCTATCGCGTAACCGAGGTGATCGGAGTCAGCAGCAAGTCCTGGGAGGCGGCGGCCAGCCAAGCGGTCGAGACGGCGGCCAAGACAGTTCGGGATCTACGGATCGCGGAAGTCGTTCGCCAGGATGTGACGATCGAGAACGGCAAGATCGCCAGCTACCGCGTCCGCCTCGGACTTTCGTTCAAGTACGAGTCCGGCGACTGAGCGGAGGGCGGGGCTTGTCTATGGGGCGTTGAAGAACGCCAGCCTGCTGCGACCCTGCCCGCCGATGGTGGTGAACAGCCCACCCACCGCGAGCACCCGGCTGGAGGCCGCGTCGCACTGGGCCGGGAAGACCGGCGGGGGACCAAGCGCCGTCGGCGGGCAGGCAGAATCGAGGGCGAGCGTCGCCCCGTTCGGGTCTGGGCTCCAGTCCCGGGCTGCTCCGGTGACGCGGTCCGTCTCGGCGAGCCTGAGGCGAGCAGCCGAGCCGATCGTGTCGAAGACGCCGCCGATCAGAGTGCTGCAAACCGGGCTGTCCTGCGGTGGCTTTCCCTGCTCAGGGCAGTAACTCGTCAAGAAGTCCCGCGCGCTTGACTCGGCAGGCGCAGCCTGCGCCAGGGAAGGATTCCATTCCGTGACGGTGCCGGTGTCCGCGTTGGGGGGGCCGCCGTCGCTGAGGTTCACCTCGGCCGCCCGCCTGCGCGTCGGCTGCGGGTCCAACGGGCTGGGAGGCACCCCGATCCTGTCGAAAGTTCCCCCCACGTAGATCGTGTCGAGCTCGCCTGGCTCGGGCGGGAAGAGCGATCCGGCCGGAGGCTGCAGCGTGCCCCCCGCCTTCTTCAGGTCGAGCGACTGCACGATCGCCGCAGCCCCGGTGTCGGTGCGGGGATCGGGCAGCCAGTTCGTCACCGTCGCGTCGGACCGCTGGATCTGGCGCAGGTTCGGGCTTCTGGTGTCGCCGCCGATCGAGAGGATGTTCTCGCCTCCCACGTACACGTGGCTCTCGGTCGCGGCGACGGCATTGACGAGTCCCCGGAGAATGTCCGGGTCCCAGCTGGTCGGAGCGCCGTCCGAGATGCTCAGCTCCGCCACCCGCTCGTGGTTGGGGGTGGCCGGCATGGGGTTGTTGATGTTCCTGAAGGTGCCGCCGACGTAGAGCGACGTCACCGGGACCCCGATGTACACCGGGGGGCCCACCGCGAGGGAACGCACCTCGCCGTCCTGTATGTCGGCCGACCAGGTGGTGATGAGGTCGCCCGTCGTGGCGTCGATCGCAGCGACGCGATGGCGGTCGACGTCGTCGATCTTGGTGAAGCTGCCTCCGATGTACAGCACGTTGTTGTAC
>JBKOZI010000040.1:0-11583 GCA_046725795.1 Actinomycetota bacterium
ACATCTACGAGATGGGATGCGGGCTCGTGGACGGGTCCGAGGAGGTTTTCCTGACGGGCGAGCTGCAGCCGCGCAAAGACGCTTCCGTGTATCAGCAGATAGAGCGCTCGGGAGCACCACAGCTGCTGCTTGACACCTATCCGGGGCGGATCGAGTACCACGAGCCCTGGCACACCGACCGTTTCTTCTCCCACCTGTTCCGCGGCAACGTGGACCTCGCCGAGGTACACGCGCTGTTCTCCGAGCACGGGCACGACGACCTCCGCCTGGTCGACAACGGGATCACGGAGCGACGTTCAGAGACGCTCAGACCGGACATCCTGCACACCTACCACCTGATTCCACGCGGGGCCGGCAAGGCCAACGCGGTCGCGGCGCACATGCGCCGCCGCGGTTTGCGGCCCGAGGAGACGATCGCGATCGGCGACTCTCGCGGCGACCTCGAGGTCGCGCCGGCCGTGGGCCGGTTCTATCTGGTGGCGAACGCGCTCGTCAAAGACCCGGACGTGTGCGACGCCGTTCCGGCCGGCGCCGAGGTGACTGTCACGGAAGAACCGATGACGGCGGGGTTCTACGAGGCGGTGGTCCGCAGCCTGGCCGAGCGCTGACGGACTTGCCGGGCCGCCGGTGACCCCGTATCGTTGCGGCCAGGGAGGGGCGTCACATGTATTCGCACCACAAGCTCGACCACGAGTTCGAGGGGGGAGTCGAGGCTGCCGTGCACTATGCAGTCTGCGCGCTGCCGCGCTCGGGCAGCTCGTTGCTGTGCGAGCTGCTCTTCACGACGGGACTGGCCGGGGCGCCCGCGGAGTACTTCGACCACACTCTGATGCGCCGGTTCCGCGAGCGGTGGGGCGTCACCACCTTCGACGACTACGTGCGTGCGCTGCTCGCCCGAAAGACAGGGCCGAACGGCGTCTTCGGCTTCAAGGCGCACTTCTTTCAACTCGCAGAGGCGTTTCCGGACGACCGCGTCCACGAAGCCTTCCCGTCGCTGCAACTCGTCTACATAGGCCGGCGCGATCGCCTGCGCCAGGCGATCTCGCTGGCACGTGCGCTCCAGAGCGGCAAATGGGCATCGGACCACGACGTACGACGGAAGCGGCCGGTGGTCTTCGATCGGGCGCAGATCGACCGTCTCCTCGCGCGTATCGCCGAGCGCGAGCGCCGGTGGGAGCAGTTCTTCGAGCAGTCCGGTTCCGCACCGCTTCGAGTCGACTACGAGGACCTGATCGAGGCGCCGGACGAGATCGTCCTCGCGGTGCTCCGCCACATCGGCGCCGAGACCGCCGGGCCGATCACGATCGGGCCGTCCACCCTCCGCCGGCAGGCCGACGAGGAGACCGAGGCCTGGGTTAGCCGGTACGCGAATCAGGCGGTGGCGGCGGGATGGTGATCGGCGAACGTTTCGCGTGGGCACACATGCCGAAGACGGCGGGCAGCGCCACCGTCGCGATGTTCCGGACGTTCGCCGGCCTCGTTCGCTTCGCCGACTCCCCCGACGACGTCGATGCGCACGTGACTTTCGGCGATCGCCGCGAGCAGGTGAAAGGGAAGCTGCTCGTCCTGAACATCCGTCGCCTGCCGACCTGGGTGATCAGCCGGGCCCACTACGTGAGCCGTCACGGGGTGTACCCGGACTTCGAGCCGATCCCCATGCCCTCGCCGTCCGAGCTCGCCGAGAGCTCCTTCCCGGACGAGCGCCTGGCGCTGTTCACGGACGGCGGGGCGCTCCGGATCGACCGCTGGCTGCGCGCGGAGTCGCTCGCCGACGACGTGATCGACTTCGTGTCGGAGCTCCGTGATGTCGACGACAGCGAACGGGATCGCGTCAGGGCGTTCGACCGGATCAACGCCCTGGACTACGACCACGACGTCTCGGGCTGGTTCACGCCGGCAGAAATCGAGAGGCTCTACGAGCGTAATCCTGGCTGGGCTGCCGTCGAGCAAAGCGCGTACGGCGAGGTGCGAGCTCTTGCCTGACACGGGTCCGGCGGTCGCGGCGGCACCTCGAGTCCAGATCTCGAGCGTTGTCCCGGCGACGCCGAGTACCGCACTCGCGGGATTCAACCTCCAACATCCCGTGGCCGGAAGCTGCGAACCGGGCTACTGGTTGCCGTTCGCCGGTTATGCGGTGCCCGCGCACGTGGCGCCGTCCGAGATTCATCTCCACGGCGCTCAGCGCCGCCTTCCGCGCGTGCCGGTATCGATCGAGCGGCCCGACATCGCCGGGTTGCATCCGGACCTGGAATGGGCCGGCAGGGCGGGCTTCGCGGCCCAGTTGAGCACGATCCACCTGCCGCGCCGGTTCGAGCTGGCGCCCTCGCTTCTGCTGGAGGACGGAAGCGAGATCGCGCTCGGCACGATCACCGGCGAGCGCCCGTCCCTGCCCGTCTACGCGGAAGGTGTCCACCAGCCGCTGCTGGTGACGACGCTCGGGCGCTCGGGCTCGACCTGGCTCACGTGGCTGATCGGGCAGCATCCCGAGATCGCCGACTATCGCTCGTTCGAGTACGAGTCGAAGGTCGCCCCGTACTTCGCCGAGGTCTTGCGGGCGCTCACCCAGCCCTCGAGCTACTACCAGGCGGTCAGGGGCGACATCGACAACAGCGGCTGGTGGCAGGGACGCGTGCCGCGCTGGTCGCTCTTCTGGTACTCCTCCCACGACGCGATCGACGAGTGGCTCGGGACGGAGTACGTCGAAGACCTGATCGTGTTTTTCGCGGGCCGGATCGATGCCCTCTACCGGCGACTCGCGGAGGCGCTCGACAAGCCGGACGCAACATACGTCGTCGAGAAGCTGCCGCCGATCTACTTCGCCCAGGAGATGCTCTGGGAGGTGTTTCCGGGCACGCGGGAGATCTTCCTCGTACGTGACTTCAGGGACGTCGCATGCTCGATGTTCGCGTTTGGCGAGAAACGCGGGCACACGTGGTACTGGGACCGCCCGGAGGCCACCGATGAGGAATGCATCCGGGAGCTGCTGCGTGACGAGGGGACGGAGTTGCTCCGGTCGTGGTCCGAGCGCGCGGACCGGGCGTTCCTTCTCCGCTACGAGGACCTGGTGCTCCGGCCCGAAGAGACGCTTGCCGCTCTCTTCTCCTACCTGGGCGTGGCCTCTGGTCCCGATACGGTGAAGCGCGTGCTCGCCGACGGCACGAAGCTCGACGGGAGAGTCCAGGACTTCCATCGTACGAGCGTCACGTCGGCGGACTCGGTCGGCCGCTGGCGGCGCGATCTCGACCCGGCACTCGTGCGCGTTTGCGAAGAGGCACTGGGCGATGCCCTGACGGGCTTCGGGTACTCGTGACGCGATGGCGACCGTAGCCGATCGCAAGAAGCGTTCACCCGCCGCGCCTCGGCGCAAGATCTCGATGCGGCGGCGGATGGAGATCGAAAAGCGGAATCGCGCGCTGCTCGAAGAGGAGCTGCTGGAGAAGCGATTCACGTTCCGCTCGCGGCCCTACGAGGCGCACGTCCAGTTCAGCAACGTCTGCAACATGAGCTGCATCATGTGCTACGACGGCTGGGTTCCACCGCTGCGCAAGATGTCTCCGGACATCCTCGAGAAGGTCAGCCGGGAATTGGCGCCCCACCTCTCGGTCATGATTCCCTACGGCGGCAGCGAGCCGCTGATCGTGACGTGGGACCAGGCGCGCGACCTCGCGGAGAAGCACAGCATCGAGCTTCGCTTCGCGACCAACGTCCAGTTCCTCGACGAACAGAAGTTCCTCGAAGCGAAGGACATCACGGAGACGCTGTTCTGTTCGATCGACAGCCACATACCGGAGGTCTTCGAGAAGATCAGGCCGGGGAGCAAGCCCGACAAGGTCTTCGAGAACCTCGCGTCTACCGCGCGCCTGTCGAAAGAGCACGGCCTGGAGTGCCTCGCGCAGATCGTCTTCATGACGGAGAACGCGGCTCAGCTGCCCCAGACGATCGCCTATCTTGCGGACGTCGGGATCGAGAGCGTCAACGTCCTGCAGATGCTGGACGTGAACGGCCGCAGCGGCTACCTGGACCCGCTTCTGCACTTCTCGAGTGATTACCTCGAGTGGATCAAGCACAAGTGCATCGAGATGACGAAGGAGAAGGGCACGCGCCTCATCTGGCACGCCGGCGCGCACGAGCGCCACGACTTCCGCAAGGAGAAGGTGCCGCCGAAGCTGCGCAAGGACTGGAACCACCGCTGGGAGCAACGGATCAAGCGCTACCTCCCGGGCTACTGCCTGAACGCCCTCAATCGGGTACAGGTCGACGCCGACGGCACGGTCACGCCGTGTGCGTACGCCACGGACGGGGAGCTCGTCCTCGGGGAGCTGAGCGACGAGACGCTCGACGAGATCTGGAACAGCCCGAACGCCCAGGACCTGCGACGCGGGATGTTGACTTGGGACTTCCCGAGCCTTTGCAAGACCTGCATGTTCACCAACCTGGCTCCGCCGGAGAACTATCTGCCGTTCGCGGGCGCGGCGCTCGAGCGCCTCGGGCGCCTGCGCCAGACGATGGACCCCACACTCGACGTGGAGGCGCCCGCCCACATGGCGCGTCAGACGCAGGCACCGATTTTCCGCGTCGCTCCGCCGGCTGAGGCGGTCGAGCGGTGGCTCGTGGCGCTCGCGCTCGGCGGCGAGCCCGAGCAGCTCGAGCTCCACTCCCTGACGCCGCTTGCGGAGTCCGATGGGATGCTCGAGCTTGCGCTGCCGCAGGAAGCCTGGGACCGCATGCGTTCCAACCTCGGTCACTGGTGGGTGCTGCTCGGCCTGAGCGATGAGCGCCCCAAGAGGACGCTTCGCTCGCGTGAAGTCCGATGCCTGATCCGTCACGAAGCGATCCCGCGGGTCGAGGGCGGCAACCTCCGCTATCCCGACCAGGGCCATCTCGCGGTGGTGGACCTCGGCGGCGGAAAGGACGCCGGCTGGAGCGACGCGCGGGCGCCGCAGCGGCGGCCGGCTCTCGGCCGGCGCCGGGGCGACGACTGGCCGTCGCCCGGACCTGGCCGCGACCTCAATGGCGTCGCCAACGACGCCGACCCAATGTCACGGCGCGGGTACGAGCGGTTGGTGCGGCGAGTTCGCGCCGCCGTCCGCACGGCTCTGCCCGCCGAGGCGACTCTGCTCGTCACGAGCAAGGGGGATGACGCGCTGTTGGAGCTCGATTGCCGGGAGGCGTGGCACTTTCCGTGCGGTGAGGACGGCCTTTGGGCCGGATTCCATCCGGCGGACGGAGAATGGGCGATCGAGCAGCTCGAGGCGCTTCGCGCGTGCGGCGCCGACTACCTCGTGATGCCCGCGACGTCGACATGGTGGCTCGAGCACTACCCCGAGTTCGCGGACCATCTCATCTTCCACTACCCGGTCGTGTACGACGACGACGCTTGCACGCTCTACGCGCTCGGGCGCTTCCCGGCCTTCTACGGCCGCAAGCGCGACGCCGCCGTGAACGAGTACCTCACCGGTAGGCCGGCGTGAGCACATCGAGCAAACGGACCGACGCCGCGCTCAGCCTCCGCGCGCGCGAGGCGCTCGCGTACGGAGGGCATCATCGGATGCTGCTCCGGCCGGTCTACGCCGACGAGGACGGCGTGTTCCCGGAGTTCGCCGTGAGCGCGGAGGGATACGAGCTCGTCTCGTCGGACGGGCGGACGTTCATCGACTGGGCCGGCGGTTGGGGTCCCGTCCTGCTCGGCTACCGCCACCCCGAGGTCGAAGAGGCGATCCGGGCGCAGCTCGAGGCCGGCCCGATGCTGTCGCTGGCGCACCCGGTCGAGGTCGAGCTTGCGGAAGCGCTGATCGAGATGATCCCGTGCGCGGAGATGGTCGGATTCGGCAAGAACGGATCCGACGTGACGACCGCCGCGGTGCGGCTGGCGCGGGCGTCCACCGGCCGCGACCTCGTGCTTCAGTGCGGCTTCCACGGGTTTCACGACTGGTACACGTGCCAGTACCGCGCGAAGAACGTGCACGGCATCCCGAAGGCGCTGCGCGCATTCGTGCACGACTTCCCGTACAACGACCTGGACGCCCTCGAGTGGCTCTTCATGCGGTACCCCGACGAGGTCGCGGCGGTGGTGATGGAGCCGGTCAACCTCACGCTCCCGGAGCCCGGCTATCTGGAGGGTGTGCGGGAGCTGACGCGGCAGCACGGGGCACTGCTCGTCTTCGACGAGATCGTGACGGGGTTCCGGCTCGCCAACGGCGGCGCCCAGGCGCTGTTCGGCGTGACGCCCGATCTCGCCTGTCTGGGAAAGGGACTGGCGAACGGGATGCCGCTGTCGGCGATCGTGGGCAAGCGCGAGTACATGAGGCACCTGCCCGACACGGCCTGGGGCATGACCTACCGCGGCGAGACCGTATCGCTGGCGGCCGGCTTGGCCGTGACCCAGGTCCTGCGCCGGGAGCCGGTCGCGGAGCACCTCGCCGAGATCGGCTCCCGGGTCCGGGAAGGATTCCGGAAAGCCTGCGACCGCCAGGGCATCGAGGCGGACATGCTCGGACCGCCCGCGCGGCTGACGTTCGAGTTCGCGCCGGCGGGCGGCCTCGACGCCCAGCGACTCCGAAGTCTCTTCGTGCGTGAGTGCGCGCGCAACGGCGTGCTCACGACCGGCACGCTGCTGCCCTCCTATGCCCACGACGAGCAGGCCGTCGAGCGCACCATGACCGCCGTCAGGGAGGCGCTCGAGCGCCTCCGGGAGGCGATCGACTCCGGTCGCGCCGCACTGTGGGCAGCGGTCCACGGCGGCTTCGTGGGGAAGCCGGCGCCCGCGAACGGCGCGCCCGGCGCCGTTCCCGGCGGGACGATCGACATGATCAGGGAGCTGCCGGCGCGCCTCGAGGTGACCGGATGGATCCTTCTGGAGGACGGACCGCCGGACCAGATCGAGGCCGTCGCCACCGGGGGCGAGGTGCGGTCGGCCCGCCAGGTCGGCCGGCCTGACGTGGCCGAGCAGTTTCCGAAGGTCCGTAACGCCGAGGCAGGGGGTTTCTCGTTGACGCTGCCCGCGAGCGTGTTCGCCCCGGACGGTGACTACGACTTCACGCTTCGTGCCCGCCGCCGTGCGCGCACCGCCTTCCGGTGCCGGATCGTCCGGAGCCGCGAGGCGGGACCGCCGCCGGCGGGAGCGCCGCGGTTGGGCCAGGACGGCGTGCTCTACGCGTAGAGCCTCCCGGCGATGAGGGTCGCGGCGCGCTCGACGTCGGCTGTCGATGCGGTCCTTTCGCCGCGAGCCGCCGCCTCGACCTCGAGGTTCATCAGCCGTCGCTCGAACGCGTCGAGCGCGTCCGCTCCCACGACCGCGTAGCAGGGCACGCCGGCCTGCCGTGTGCGGGTCGCGATCTCGAACACCGCCTTGCCGCTGAGCGTTTGCTCGTCGAGCCGTCCCTCGCCCGTGACGACCGCGAACGAGTCGCGCGCGCGGGCGTCGAAACCGACCACCTCCAGCACGAGCGCCGCGCCCGGCCGAAGGTCCGCGCCGGCGAAAGCCGACAGGCCGCCCGCCAGGCCCCCGGCGGCGCCGGCCATCGGCTCCTCCGCGAGATCGCGGCCGGTCGCCTTGCGCGCCATCCGCGCCCAGTCCCGCAGCCGGCGCTCGAGCCGTTCGACCGCCGCCGGATCCGCGCCCTTCTGCGGTCCGTAAGTGCGGGCTGCGCCGTCTCGTCCGAGCAGCGGATTGCGGACGTCGCAGGCCACGGCGAGCCGCACGCCGCGAAGCGTCCGGCGAAGGTCGTCGAGATCGGCGCGGTCGCGCGTGAAGCGGGCGCCGAGCGCCTCGAGCGCTGCACGCCCCCCGTCTGTGGTGGCGCTGCCGCCCGCGGCCACGATCACCTCGCGGGCGCCGGCTTCGACAGCAGCGCGGATGAGCTCGCCGGTGCCGTGCGTCGACGCGGCGATCGGGTCGCGCTCGGCCTGTGGCACCCGCCAGAGCCCCGACGCCTGCGCCGTCTCCACGATCGCGGTGCGGCCACCATGCACGAGCCCGAACGCTGCCTCGACCGGCCGTCCGAGTGGATCCAGCACCTCGGTCGCGAGCACGCGACCGCGCAGCGCCCGCACGAGCGCGTCCATCGTCCCTTCGCCACCGTCCGCCACGGGCAGGAGCTCGACCGTCCGGACGCCGCCGCCTGCGAGTCCGCGCCCGATCGTAAGCGCCGCCTCCTCGGCCGTGAGCGTGCCCTTGAACTTGTCGGGCGCGACGAGAACAGGCCGGCCGTCGCCAGGGCGACGGCCGGGTCGCGCTTGTGCGGGGCGACGGCCGGGTCGCGGGGCGCGACCGCCATTCACTGCGAACCCGTCCGGAATGACTGGGCGGCTTCGCCGCCGCACTGACAGGGGTCAGCATCGACCAACCTGCAGTTGAGCACCCCCACCCTATAGCGGCCTAGATGCAAGGTTGACGGCTAACTCACTCCGAGCCGAGCGCTTGCTCGAACGCCTCTCTCGCCTCCTCGCCGAAGACGGCGAACACGACCAGCTCGAGCTCGCTGCCGGAGGCCAGGTGCCGGCGTGTCTCCTCCACCTCGATCCGAGCCGCATCCCCGACGGGGAAGCCCCCGACTCCCGTGCCGAACGCGACGAGCGCCAATGAGCGGGCGCCCAGCTCGTCGGCCTTCGCGAGCGTACTCGCGGTGGCCTTCCGGATGATCCCGGCCGACGTCGGCCCGCCGAGCTCCATCGTCGCCGCATGGATCACCCAGCGCGCAGGTAGCTCGCCCGCGTCGGTCTCGACCGCTTCCCCCAATCCGATCGGCGCCTTGCGGTCACTTTCCTCCTGGATCGAAGACCCGCCGGCGCGCACGATCGCTCCCGCAACTCCGCCGCCGTGGCGAAGGTGTGTATTGGCTGCGTTGGCGATCGCATCGACGTCCAGTTTCGTCACGTCGGCCTCGCGAACTTCGATCTCTCCCATGACGGCGGCCAGGATATCTCGCCGTAGTACGCTGAGGCCGATGTCAGTGGAGCATGCGACGCCCGCCGAGGAGGAGTACCTCCAGACGATCTACTGGCTGATGGAGGCAGAGCTTCCCATCACGGGAGCCAACATCGCCCGCGCGATGCAGCTCTCCCAGCCCACGGTGCACGAGATGGTCGGCCGCCTCGAGCACGACGGGTACGTGACCCGTGCCGAGGACAAGTCGCTTCGCTTCACCGACCCGGGCCTCGAGCAGGCCGAGGCGATCGTGGGCCGCCACCGGCTGATCGAGCGCTTCCTGACCGATGTGGTGGGAATCGCGTGGGACGACGTCCACGAGGAGGCGGAGCGACTCGAGCATGCGATGTCGCCGGCATTCGAGAAGTGGATGATCTCGTCGGTCGGAAACGCCAAGACCTGTCCGCACGGACACCCGATCGCGCCCGGCAATCGCGTCCCCGGCGTGCCGCTTGCCGACGTCGAAGTCGGCGCCGAGGTCGAGGTCCTGCGCTTCGAGAACGAGGCCGAGGATCTCCTTCACTACCTCAAGCGGGTCGGTCTTCGGCCGGGACTGAAGGGCACCCTCGCCTCGTCTGATGACGGCGAAGTGGCGTTGCGGACGGACGGCGACGTAGTCGCGGTTACGCGGAGCGTCGCGGAGACCGTGTCCGTGCGCGCGGAGCCTTCACCGCCGCCGCGGACGGCGCTGCCCGAGCAGCTCGTGCTGGGCAAGGAACGCTACGGGCGCTGACCGTGCCGTAATCAGGCTGCGTAGGCCCCTGCGAGCTCTTCTCGCCCTAACGTCGTCGCACAACGCGCTCGATTGAGCGCAGGATGTCGCGCCGGCCCGGGCGCGCACGGTCGCGGCCGCGGCCACCGACCAGCCGGTCCGACGTCCTGCCGTCGCCCCTGCCGTCGAGGAAGTCTTTGCCGGCGTTGCCGAAGAGACGGTCGCGCCCGGTGTCGCCGTAAAGCCGGTCCTTGCCGCTTTGGCCGCGCACGAGATCGTTGCCCGCGTTGCCGTGGATGAGGTCCTTGCCCCGCCCGCCCAGGAGCACGTCGCGTCCGCGACCGCCGTTGATGCGGTCAGCCCCGCGTCCGCCCCGGATCCGGTCCTTCCCGGAGCCACCGTAGATCACGTCGTTCCCGTCGCCTCCCGTGATCCGGTCGGCGCCGCCGAGACCGCAGATCACATCCCGCTTACGCGTGCCGACCAGCACGTCCCCGCGAGGGGTGCCGACGATCGTGCAGCGCGAGACGACCTTTGGGGGAGGGGGGGTGGCGGCCGCGGGGGGCGGCCCGTGGCAGCCGGCGCTTCCGGTGTCGGAGAACGTCGAGCCCGGCTCACCGATGAAGCGCCAGGAGTAGCCGTTCGGTGCGAGCGTCAGCTCGAGCACGCCGAAGGCCGTGTTCTGGCGGACCTCGGTGCGCGGCTTCGCAGCGCCGAGCGGCCCCAGCGCGTACCCGCCGGTGCCCACCACGAACTGCCGGATGCCGTAGACGGAGTCCCCACGACCGCTCGGCGCCTGCGGGGCGAAGCGCTCGTAGTGCCTCGAGTGCGCACTCCCCACCACCTCTGCACCGGACTCGTAGAGCGCCTGCCAGAGCGGCTTGACCGAGATCGATCCCCCCGGCCTTCCGGAGCTGAACCGAGGCAGGTTGCTGTAGGCGAGCGTGCAGGACGCAGGATGGGCCGCGAGGTCCGCGCGGAGCCAGCGCTCCTGTGCCGAGCCGGCGGCACAGGGCACCTCGTTGCAGTTCGTGTTCAGCGCGATCACGTGCCAGGTGCCGAGGTCGAAGCTGTAGTAGCCAAGTCCGCGCAGTCCGGCCGCCCCGGCCGCGCCGCCGGGTCCGTTGAAATAGTCGAAGTAGCCCGCCGCACCGGGCGTCTGGTACTCCCGCCTCCCCGGGACCGGATGGGTGATCTGCTTGAGCCGACCCCAGGACGGGTCGTACACGGCCTGGAATTGAGCCAGCGAGCCGCAGCAGTACTGACTGTCGCCGAGTGCGAGAACCGCCGAGAGGGTCCCGGGCAGAAGGCTCGCGGTTGCCCCCTGACGGCAACGCGTTGCCGTCCCGGCCCCCGCGTTGAAATAGGGGCTCGTGGTCTCGCAGGCGATGTTGCCCGCAGCTGCGACGGTGGGGTCGGCCGCCCTGGCGGCCGGCGGAAGCGCCAGCCAGGCGGTCGTGGCAACGATCGCCGCCAACACGACGGTGGGCCGCAGTGACCGAGGAGCCCTCGTTGATCTGATCAGCATCCGTGTCTCACCTCTGCTCGGCGCCCAACCTGCCCGCCGCCGCCGGCTGCGTCCTGTGGGCCGGCACGGCGACAGCCTAGCGGCACATCTGGCCTTCGCGCCATCGCAATCGCGCGGCTGCCGCTACTGCGTCGCCGACACGGTCGCCGAAAACGCGATCCGCTTTCCGTCGGGAGACCACGTGGGTTTTGCGGGGAAAAGGCGCTTGCCCGTCAGCACCCGAGGCTTGCTCTTCCCATCCACGTCCACGACCGCCACCGACGCCCGGTCCAGGCCCTGCATCGTGAATACAATCCGCCGTCCGTCGGGAGACCACGACGGTTCCTGCGCGCTCAGTTTGGGGTCGGTGACCCGCTTTCTTCCGGAGCCGTCGACCCTCATGGTGTAGATCACCCACCGGCCGCTCGACTGCTGCTC
>JBKOZI010000041.1:0-12974 GCA_046725795.1 Actinomycetota bacterium
GGTGCCCCCGGCGGTGCCGGCGGCGGCGAGCCGCAACCCGCTCCGGAGCCCACCCCGCAGCCTCCGGCTGAGCCCACGCCGCAACCCGTCCAGCCACCGGCCGGCGGCGATGGGACCGGCGGCGCAGGCGGCGCTGCGGGCGGCGCCCCTCCCTAGTCGCCGGGCGTGGCGCCTTACGCGCGGCATGAACGCCTCCCCGGCGATGCTGCGGCTCGCACCGTCGCAGGTCCATGGCAACGCCTCGCTAGTGTTCTGCGCCATGGCCAATTACACGAAAGTCAACTTGAAGGAGATCGAGGACCAGGCCCCGGGAGGAGGCCTTTCTCCCGGGCTCAAGGCGCACTTCGCGCGCGTTCCGCTCGCGCTGGAGAAGTCGGGCATCAGCTACTTCCGGATCGCGCCGAACTTCCGCATCCCCTTCGGCCACAAGCACCGGGAGCAGGAGGAGGTCTACCTCCTCATCGACGGAAGCGCGCGGGTGAAGCTCGACAGCGAGGTGATCGAGCTGAAGCCCTGGGACGCGGTCCGCGTGCCGGGCCCGGTGATGCGCGCCCTCGAGGCAGGCCCGGAGGGAGCGGAGGTGATCGCCTTCGGCGCCCCGAACACCGAGAACGCGGACATCGAGATGGCGCCGAACTGGTGGACCGACTAGGTAGGGACACGGTGGAGCGGGTCACCGGCATCGGCGGCGTCTTCTTTCGCGCCCGCGATCCCGAGGCCCTGAAACGCTGGTACGAGGAGCACCTGGGCGTCATTGCTCCTCAGCCCACCTATGACGAGCGGCCCTGGTGGCAGGAGCAGGGCCCGACGATATTCGCCCCGTTCAGGCTCGACTCAGGCTTCTTCGGCCGGCTCGAGCAGCAGTGGTCGGTCAACTTTCGCGTGCGCGACCTCGACGCGATCGCAGCGCAGCTCCGCGGCGCCGGCATCGAGGTTGAAATAGACCCCGAGACCTATCCGAACGGCCGCTTCGCGAGCATCAGCGATCCGGAGGGCAACCCGATCCAGCTCTGGGAACCCACGCCCGACGAGCTCATCGAGCCTCCTGAAGCTCGCTGAGCGCCTCCAGCACCTCGTCGTCGTGCGTCTTCGGCGATACCTTCGGAATCACATGGCGGATGACGCCATGCTCGTCGATCACGAAGGTGGCGCGCTGGTTGCCCCAGTACGTGCGCCCGTACATCGACTTCTCCACCCAGACGCCGTACGCCTCTGCGACTTCGTGCGCGGTATCGGCCAGGAGGGTGAAGCCGAGACCGTGCTTGTCGGCGAAACGCCTTAGCTTCGCGGGCTCATCCGGCGAGACGCCGAGCACGACCGCGCCCGCCGCGGCGTAGTCCGCCTCGAGGTCGCGGATTCCGCAGGCCTGCGTCGTGCAGCCGGGCGTGTCCGCCTTCGGATAGAAGTAGAGGACCACCTTCCGCCCGGAGAAGTCGGAGAGTTTCACCGGCCTGCCATCCTGGTCGGACAGCTCGAAGCCCGGCGCCTTGTTGCCCGCCGCGATCACGCCGGCGCCGCGACCGGTGGTCGGGGTCGCGAGACGAAACGGCTGCCGGCCGCGCAGAAGCGCCAGGGCAGCTCGGTGGCCTTGCTGATGCCCACGCGCTGGGTGCTGAGGATCCGGGGCTCGCGCCATCCACCGGTACGGCCCAGAACGCAGATCGGGCCTCCCGCGAGCGGGATGCCGTTCAGCTCGAGTCCGATGCCGAGCGCCTGGGTCAACTTGCCCGGCCCGGAGCAGAGCTCCCCCACCCGCTCGAGCCCGCGCCGCGCCCGCATCACCTCGATCCCCTCGACCGGCTCGAGCGCGCGGATCAGCACGGCGGCGGCCTCGCCCTCGCGCTCGGCGACGAAGTTCAGCAGGCTGTGGATGCCGTACGAGAAGTACACGTATGCATGTGCAGGAGGGCCGAACAAAACCCGGTTTCGCGCGGTGAGCCCTCCGAACGCGTGACAGGCTTCGTCGTCGGCGTGGTAGCTCTCCGTCTCGACGATCACGCCCGTCGTCTCGCCATGGGCAACCGTGCAGCCGATCAGATCGCGCGCGACATCGTGCACGGACCGGTCGTAGAAGCTGGGAAGCACCTCCAAGGCCCTTGGAAACTTAGTTCGTCTTCTGACAACAGAGGTACGCGGGCGTCGCATCGCGGCTACCTTCCGTGCGGCGACGGCCCTTTGGGGAGGAGATCGTCCAAAGCTCCCGCCACGTCCCTCATCGAGCAGGCGGGAGCTCGCAGCGTCGTCCGGGTGCGGGCGGCGCTGTCATTTGAGCGCTTGCCGGCCGCACGGCGCCCTTCGCGGCGCGACAGAAAAACCTGACACTGATTTCTAAAGATTGACCGCTAATTCCAAATACGTACCGCCGATGGCGGGACCCTTCCCGGGGTCGCGCGATCGGCTTTTTGCCGTATGTCCGGGAAAAGTTGGCTTCATTTGCAGTTCATCTCTTGACGCTGCGCGATCTGTTCCTAACCTTCGCATCGACCTTCGAGGGGGAAGGGCTGAGGTAGACGGCGCGGATGAAGCCCCAGGGGCGTCCGCGCCGTCGCCTTACTCCTGTCGCGCAGGGCGCTGCCAGCGGGATACTGAACGGGCCATGTCGCAGGCAGACGTTGAGACGCTTCGCGCCGTATATGAAGCGGTAAGCCGCGGAGACTGGGATGCCGCGTTGCGCGATGCGAGGCCGGACTTCGAGCTGAGAACGCCAGACCAGAATCCCATTGCCGGCACTTACCGCGGGCGTGAGGAGATTCGTGGCTTCTTTGCCGACCTTTGGGCTGCGTTCGAAGAGGTGGCCGCTCAGCCCGAGCAGTTCCTGGAGTTGGACGGCCGAATCCTGGTTTTTGTGGCTTTGCAGCTTCGGCCGAGCGACAGCGGCGCCAAGGTCGAGATGCAAATCATCCACCTCTGGACCATGCGCGATGGGAAGCCTGCCCGTTGCGAAGTCTTCACCCACCGAGAGGAGGCCCTCGAAGCCGCCGGCCTGTCCGAGCAAGACATCGCGTCACGCAAGCAAGGCTAGTGGCCTAGAAGATGCTGTCCTGGTTGCCCTTCGCGGACCGGCGCCGGCGCTGCGGAACGCCCGCCGCCTCAACCAGCGCGGCTTCCACGTCGGCCAGGATCGCGCGCTCGGAGCGCGATGCCACGATCGGCTGCTCCAGGCCGTCCACGTGCACGTAGGTCCGCCGGCCGTCCCCCCGCTCTGCGGGCTCGAGCGGCACGAGCGCGTAGATCCGGTCGGCCTTCACGAACTTGCCGTAGCCGAGCGAGACCAGGCGGGCGTCGCGCTTGGCCATCAGGCGTGTGTCCCATCGAGCACCGCGCGTGCCCGGTCCAGCTGCTCGCGGACGCGGCTCGATGCGGTTCCACCCTCGGACACCTTCGACTCGAGCCAGGAGCCGTTCGCCAGCACGTCGTAGTACTCGTCGTCGAGCTTGTCGGAGAAGCGTGCGAGCTCCTCGCGGCTCAGCTCAGACAGGCGCTTGCCCTGGTCCAGCGCGTGCCGCACGAGGCCGGCGACCACGCCATGCGACTCGCGAAACGGGACGCCGCGCCGCACCAGGAGGTCCGCGATGTCGGTCGCGGCGAGGAACTCGTCGCCGGCCGCCTGCTCGAGGCGCTCGCGGTGGAACTCCGCGGTCCTCAGCATCCCGGCCGCCGCCTCGAGGCAGAGCTCGAGCGTGTCGACCGCGTCGAACAGGTGCTCCTTGTCCTCCTGCAGGTCCTTGTTGTAGGCCAGGGGTAGGGCGTGCATCACACCGAGGAGCGCGCCGAAGTGCGCCGCGATCCGGGGGGCCTTGGCCCGCAGCAGCTCGGCCGCGTCCGGGTTCTTCTTCTGCGGCATGATGCTCGATCCGGATGTGAAGGAGTCGCCCAGCTCGAGGAATCCGAACTCGTCGCTGGACCACAGCACGATCTCGGCGCCGAGCCGGGAGAGGTGCATCGCGCAGATCGAGGCCGCGCTCAGGTAGTCGAGCACGAAGTCGCGGTTGGAGACGGCGTCGAGGGAATTCTCCGCGACGCCGTCGAAGCCGAGGTCGCGCGCGACATGGGCGCGGCTCGTGTTCCAGTTGACGCCTGCGAGCGCGCCGGCCCCCAGCGGCAGGTCCGCGGCGGAATTGAGGCAGCAGGCAAACCGTTCGACGTCGCGGCGGAACATCCAGAAATAGGCAAGCAGGTGATGCGAGAGGTACACCGGCTGCGCGCGCTGGAGATGCGTGTAGCCGGGCATCGGCCAGTCGAGGTGGCGCTCGGCGAGGTCGGCCAGGGTGCGCATGACGTCGATCAACAGCTCGCGTGCGCGGGTCGAGTGGTCGCGCACGAACAGGGCCATGTCGGTCGCGACCTGGTCGTTCCGCGACCGCGCGGTGTGGAGCTTGCCGCCGACGGCCCCGACGATCTCGGTGAGGCGCCGCTCGATCGCCATGTGCACGTCCTCGTCGCCGTCCTCGAAGCGGAAGCTCGCCGACTCGAGCTCGGCTGCGACCTCATCGAGCCCGCGCAGGAGCTCGGTGGCCTCCTCGGGCTCGAGCACGCCCGTCTCGGCAAGCATGCGCACGTGGGCGCACGACTGCCGGACATCGTGGGGAGCCAGGCGCCGATCGAATCCGATCGACGCGTTCAGGCGTTGAAAGACGGGATCGGGCGGCTCCCGAAATCTGGACATAGCAGGGAGTTTAAGACGCGCTCGGGACTACCAGTTGGCGGCGATCGCGCCGATCTGGATCACCAGCATGATCCCGAGCAGGTAGAGGCTCACGCCCCAGCCGGCAAGCGCCGCGCGACTGCGCGGGTACAGACGGCTGTCCGGGTCGCGCCCGATCGACAGCACCACTGGCAGCGACGCCAGCAACCCGAGCGCGATCAAGGTGAAGCCGCTGGCGCCGAACGCGATATAGCCGACGTCGAGCGTGAAGCTGCTGAAGACCTGCTCGAGCAGATCGTGATACAGGAACGCGGGCACGCCGCCCGCCGCGATCAGGGCAAGGAGGGCGAGAATCCGCTCGCCACGCCGCGACTTGGGCGGCTCATACGGCTGTATCCGAGACGCCACAGACGCATCTAGAGTACCGCCCGCGCTCGTGGGCCTCCCGTCGCGACGAGCTCGCGGAGCGCCTGGCAGACGCGGTCCACCTGCTCTTCGGTCATCCGGGTGAAGAACGGCAATGCGAGCGAGCGCGCGGCGACCCGCTCGGCGATCGGAAACTCGCCGCCGCGAAACCCGAAGCGCTCGCGGTAGAACGGCTGGAGGTGGATGCACGGCAGGTACGCCTTCGACGCGATCCCCCGCTCCCCGAGAGCGCGGATCACGCCGTCGCGGTCGGTCTTCTCCGGCAGCTGGACGACGTAGACGAACCAGCTCCGGCGCGCTTGCCCACGGTCCGGGCACGGAAGCTCGAGGCCGTCGGTCCCGCCGAGGCGCTCGGCATAGAGCGCCGCGACGCGGCTCCGCTCGGCGAGCAACGCGTCGGCGCGCTCGAGCTGCGCCACGCCGATCGCCGCAGCGATGTCCGACAGGCGGTAGTTGAACCCGAGGCGATCGTGCCCGAGCCAGTCCAGGTCCTGGCCGCGGCCCTGGTTGCGCTCGCTGCGCACGCGCTCGCGAAAGCCGCCGTCGCGGGCCGCGAGCATCCCCCCTTCGCCCGTCGTGAGCTGTTTGTTCGCGTAGAAGGCGAACGCGGCCGGGTTGCTGCGCGCCCCGATCTTGATCCCCTGGGCATCGACGGCCCCGAGCGCCTCGCAGGCGTCCTCGAGGACGCCGAGCCCTCGCCGTGCGGCAAGGCCTTCCAGGGCCTCCAAGTCGGCCGGATATCCGAATATGTGGATCGGCAGAACCCCGGATGTCCGCGATCCGCAAGCCACCTCGGCGGCTTGCGGATCAACGTTCAGCGTGACCGGGTCGATGTCGCAGAACACCGGCGTGACGTCCTCGTAGAGCAGGCAGTTGGCCGACGCGACGAAGCTGAACGGCGATGTGACAACTTCGTCGCCTCTTCCCCACCCGAGTGCGCGCACCCCGAGGTGAAGCGCGGCCGTGCCGCTCGAGACCGCGACCGCCCCCTCGGCTCCTAGCCAGCCTGAGAATTCGGCCTCGAAGCGCTCGAGCATCGGCCCCAGCGACAGACGCCCCGACCGCATCACGTCCAACACCAGCTCTTCCTCGCGCGCGCCGACCTCCGGCCGCGCCAGCGGGATCGGGGTGTCGCTCACCGAGGAGATGTCGGCGCGGCCGGCTCGGCGTCGAGGTCCGGCGGCTCCTCGGCGACCGCCTGTGCCTGCAGCGCGAATTCGAGCGAGTCGACGAGCGCCTCCCAGCTCGCCTCGATGATGTTCTCGGAGACGCCGATCGTGCCCCAGGTCTCATCACCGTCGGAGGCGTCGATCAGCACGCGCGTAACCGCGCCCGTGCCCTTGTGCTCGTCGATGATGCGGACCTTGTAGTTGACCAAGTCGATGTCGCGCAGGCGAGGGTACATGTCGGCGATCGCGTCGCGAAGTGCGCGGTCGAGAGCGTTGACCGGTCCATTGCCCTCGGCCGTGCGGATGAGCCGCTCGCCCTTTGCCCAGATCTTGATCGTCGCCTCGGTCTGAACCTTGCCATCCTCGCGCTTCTCGGTCAGGACGCGAAAGCTCTCGAGCCGGAAGAGCGGCTCGTAGTCGCCGGACTCCTTGCGCAGGAGCAGGTCGAAGGAGGCGTCGGCCGCCTCGAAGTGATAGCCGCGGTGCTCGAGTGTCTTCAGCCGCTCGACCGCGCGCAAAGCGGCCGCCGAGTCGAGTTCGATCCCCGCCTGCTCGGCCCGCTCCAGCACGGCGCCCTTGCCGGAGAGCTCGGAGACGAGCGTCTCCCTGCGGTTCCCTACGACCTCCGGGGCGACGTGCTCGAACGTGCGCGCATCCGAGCGCACCCCGGCGACGTGCATGCCGGCCTTGTGGGCGAACGCGTTTCGCCCAACATAGGGCTGGTCGGGGTCCGGCGTGAAGTTGCAGATCTCGTCCACGAGGTGGGCCGTCCTCGTGAGTGACGCGAGCTGCTCGGCGGACACGCAACTGTGGCCGAGCTTGAGCTGAAGGGATGGCAGGATCGAGACAAGGTTCGCGTTTCCGCAGCGCTCGCCGAGACCGTTCATCGTGCCCTGGACGAGGCTCGCGCCCTTCTCGACGGCCGCGATCGAGTTCGCGACCGCGCACTCGGCGTCGTTGTGGGTGTGGATCCCGAGCCGCTCGGAGCCGAAGCGTTCGACTGCTGCGGCGGTCGCCTCCCCCACCTCAGGGGGCAGGCTCGACCCGTTGGTGTCGCAAAGCGTCACGTTCTCCGCGCCCGCCTCGATCGCTGCCTCGAGGCAACGCATGGCGTACTCGGAGTCCTCTCGATACGCGTCGAAGAAGTGCTCGGCGTCGTAGATCACCCGCTTGCCTTCGGAGACGAGATAAGCCACCGAGTCGGCGATCAGCGTCAGGTTCTCCTCCGGCTCGGTGTGGATCACCTTCTCGAGGTGGAGCTTCCACGTCTTGCCGACGAGGGTGCAGACGGGCGCGAAGCACTCCGCCAGCAGGACGAGCGCTGGATCCTCGGCGGCGGCGAGATCGCGCCGGCGCGTCATGCCGAACGCGCAAACCTCGGCGGTCTCGAAGCGCTCGTGCTCGAGCAACTCGAAGAGCGCCTCCTCCTTCGGGTTCGAGCTCGGGAAGCCCGCCTCGACGAAATGGACCCCGAGCGTGTCGAGGGCGTGCGCGACCCGGAGCTTCTCGTCGGCGGAGAGTGAAAGTCCCTCCTGACCCATGCCGTCGCGGAGGGTCGTGTCGTATAGCTGGATCTGCCTGCTCAACTGCTCGTTTCCTTTCCGGTCGCTGGGTGGCGTGCGAGTGCGGCGCGCGAAAGCGCTCAGCGCGCCGCGCGCGTAATTCGCCGGATGTTCAACGCCGGAAGGGTCATGCCGTGCCGACCTGCTCCTGCGGCAACGCGCCTTCCTCGAGATCAACGATGTCGAGCCACTCCAGGTACTCGTCGCGCTTGCCCTGGATCGCCTCGAAAAAGCGCTTCTGGATCGCCAGGGTGAGCTCGCCCGGCTCGCCCAAAAGGTGGTCGTCGACCTCGCGCACGGGCACGACCTCGGCCGCTGTGCCGGTCAGAAAGACCTCGTCGGCCTGGTAGAGCTCACCGCGGGCGATGTCGCGCTCGATGACCTGGAACCCGAGGTCGGCAGCGATCTGCTTGACGGAGGCGCTCGTGATGCCCTCGAGGATCGACGCGGTCGCGGGCGGCGTCGAGATCTTGCCGTCGCGCACGACGAAGACGTTCTCGCCCGAGCCCTCGGAGACGTTGCCGTGGTCGTCGAGCAAGATCGCCTCGTCGTAGCCGGCCTTCGCGCTCTCGACCTTCGCGAGGATCGAGTTCAGATACTGACCGCAGGCCTTTGCCTGCGGGATGAAGCTGTCGGGAGACATGCGCCGCCAGGAGGCGACCTTGGCACGGATCCCGTGGCGCTGGCCCTCCTCGCCGAGGTATGCGCCCCACGGCCACACCGCGACGACGACCTCCACCGGCGTGTTCAGCGGGAAGAGGCCCATCTCGCCGTAGCCCCGGAAGGCGATCGGCCTGATGTAGCAGCTGCGCAGCTTGTTCCGGCGGATCAGCTCGTGCGTCGCCTCGCGGATCTTTTCGGCCGTGAAAGGAAGGTCCATGTAGTACAGCTCGGCCGAGCGCTGGAGACGCGCGAGGTGGTCCTGGTGCCGGAAGACCGCAGTGCCGCGCTCGGTCTCGTAGGCGCGGATTCCCTCGAAGACGCCGGAGCCGTAGTGGAGCGCGTGGGTCAGCACGTGTATGCGGGCGTCTTCCCACCGGACGATCTCGCCGTTCATCCAGATGAATTCCGCCTCGTTCATGCTTTCTCCCTTTCCACTTGCACGAGCTCCTCGACCACAGCATGCGTCATCTCATCGGTCCCGACCCGCCGCTCCTCCGAGCGCTCCGTCGCGAGATCGGGGGTGCGCAGGCCGCGCTCCAAAACCCGGTCGAGAGCCGATTCTACAGCGGCAGCCGCATCCTCCTTCCCGAGCGAGTGGCGCAACATCAGCGCCACCGAGCCGAAGGTCGCGAGTGGGTTTGCAACGCCCTTCCCGGCGATGTCGGGGGCGGAGCCGTGGACCGGCTCGTACAGCCCGGGGCCGCCGGACCCCAGACTTGCCGACGCGAGCAGGCCAATCGAGCCTGCGATCATCGCCGCCTCGTCGGAGAGGATGTCGCCGAACATGTTCTCGGTCAGCAGGACATCGAAGTCGGCCGGCCGGGATACGAGCTGCATCGCGGCGTTGTCGACGAGCATGTGCTCGAGCTGCACGCCGCCGTGCCGGCGCGCGACGGCTTCGACCGTCTCACGCCAGAGGCGCGACGTCTCGAGGATGTTCGCCTTGTCGACCGACACCAACTTGCGTCGCCTTGCCGGCGACGCCGCCACCCTGAACGCCAACTCTGCGATCCGCTCGATCTCATCGGTCGAGTAGACGCAGGTGTCGTGCGCGACACCGTCTCGGCGCCCCCGGTCGCCGAAGTAGATGCCACCGGTCAGCTCTCGCACGATCAGCAAATCCGCATCCCGGACCAGCTCCTCCCGCAGCGGGCTGGCGTGGCTCAGCGAGGGACTTACGCGCACCGGACGCAGATTCGCGAACAACTCGAGTCCCTTGCGCAGGCCGAGCAGCCCCTGCTCCGGTCGCGGAGCGTCCGGATCGGTCGAGTCCCACTTCGGCCCTCCCACCGCGCCGAGCAGCACCGCATCGGCCGCCCGGCAGCGCTCGAGCACCTCGGGGAGCAGCGGCGTGCCGTGCTCGTCGATCGAGACACCGCCCACCGGCAGCTCCTCGATCTCGAACTCGACTCCGAAGCGGGTTGCGATCGCATCCAGCAGAGACCTCCCGGCCGCCACGACCTCTGGGCCGATGCCGTCGCCGGGCAGGACGACGAGGTCGAAAGAGCTCATTCCGGCTCGTGACACACGGCCTCGACGTTGTTGCCGTCCGGGTCGAGCACGAAGGCGCCGTAGTAATGCTCGTGGTACTTGGGCCGCAGCCCCGGGGCGCCGTTGTCCGTGCCTCCCGCCCCCAGTGCGGCCTCGTGGAAGGCGTCGACGGTGGCGTGGTTCGGAGCCAGGAAAGCCAGATGGATGCGAGCGGCGGGCTCGCCCGGCGTGATCGCGAAGTCCTCGCTCCCGGCCGGACCGAACACGATTTCCGGCTTGTCGTTGTCGGGGTTGGTGATCTCGAGCCTCTTCACGCCGAGCGGCTCGAGCGCGCCCTCATAGAACCGGCTGCTCTCGTCGAGGTGCGCGACCTCGATCGTGATGTGATCGATGAAGGCGTCCCGCACCGACTCGGCTACGGCCCGCCCGCGGACTGCTGCTCGAGCGCCGTTTCGACCTGATCGACTCGGTCTGTCAGGTCGGTCAGGTCACTCTGGAGCTTGGTGACGGTGTCGTTCGTCTTGCTCTGTGCGCTCGAGATTCGGGTGATCTGCCCATCGATCTTGTCCAGGCGGCTCGAGATCCGGTCCAGCTGCTGCTTCGTCTTGGCAGCCGAGGAAGTCTGGGTCTTCAGCGACGACACGTCGCTCTGCAGGCTGCTCACCTGCCGCCGCAGGCCGGCGTTGCTGCCGTCGTTGTTGTTCGCGTCGTCCTTGGCCTGGAGCGCGACGATCAGAGCGATCACGCCGATGATCGCTGCCAGCGTGGCCGCGACCGCGCCGAAGTTCGCCCAGAAGCGGGCGCGGTCGATGCGCTCGACCAGGTCACTTTCGTAGACGACGTCCGCCGCGACCGGCGCCGCGGCCGTCTCGGGAGTCCTGACCACCCTGCGGGTGGGGTCCGTGGGCGGAGGATCGGTGGGCGGCGGTGGCGGTGGTTCCTGCATCGATCCTCCTGTTTCGGTGTCAGACGGCTGTCGTGAGCGACCCCGTCTCCGGGCGCTCCCGTTCGAAACGCTCGATCTCGTCGACGCGCTCGAGCGTCAATGCGATGTCGTCGAGGCCCGCGAGCAGGCGCTCGCGGATCTCTGGGTTGATCTCGAACGGTACATCGCGGCCGTCGAAAAAGACGATCTGCCGCTCCAGGTCGACTGCCGCCTCGTCCACCCCCATCAGCGCGCGCACCTCCTGCTCGGGCAGCACGACCGGAAGCACGCCGATCTTGGTGCAGTTGGCGTAGAAGATGTCGGCGAAGCTGGGCGCCACGACCGCCCTGTACCCGAAGTCCTCGAGCGCCCACACCGCGTGCTCGCGCGAGGAGCCGCAGCCGAAGTTCCGCCCGGCGACGAGGATCGGGCGGCCTGGCTCGAGCTCGAGTCCCTCGCGGCGCCAGTCATAGAAGAGAAACTCGCCGAAGCCGCTTCGCTCGATCCGCTTCAGGAACTGCTTGGGAACGATCTGGTCGGTGTCGACATCAGCGCGATCGAGCACCTGGATCTTGCCCTCGACTTTCTTGACCGGTTCCATGGTCAGCCCCCTCTTTGCCCACCGAAGATCGCAAGCCCCGGCAGCTTGAAGTACACGTCCACCTTCTCGAAGCCGATCTGGCGTAGCCAGTCACACTGGGTTTCCGGGTCCCGCAGGATGTCGTCGTCGGTGGCGTCGTCGTACGAGCGCACCACCTCCTCGTGCGGACGGGGGTTCTCGCGCTCCTGCTCGGCCTCGATCATCCGCTCGCGGAAGAACTCGTCGAAGAGTCCCTCGGCGAGGCCCTCGGTCTCGATGTGCTCCCAGTTCAGGAAGATGCCGCCGGGCTCGAGCAGCTGGAACGCCTCGGCGTAGAGCTCCTGCTTCCGCTCGTCGGGCAGATGATGGATCGCGAGCCTGGACACGACGGCGTCGAAGCGCTCGCCGGGCGTCAGCGAGCCCTGCCACTCCGCGTTCGCGAGGTCGCCCTGGACGATCTCCCAACGCCCGGCCTTGGCGGCGAGACGCTCCTTCGCTGCCGCCAGCATCGGCTCGGAGAAGTCGACCAGCACGCCGCTCGACTCCGGATAGAGCTCCAACAGCAGCTCAGCGAAGCCGCCGTCGCCGGCACCGAGGTCGACGAACCGGCGAACGTCGCGCCCGCCGCGCGTGATCAACCTCTTTGTGAGGTCCTCCTGGACGTCGAAGAGCGGGATCAGCTTGCGCCGCTCGTCGATGAACCCGGTGACGACCTCCTGCTGCTGCCAGACTCCCCCAGGCCGGCTCATTGCCATTCCCGAATATCGACGAAGTGGCCCTCGATCGCGGCCGCGGCCGCCATCTGTGGGCTCACGAGGTGAGTCCGCCCGCCCCGGCCCTGCCGCCCCTCGAAATTGCGGTTCGAGGTCGAGGCGCAGCGCTCGCCCGGCTCCAGGATGTCCGGGTTCATGCCGAGGCACATGGAGCAGCCGGCCTCACGCCACTCGAACCCCGCGCGGCGAAAGACAATGTGAAGGCCTTCGCGTTCCGCTTCTGCCTTCACCTGCATCGAGCCCGGCACGACCATCGCGCGGACGCTGGGTGCGACGGACCGGCCCTTCACGACCGCGGCGGCAGCGCGCAGGTCTTCGATTCGCGAGTTCGTGCACGATCCGATGAACACCCGGTCGAGCGAGATGTCCTCGATCGCGGTCCCCGGCTCGAGCGCCATGTAGGCCAGCGCTCGCTCGGCCGCCTCCTGGTCGGCGGGGCCCTCGAGCGACGCGGGGTCGGGAACGCGCCCGGTCACCGGCACGACCATGCCGGGGTTGGTGCCCCAGGTGACCTGCGGGCTGAGCGCGGACGTGTCGACCGTCACCTCGCTGTCGAACGTGGCGCCCGGGTCCGTGCGGAGCCCAAGCCAGCGCTCGACCGCGGCCTCGAAGTCCTGCGGCGCGCCGGGCCGTCCCTCGACGTAGGCGAAGGTGACGTCGTCAGGAGCGATCAGACCGGCCCGGGCGCCGGCCTCGATCGACATGTTGCAGATCGTCATGCGGCCCTCGACCGAGAGCGC
>JBKOZI010000042.1:0-20302 GCA_046725795.1 Actinomycetota bacterium
CGAACGGCGGCCGTGGTCGCGCGAGCGGGGACGGCGCGCCGGATCGCGCAGCTCTCCCCCTGCTGCCGCGAGCAATCGGGACCCCTTGTGCATGGTCTCCTGCCATTCGAGCGCCGGGTCGGAATCGGCCACGACGGCGCCGCCGACGTGCAGGCTCAGCCGTCCGTCGCAGGCGACGAGCGTGCGGATCGTGACCGACAGGTCGAGGTCTCCCTCCGGCGACATCCAGCCGATCCCGCCGCAGTAGATGCCGCGCCGCACGGGCTCCAGCTCCTCGATGATCTCCATGGCGCGGATCTTCGGCGCGCCGGTGATCGAGCCGGGAGGAAATGTGGCGCGAACGATGTCGGCCGTGCTCACTCCGCGCCCGAGCCGGGCGTCGACCACGGACACGAGGTGGTGGACGCCGGGATGGCGCTCTAGGCCGCAGAGCCGCCGCACCCGCACCGAGCCGAAGCGCGCCACGCGGCCGAGGTCGTTTCGGGCGAGGTCGACGATCATCACGTTCTCCGCCCGGTCCTTCGCGCTCGCGCGCAGCTCGGCCGCCCGCAGGCGGTCCTCAAACGCGGTGCGCCCGCGCGGACGGGTCCCCTTGATCGGCCGCGTCTCGATCACACTGCCACGGCGGCGCAGGAAGCGCTCCGGCGAGGCGGAGATCACGTCCGCGCCGCCGAGCCGCAGCAATGCCATGAACGGCGCGGGGCTCGTTTCCCGAACGCGGGCGTACAGCGCAAACGGATCTCCAGACCAAGGCGAAGACAGGCGTTGCGCGAGGTTGACTTGAAAGACGTCGCCGGCACGCACGTAGTCGATTGCCCGCCGGACGGCAGCTTCGTAAGCGGGCCGCGACAGCGAGCTCGTCCAGCGGCGCAGCGGTCGGTGATCGGGCACCGTCACCCGTCGGGCGGATCCCATAGCGCGGATCAGGTGCGAGGCGTCGCCGTCCCCGACGACTCGCACCTCCCGGCGCACGTGGTCGAACTCGAGCACGGCTTCGTAGCGTCCGAGCGCGAGCGGTGGCAGCCCGTGCTCGTCGATCGCCAGCGCCGGCACGTCCTCGATCTGGCGTCCGAGGTCGTAGGACAGCCAGCCGGCTCGCCAGCCGCCGGTGCGCTCGAGCGCCGCCATGCCGTCGGTGGCCACGTCGAGCGGGCGTGCGGCAAGAAACGAGCGGCGCGAGAGGTGCCCGAACCCCGGCCTCGACTCGAGCAGCGCCAGGCCGGGCTCGTCACGGAGCGCAAGAGCGGCGGCAAACGGGTCGACCCACATCAGTGCCCAAGAGGTTAACCAGCCGCTATGAGGGCCACTCCCGCGAGCGCAGCCGCCACTCCTACCTGCGCGAGGCGATGCGGCCGCTCTCCGAGGACCACGCGGGCCAGCACCACGGTCGTCAGGGGGTAAAGCGACCCGAGCACGGCGACGAGGCTCACGAGCCCCTTCGTGGAGGCGACGGCGAAGAGCAGGTTCGCTGAGATGTCCAGCCCGCCGATGAACGCGATCACTGCCGCGTCACGGGCGCTCGCTGCAAGCGGCGGTCGCAGCGCCAGGGCCGCGCACGTCAGAAGGCTGACGCTCGTGACGCGGTTGACGAGCACGGCCCAGAGCGCATCGGCCTCGCTGGCGCGGTCCATGGACGCGAAGAAGAACCCGAACCCGAGCGCTGCGACGATCGCCAGGCCCGCGCCGCTCGCGATCCGCCGTCCCGCCTCGCCGGCATCCACCTCCTCGCGCGAGGCGAGCACGACCCCCGCCAGCGCGAGCACGAGCCCCGTCCACTCGAGCGCCGTCGGCCGGTCTCCCCCTGCGACCCCGATTACGAGCGGAATCACCCCCGCGGTCGCCGAGATCGGCGCGACGACGGCCATGTTCCCGACCGCGAGTCCGCGGTAGAAGGCGGCGAGCCCGGTGGCGCCGGCCACGCCCGACAGCGCAGCGAAGACCGGCCAATCCCCCGCAGGCGCGCCCTCTCCACGCACCCCTACGGCTGCCACGATCAGCACCAGACCCGCCAGCTGCGATCCCACGAGGACGTTGAGAAGCGGCAAGCGGCGGCTCAAGACGCCCCCGATGAAGTCGGCAACGCCCCAGGTGACGCTGGAGGTGAATGCGAGGGCGAGGGCCAGCACGGGAGCGAACCCTAAGAGCTAGAAAAGGCCGTCATTTGCTTAGGCGCAAATGACGGGAGCTCCGAGGGCTCGAGGTCTGTTTGGTTAGGGCGCAAATGACGGGAGGCCTGTACCCTTCGCTCCGCCCATGACCCTCGTCGTTGTAGGTTCGATCGCGTTCGACGCGGTCAAGACGCCGTTTGGCGAGCGCGAGCGGATGCTCGGCGGCTCGGCCGTGCACTTTTCGCTCGCGGCGAGCTTCTTCTCCGACGTGCGCGTAGTCGGACCCGTTGGCGACGACTTCGGTCCCGATGAGTACGCGGTCCTGCAAGACCGCGGCGTGATCACAGACGACATCGAGCAAGTGTCCGCAGGCAAGACCTTCTTCTGGCGCGGTCACTACGACTACGACCTCAATACGGCCCACACCGACGACACGCAGCTGAACGTGTTCGGTGACTTCCAGCCGAAGCTGTCGGAAGCCTCGAAGCAGGCGGACACGCTGTTCCTCGCGAACATCCAGCCAGACCTGCAACGTGAGGTGCGCGCGCAGTGCACCTCGACGCGTCTTGCCGCGCTCGACTCGATGAACCTCTGGATCGACACGGCGCGCGATCCCCTGGTCGAGGCAATCAAGACGGTCGACGTCCTGCTCATGAACGATGCCGAGCTGCGGATGTTGACCGGGGAGCCGAACCTCGTGCGCGCTGCGGCGGTACTGCGCGCACTCGGACCGCGCATCGTGGTCGCGAAGCAGGGCGAGTACGGCGCGGCCCTCTACGCGGCCGACGGTTTCTTCGCGCTGCCGAGCTACCCGCTCGAACAGGTGCTCGATCCGACCGGAGCCGGCGACAGCTTTGCCGGCGGCTTCCTCGGCTACCTCGACGCTCATCGCAACGAGGACCTGGCGCAACCGTTGCTGCGCAGGGCGATGACGTACGGCTCGGTGATGGCCTCCTTCAACGTCGAGGAGTTCGGCACCGAGCGCGTCCGGCGGCTGACCACGGACGAGATCAACGACCGCTTTCAGGCCTTCAAGGACATGACTCACTTCGAGGCGATTCCGCTCGAGGTGAAGGCCGCCCGCTAAGGCCGCATCGCCCCAACCAAACCCCTTCCGTCAGTTAGCCTGTAACTGCATTCCCTATCCGGCAGGGCGAACTGGAGGAGCAGTTTCATGGCGACCCAGCAGACGACACTGAAGCGGGGCGAGACCGAGGTATCCGGCAACGGCAGCGGGACGCTAACCGTCACCGACGAGCGCACCGGAAAGACCTACGAGCTGCCGATCACCGATGGGACCATCAGTGCGCCCGACCTGCGCCAGATCAAGGTCTCGGACGACGACTTCGGCCTCATGTCTTACGACCCCGCCTTCTTGAACACCGCGTCGTGCCGCAGCGCCATCGCCTGGATCGACGGCGACAAGGGAGAGCTCTGGTACCGCGGCATCCCGATCGAGCAGCTGTGCGAGCGGGCCACCTATCTCGAGGTCGCCTACCTCCTGATGTACGGCGAGCTTCCCACCCAGGACGAGCTTGACGATTGGGTGCACGACATCACTCACCACACCTACGTGCACGAGAACATCAAGAAGTTCGTCGAGGGTTTCCGCTACGACGCGCACCCGATGGGCATGCTGCTCGCCTCGGTGGGTGCGCTCTCGACCTTCTATCCGGGCGCCAAGCACATCAAGGACCCGGAGGAGCGTTACATGGCGACGATCCGGATGATCGCCAAGATGCCGACGCTGGCCGCGTTCGCGTACCGGCACAACCTCGGGTTGCCGTACGTCTATCCCGACAACGACCTTCCTTACCCGGGCAACTTCCTCTCCATGATGTTCAAGATGACGGAGCTCAAGTACGACCCGGATCCACGGCTGGCTCGCGCGCTCGATGTTCTGTGGATCCTCCACGCCGACCACGAGCAGAACTGCTCGACCAATGCGGTGCGCGGGGTCGGCTCCTCGCAGGTCGATCCCTACTCGGCGGTCGCCGCGGGCGTGGCGGCGCTCTACGGGCCGCTGCACGGCGGCGCGAACGAGGAGGTATTGAAGATGCTCGACCGGATCGGCACGGTCGACAACATTCCCGGCTTCCTGGAGGGCGTGAAGGAGCGCAAGGAGCGCCTGATGGGATTCGGGCACCGGGTCTACAAGAACTACGACCCGCGCGCCCGCATCATCAAGAAGCACGTAGACGAGGTATTCGAGGTGACCGGCCGCAACCCGAAGCTCGATATCGCGGTCGAGCTCGAGAAGCGGGCGCTCGACGACGAGTACTTCACGAGCCGAAAGCTCTACCCGAACGTGGACTTCTACTCAGGGCTGATCTACGAGGCGCTCCAGCTTCCCGTCGAGATGTTCACGGTGATGTTCGCGATCCCGCGCACATCGGGCTGGATGGCGCAGTGGCTCGAGATGGTCGACGACGGGGAGCAGAAGATCGCCCGCCCGCGGCAGATCTACACCGGCGGCGGCCCGCGGGATTACGTTCCGATGGACAAGCGGTCCTAGCGCTCAGGCCGCGTCCCAGGGGCTCATGTCGCAAGAGCGGGTCGAGCAGGTGCTCGCCGGCTATGCCGCGTTCAACCGCGGCGACCCCGACGCGGGCCTCGCAGGGATCGGCGCCGATGTCCGCTGGGAAGTCCTCGAGGTGATGCCGGAGCAAGGCCCCTTCCTTGGGAGGGAGGGCATCCTGAGCTTCTGGGAGTCGTGGGCGGAGACGTTCTCGGAGTTCCGCGCGGAGATCGAGGAGGTGATCGATGCCGACGACCACGTGATCGTCGTCATGCACATGTCCGGCCGCGGTCACGGCAGCGAAGCCCCGATGAGAACGCCGACATTCGCTCAGGTCTGGACGTGGGACGGCGACCTCATCGGCAGGGTTCGCATGGTGGGCGGCCGCGAGGAAGCCCTCGCGCTGGTGAGTGAGCAAAGGAGCGGCTAGATGTAGCCGCGCAGCTGCGCAGTCTCGAGCACGCGCCTGATCCCGACCTCGTAGGCGGCATGGCGCAGGGTGTGACCCTTCTCCTTTGCGACCGCGTCGACCTCGCGGAAGGCGCGCCGCATGATGTTGCCCAGCTTGTCGTTGATCTCCCGCTCCTCCCAGCGGAAGTGCTGCATGTTCTGCACCCACTCGAAGTACGAGACGACAACGCCGCCGGCGTTCGCCATCACGTCAGGAATCACGAACACGCCCTTCTCGTTGAGCATCTCGTCGGCGCCCGGGGTCGTTGGGCTGTTGGCCCCTTCCAGCAGCACCCGGCAGTCGATCTTGTCTGCGTTGCCCTCGTGGATCATGCCGCCCAGGGCCGCGGGCACCAGCACGTCGCACGGGATCGTAAAAAGCTCTTCCGGCGGGATCGGCTCGGCACCCTCGAACTCGGTGATCTTCCCGCCCCTGGCGACGAAGTCCGCGAGCTTGGTCGGATCGATCCCCGCGTCCGAGCGGATTGCCCCGTCCGCGTTGGAGACGCCGACCATCCGGACACCGAGTTGGGAGAGGATTCGCGCCGCCCAGGAGCCGACGTTCCCGAACCCCTGCACGACGCAGGTGCATTCCGACGGCGTGAGCCCGACGCGGGGCGCGGCCTCCCGAAACATGTAGACGAGACCGCGTCCGGTAGCCGATTCGCGCCCGTAGGAGCCCTCGAGCGGCACGGGCTTGCCGGTCACGATCGCCGGCGTGTGGCCCATGAGCTTGCCGTACTCGTCCATCAGCCAGGCCATCACCTGGGCGCTGGTGTTGACGTCCGGGGCCATGATGTCGCGGTTCGGCCCGAGCACCTTGTGGATCTTGTCCATGAACGCTCGGGTGATCGCCTGGAGCTCAGCAGCGCTGAGCTTGTTGCCCGGGCAGTCGATGCCGCCCTTTGCGCCGCCGTAGGGAATGCCGACGATCGCGGTCTTCCACGTCATCAGCATCGCGAGCGCGCGCACCTCGTCGAGGTCGACCTCCGGGTGATAGCGCAAGCCCCCCTTGTAGGGACCGCGCGCGCCGTTGTGCTGGACGCGGTAGCCCTTGTAGACGTGGATCTTGCCGTCCTGCTGGCGAACCGGGATCTGGACGGAGGTCTCGCGGTAGGAAGTTCCCAGCACCTCGCGCACGTCGTCGGGCACGTCGAGGCGATCGCAGGCGCTGTCGAAGTAGTGCCTGACGATGTCGATGTCGCTGATCGCGGCGCGGCCGGCCGCGCCGGCGTCCGCGGACGGCCGCCCATCGGCCCCGGGCGGGGGCTGGCGCACCTCGGTCGCCTCCGCGACTGCGCCGCTTTCGCTCTTCAGCGGATCTTCGGAGATGACGCGCCCTTGTGCCTGCGTGCCGGACTGTTTGGAATCGTCCACCAACCCCCTGGGGGAGTTTCCCACAATCGGCGCCATCTCATGCATTCCGGGCTTCGACCTCATCGTGAGTGGTCAGGGCGTGCTCGAGTGGGTTGCGCCTGAGCACTGATGGAGCCAGCGGGATTCGAACCCGCGACCTCCCGGATGCAAACCGGACGCTCTCCCAGCTGAGCTATGGCCCCGCGTCAGACGATTGTAGGTGCCCGGTGGCGTCTGCCCCCGGTGCCGCCAAAGTACGCGGCTTCGGTCCCTCGAACGTGGCTCGAGTCCGCCCGGGCCGCTGGACCACGCACGCTGCGTTGCCGCATCCGGTAACGGTGGGCGTGTTTGGTAGCGTGCCTTGAGACGGACCCCTCCCCCCTTTGGCAGGGACGCCAGGCTGTCGCTGCGCCCCCCGGCCCAGCCGTTGGGGCGCAGCGGCTTCATCTCCCGCTGTATGAGCCGAAAAAGCCGGCATCGCGGCTCGCTCTCCGCGCTATAGTTGCCCAAGCACGGGCACCTCGTAACAGCCCCCGCGAGTGCCGTCGGCCAGGGCCTATGTCTGTGGAGGTCAGGACGACTCAGACTGCCGTAAACCTGACGTCGGGGTGGGAGACGCTACCCCGGTGAAGCGCCTGCTGTCGAGCTGCGCGCTCCTGATGGTGCTGCTCGCATGGCCGGCATCCGCGGGCGCCGCAGACTTCACGATCAGCCCGTCGACCGTCGTGAAGACCGGAAACATCGTCACATTCGACGCCATACCGCCCGAGCCGGCCGATAGTTGGGACCTGGACGGCGACGGCTTCTTCGGCGACAAGGTTGGCTCGCCGGTGCAGTGGACCTACGGCTCGCCCGGGCCCGTAAGCATCACGCTGGACGCCCCTGACGGCCGGGTGACGAGGACAATCCAGGTCATCGGCCCGTCCGCCACCTTTGTCAGCTTTCCAGCAGCGCCCGTCGTGGACCAGCCCGTGAAGTTCGTCTACAGCTCGCAGGAGGCGACCAACTCGATCGAATGGGACCTGGACGCCGATGGCGTGTTCGGAGACGTGAAGGGGGCGGTCGCCACGATGACGTACGCCGCCCCGGGCACCTATGCCGTGAGCCTCCGCGTCACCGACATCGACGAGCCGCCCGCCCGCTCGACCTCCACTCAGCTGATCTCGGTGGCCGCGGCGCCTGTGACCCGGCTCGGCCTCCCCCCGAAGCCGCAGCTGATGAGTCCGTTCCCGATCATCCGAATCACGGGGAAGGTGACCAGGAAGGGCGCCCGCATCAAGCGCCTGACCGTGCGCGCTCCCTTTGGCGCGACGATCAACGTGCGCTGTCGAGGCCGTGGCTGCCCCTTCCGGCGCAAGCGCCGGACGGTCGCGCGGGCGGGCCGCGCGAAGGCGCCTACGAAGACGATCAGGATCAAGCAGCTCGAGCGCCGGCTTCTGCGCGCCGGAGTGTCCGTCAAGGTCTGGGTCTCCCGGCAGGGTGAGGTCGGAAAGTACACCCGGTTCAGGATTCGTAAGGGCAAGCCGCCCGTCAGGACTGACCTCTGCATCGAGCCAGGCTCGACGGCTCCGCTGGAGTGTCCCGCCTCGTGATGCGCCGGGTGGTCATGCGTCCTGACCTCATCGCGATGGGGACGATCGCGGCGCTCACCGGAATCGCGCTCGCTGCCCTGCTCACGGTCTCCTTCGGCGCGCGCTCGTCCGGGCCGCCCGCCGCGCTCCGGCCCGCGCAGGTCCCGCGGCCGGCGGAGACCACCAAGACGCAGGCCGCGGCAACTCCGCTTGTGAAGCGAAACCGCGCCCCCGAGAAGACGCGCCACAAGCGGCGACGGCAGCTCCGTGCCAGCGCCCCGGCCCCGTCACCGCCGGTTGCGCCCGTGGCAGCCGAGCCGAAGCCCGTCACAACGCCTCAGACCACTCCTTCGCCTCAGCGGACCCAGCCCGTAGTCGCGCCCGCTCCCGACCCTCAGCCGGTGCGACCGCTCGGCCGGCCCAAGTCGGGCGGCTCGGGAGGCGGCGGCTCCTTCGACGACTCCGGCTAGCAGATGGTTGATACCGCGGCCAGACGCGCGTCCGGGACGCGGCAGATCAAGCTGGGCGAGGACGCAGGGCGAAGGCCATGCTGGTGGGCATGGACGAGCCCGAGGACGATGATCCAGCGCAGATATGCCGCGTATCCGGCGCGTGCTCGGGTCGTGGAATCAGCCATCTAGCGCCCGCACCACCGCTTTCGGCCTCCTGGTCGAGGCTGAGCCGAGGGTCAAGCGTCAGGCACTCTCGGACGATGAATAGAGGGCCAGTGCTTCGCGCTGCTCGAAAGCCGATGACCATGTCTGGCCCACCCCCCACCGACAACAGCGAAGGCCGCCCCGCCGGAGGGGACCTTTCCCCGGGCGGCAGGAAGATTGCATGGTCGGCGCTGGCGGCGGCGGGGGCCCTGCTGCTGGTCCACGGAGCGAATGCGCTTTTCGACGGCTCCTCCCTCGTGGCATCGTGCGTGTTCTGGGTGACCGGGGTCGGCGTCGTCGGCGCGATCGTCGCGCGGGCGGCCGTGACCCGGTCCGAGCGCGAGGTCTGGATCCCCGCGTCGATCGCATTCGCAGCCTGGCTTGTCGGCTCGGCCTACTACGCCGGCTCCAACCGGAGCCTTGATTCGCTCTCGGCGTTTCTTCTCGGCGACATGGTCCTGCTCTGCTTCGCAACGGCAGCGGCGCTTGCCGTCGGGCGCCTGGTGAAGACACGTGTCGAGCAGTTCCAGCCGACGATTTTGCTCGACGGCGTGATCGTCGGGCTTGCGTGCGCTGCGCTCGCCGCCGCTCTCATGAGCGAGACCCTGTCCCGGTTGACGGTCGAGGACCACCCAGGGGTGCTGAAGCTTGCCTACCCGGTCGGCGCCCTCATGTTCCTGTCGTTTTCGGCCTGGGTGGTCGCGCTCTCCGATTGGCGGCCGGATCGCTTCTGGTCCGTGCTGATGGGCGGCTTGGGCCTGCTTACGCTGGCGAGCACTGCTTTCGTGCTCGGCGCGGCCCGGGGCACATACGTCGCCGGTGGCCCGCTCGACACGCTCTGGCTCAGCGGCGGCGTGGTGCTCGCGATCGCCGCCTGGCTGCCCCAGAAAGAGACGCTGCAGGTGAAGCTCGATGCGATCAAGCGGATCGGGACCACTTCCGTCGCCGCCCTCACAGCGCTCTCGCTGCTCTTCCTCGCTCAGTTCGCGAACGTCGTCACGCTCTCCGTGTGCCTCGCCGCCGCTTCGGTCGCAATCGTCATCGTGCGCGCCGCCGTGTCGTTCAAGGAGAACACGCGAATGTTCGCCGACGTCCGCCTCGAGGCCCACACGGACTCCCTCACCGGCCTCGGGAATCGCCGTAAGTTGATGGTGGACCTCCGTCGTGAGATCCGGCTCGCGAATGTTGAGTCACCCCGCATCCTGGTGATGTTCGACCTTGACGGCTTCAAGCGCTACAACGACACGTACGGCCACCCAGCGGGTGATGCGCTGCTGAGCCGGCTCGGCTCCAATCTCGGCCGTGCGATCCGGCCGTACGGGAATGCCTATCGCCTGGGCGGGGACGAGTTCTGCGTCCTCGTTGTGACGGGGGCCTCGAGCGCCAAGACGATCATCGGCCTCGCCGCCTCTGCGCTCTCCGAGCACGGCCAGGGCTTCACCGTCCGCAGCTCCTACGGCGCCGTGATCCTGCCCCACGAGGCCCGTGACGCGACGAGTGCTCTGCGGGTCGCGGACCAGCGCATGTACGCGCAAAAGGAGGACCGCCGCTCCTCCGCGACAAAGCAGACCCGGGACATCCTCCTCCAGGTTCTCCACGAGCGCGAGCCCGAGCTCGGCGACCACCTCAGGGGCGTGGCAAAGCTCGCGCTGGCCGTCGGGAAGCGGCTAGAGCTCTCCGGCGACGAGCTCGAAGAGCTCGTTCGCGCGGCCGAGCTGCACGATGTCGGCAAGATGGCGATACCCGACGAGATTCTCCGCAAGCCCGGCCCACTGAACGAAGAGGAGTGGGCGTTCGTCCGCCAGCACACGATCGTGGGCGAGCGGATTCTCAGCGCGGCGCCGGCTCTGCTTCCCGTTGCGATGCTCGTGCGGGCGACCCATGAGCGTTTCGACGGCTCGGGGTATCCGGACGGCCTCGCCGGTGACGCGATCCCGCTCGGCGCGCGCATCGTCGCGGTCTGCGACGCCTTCCACTCGATGACGAGCAGCCGGCCGTATCGGCCCGCGATGACGGTCGAGGACGCACTCGCCGAGTTGCAGGCGTGTGCCGGCACCCAGTTCGATCCCCGGATCGTGGTCGCGTTCTGTCAGGAGATCGCGACCATCGGTCCCCGCTACGGCCGGCGCCCTGAGGGCGCCGTCGCAGCCCCCACCGCCTGAGCCGCCCGGCCGCGCCCTAACGTCTGGATGGTTGATTTCGCGGCCGGACGCGCGCCCGGGACGCGGCAGATCACGCTGGGCGAGGACGCAGGGCGAAGGCCATGCTGGTGGGCATGGACGAGCCCGAGGACGAAGATCCAGCGCAGGTATTCCGCGTATCCGGCGCGTGCTCGGGTCGTGGAATCGGCCATCTAGGGGCGCGCCCGCATCGCCTTGAAGCCTCGATCGAGCAGCTTCCGGGCCTGGTCGCCGGTGTTGTAGGCGTGTAGCAGCACGACCCCCAGCTCGACGTTCCCGCGCCGCGCGGTCGCCACGATCGAGCGGCCGGCGCGGTCGGTGTAGCCGGTCTTCAGCCCGGTCACCCCGGCGTATCCCGCCCGCATCAGCGGGTTGTTGTTGTAGAGGAAGAGCCTCCCGCCCTTGATCGGGAACTTCACGATTGCCCGCTCCCGCCGAACGACGCGCCGGATGCGGCGAAGATGGAGGTCCGCCCGCGCGAGTGTCGCGAGGTCCGCCGCGCAGGAGCGGTTGCCGGCGTCCACCAGCCCATGCGGTGAGGTGTAGTGGGTGCAGGTGAGCCCGAGCTGGCGTGCTCGCTCGTTCATCATCCGCACGAAACCCCGCACGTTTTCCCCGGTGTGCTGAGCGAGTGCCACCGCGGCATCGTTTCCGGACACCAGCAGGAGGCCGTTCAGGAGCGCCTCCAGCTGGACCTTCTTGCGCTTGGGCAGCACACCGACGGCCGATCCGGGCGTATGACGGGCGCTCGGCGTGATCCGCACCCGCTCATGCGCCCCGCGCCGTTCGACGACCACGAGCGCGGTCATCATCTTGGTGAGGCTCGCGATCGGCAGGCGCCTGGTCGGGTCGAGGCGCCACAGGACGCGCCCGGTGCGCACGTCGAACATCAGGCCGGCGCGCGGCCTGTTCGAGAAGCGCAGACGCACGAGGTCTGCGCCGGTCAGCTTGACGGCGAAGCGTGACTGCTCGCCTCCGCCGGCCGCAGCTCGGCCCAGCGCGGTAGGCGGCTTCGCCGGTTGCGCGAGGCTGTCGGGCCGAACGCCTCCGTGCCGCCCCGACCCGTCGTCGTCGCCGGCCGATCCCAGGATGATCGCCGCCAGCGCGATCCCGCCGACCAGTGGCACGAGCAGCAGTACCCGGCTGAAGCGAGGCCCCTTGGGCTCCCGGCGCCGGCGCGGCGAACGGCGCCTGAAGCGGCGGCGCGATCCACCCGAGAGGAGTGGCGGAAGGTCTTCGGTCATTCGTCTGGGGGTGGCTTCAGCAGCCCGCCGATCACGGGCACTGCGATCACCACCAAGAAGAACAGGGCAAGCACGCTCAAGACATCAAGACCGGAGCTGGCGATCACGCTGATCGTCAGCGACGCGAACAGGACTATGAACGCAAGGACGGCTACCAACCCGGCCGACTGCATTTAACCCTCCGGGCGCGGCCCTCAGTAGACGGGTAATCGCGGCTGTTCGTAGGCGGCGCTCCGCCTTTGAGCGAAGAGCTTGATCGCCAGCAGGCCGAACGCGAAGCCGCCTATGTGAGCAAAGTAGGCGACGCCGCCCTGGGAACCGACATCGGGCGAGGCAAGCTGACCAACCGCGGGCAGGAACTGCAGGAAGATCCAGATCCCGAGCATGACCAGGGCCGGGATCTGCACGAAGAAGATGAAGAAGACGAACACGGCGGTGAGAATCCGCGCACGCGGATACAGCAGCGCGTAGCCCCCGAGCACACCGGCTATGGCACCGCTCGCCCCCACGAGCGGAGTCTGCGAGTCGGGTGATACGGCCACCTGGGTCAGAGCGGCTGCAACGCCGCCGAGCAGATAGAAGAAGACGTACCGCAAGCGACCCATGCTGTCTTCGACATTGTTTCCGAAGACCCAGAGGAACAGCATGTTGAAGATGATGTGGAGCCAGCCGCCGTGCATGAACATCGACGTGACGATCGTGAGGAATGCCGGGGGCTGCGTGACCTCCTTCACCGGCACCGACTCAATCGCTACCTGATAGTCCCGCGTCCCCTGGCAGACGGGCTGTTCCTGGGGAGTGTCGGGCAGCGCCAGCAGGCACTCCTTGTCTGGATGGGTGATCCGGTACGGGATCGCGCCGAACTCGACGATCGGCTTCGAATCGACCTCCTGCCCGCTGGAGAGGGAGAACGACGGCCCCTGCAGGAACAGGAAGACGGCGAAGTTGATGATGATGATCCCGAGCGTGACGACCGGGAACCGGTCGGTCGGGAGGTTGTCCCGGAGCGGGATCAAGGTCCGGGAAGACTAGTCGGAGTGGCCTTTCGGGGCAGTAGTACCCGAGCTACTACGGCGCGTTCGTGCTCGACCCGGATGGCAAGAGTCGAGGCCGTGTGCCACGCGCCGGCCGGAGAGGAGAGGCGATGAACAACCGCGTCCGGCCGAGCGACGAAAGCGCCGGCTAGAGACCGGCTCTAAGAAGCGTTCGCGCGCCGCAACGGGACCTGCTCGTCCGCGTGGTAGGAGCTGCGCACGAGCGGGCCGGATGCGACCGACTCGAAGCCGAGCGCGTAGGCCTCGCGCTCGAGCGCGGCGAACTCCTCGGGAGTCCAGTACCGCACCAGCGGAAGATGATCCTCCGACGGGCGCAGGTACTGCCCCACGGTCAGCACCTCGACGCCATGCTCGCGCAGGATCGCGAACGCCTGCAGGATTTCCTCGAAGGTCTCGCCGAGCCCCACCATCAACCCTGATTTCGTGACGACGGTCGGGTCCATCCGCTTCGCGTTCTGAAGGACGCGGCAGGAGCGCATGAAGTCCGATCCGCGCCTCGCCCTGGGATACAGCCGGGGAACCGTCTCGACGTTGTGGTTGAAGACGTCCGGGCGTGCGTCGATGACGCGGGCAAGCGGCATCTCCTGCCCGCGGAAGTCCGGCGTAAGCACCTCGACCGCGCAGCCGGGGGCACGCATCCTGATCGCACGGATCGTGTCCGCAAACACCCCGGCGCCGCCGTCGGGCAGGTCGTCGCGGTCGACAGACGTGACGACGCAGTGCCGCAGGCCCATCTCGGAGACCGCGTACGCGACCCTCAACGGCTCGGCTCGATCGACGAGATCGGGGACGCCCGATTTGACGTTGCAAAAGCCGCAGCGGCGAGTGCAGACGTCGCCGAGGATCATGAAGGTCGCCGTGCCGCGCTCCCAGCATTCGCCGATGTTCGGGCAGTTCGCCTCCTCGCAGACGGTGTGCAGGCCCTTGTCGCGCATCAGCGCCTGGATGCGGCGGTAGCTCGGGGAACCCGGCGCCTTGACCTTCAGCCACGGCGGCTTGCGCTGGCGGAAGGGCAGCGCTGCCTCGTCTCCGCCGACCGTCCCCCCGGGGCGGGCGCGAGACCGCGTGGCGTGCCGCGATTCGCTCATGCGGCAATCGCTCCCAGGTCTTCGAGGCTTGCCTCGACCGGGTCTCGGCCGTAGACATCGCCGAACTCTGCGCAGACGCGGTCGGCAAACTCGTCCAGGTCCTGCTCTCGCCCGAGCTCCTGCGTCACGGACGACATCCGGCAGTTGTCGATCCCGCAGGGCACGATCCACTCGAACGGCTGCAGATCGTTGTTGACGTTCACGGCGAAGCCGTGCGTCGTCACGCCGCGGCTCACGTGAACCCCGATCGAGCCGATCTTGCGCGGCTCGGCAGTCCAGACGCCGGTCAGATCCTGGCGAGTTCCTGCCTCGATCCCGTACGACCCGAGCACCGCGACGACCATGCGCTCCATGCGCCGGATGTAATCGTGGATGTCGTCGCCGTAGGGGCGCAGGCTCATGACCGGGTAGCCCACCAGCTGCCCGGGACCGTGATAGGTGACGCGACCGCCACGATCGGTGTCGAACACCTCGATCCCCTGGGCGCGGTACCAGTCCTCTCCCATCGGCAGCTCGTCCGGCACAGACCGGCGTCCGCGCGTGTACGTCGGGGGGTGCTCGAGCAGGAGCAGGACGTCGGGAACGACCCCTGCCTGCCGGGCGCCCTCGAGCCTTCTCTGAACCGCAAGCGCATCCAGATAGGGCACCAGACCCATCCGAACGCAACACACCACCGCTTCGTCACCGGCACCCATGGTCCTTATTGTCCTAGATCCCGCTGGAAACCCTGTGCGCCCTTGCACCACCTTGGACACGGGGGTGAGGCGTTCACGTCGGCAAGGCGCCCAAAGCGCCTCCATCGCGGGCGGCGTTACCTGGCGCAGCTGGTGCTACGAGACGCTGCCGGGCACGTCGTGCGCTCGCACTACGTGCGTATCCGGCTCCAGCCCGTTCCGGCCGGCCGGATAGAGGTCCGGGTAGACCTCCTCGCAGAACGCCTCGACCAAGTCCGGGTCGAACTGCGTCCCGGCACACTGGCGGAGCTCCTCCAGCGCCTCCGCGTGGCTCATCGTCGGCCGCCACGGCCTCGGCTGGGTCATCGCCACGAAGGCGTCGCAAACCGCGATCACACGCGCACCGAGCGGGATCTCCGCGCCCGTGAGGCCGTCCGGATAGCCGCTGCCGTCCCAGCGCTCGTGCGTCGAGCGCACGAGCAGTGCGACCGGCGCCATCGCCGGCGCCGAGGACAGAATGCGCTCCCCGATCAGGGTGTGGTTGCGCATCAGGGTCCATTCGGCCTGATTGAGCGCCCCGCGCTTGCACAGGATCCCGTCGGGCACACCGATCTTTCCGATGTCGTGAAGCTCGGACGCGCGCGCGATCTCGTCGAGCTGAGAGTGCCCGAGGTGGGCGGCCTGACCAAGGGCGACCGCGAGCGGTGCGACTCCCTGGAGGTGGTCCCCGATCGTCGGCGAGCGCTCGTGGAGCGCGCGGAGCAGCACGTTGCGCGTCTGGCGCTCGGGCGAGCGCGGCCTGCGGCTTTTCTGGACGTACATCCGCCGGTCAGCGAGGCTGAGCGCCTCGACGGCCTCGTCCACCTCGTCGGGGAGGAACACGGCGCCCCAGGAGCTACGGACCGCGAATCCCGTTCCCTGCTCGGAGAGCGCCGCTGACGCGGCTGCAATCGGCTCGCCCCCGGCGGCACCGACCGGCGCGAGGATGCAGAACTCGTCTCCGCCGAGCCGGTAGGCGCCGCCGACGGGCGACACCGCGGCCGCGAGATTGTCGGCCAGTCCGCGGAGGAGCGAGTCGCCGGCCGGATGCCCGAAGCTGTCGTTATAGGCCTTGAAGCCGTCGAGGTCGAAGAGCGCGAACACGTGCGGGCGATCGTCGCCCTCCAAAATGTCCGTGAGGTCCTCGATCAGACGACGCCGGTTGCCGAGCCCGGTCAGCGCGTCCGTCCGGGCCTCGGCGCGGCTGAGCGCCAGCAGACGCCGGTTCTCTCTGAACAAGAGTGCGCACGCACCCGCCGCGCAGACGACCAGGCCGTAGTACAGCGAGCGGTCGAGCAGCCAGTCCAGGCCCGAGCCGCCCAGCCCGAGCGTGGAGTGGGCCACGTGCACGATCAACCCGACGAGCGCCACTGACAACAGGGCTCTCGCAAGGGCTGATTTCTCGGGGGCGTTGGCGGCAGACAAAACTCGAGTCCCTTCGAGACTCTCCTGTCGCTTATCGACGCTACCGGGGCCGCGCTTGAGCCCGTTGGACGGTTACGCGGAGATCGCTTCCGGTGCCTCGAGCAGGGTCTTCAGCCGCCCCAGGAAGCGGGCGGCCTCGGCGCCATCGAGTGCCCGGTGGTCGAACGACAGACAGAGATTTGCCATCTGCCGGATCGCGATCGCATCTCCCTGGGGACCGTCGATCACGGCCGGCCGCTTCACGACCGCCTCGAGATCGAGGATCGCCACCTGCGGCTGGTTGATGATCGGAGTCGCCAGCACCGTTCCGAAGCGGCCAGGGTTCGTGATCGTGAACGTGCCGCCCTGGACGTCACCGGGCGTGAGGCGCTTCGAGCGCGCGCGCGTCGAGAGGTCGTGGATCGCGCCGGCGAGCCCTTCGAGGCTGAGACGCTGCGCCTGCCGGATGACGGGGACGATCAGCCCGTCGTCGAGAGCAACCGCGACGCCGAGGTTCACATCGTCGTGGTGAACGAGCTCGTCGCCGTCGAGCGAGGCGTTCAGCAGCGGTTGGTCGCGAAGCGCGGTGACGGTCGCGCGTGCCACGAACGCAAGCACTGTGAGCGGCACGCCGCGTGCCTCGAATGACATCTTGAGCTCTGCGCGGCGAGCGACCACGCGGGTAAAGTCGACCTCGGCGACGGTCGTGCAATGCGCAGCCGTATGGCGGCTGCGCACCATGTGCTCGGCGATCTGGCGCCGGATCGGCGAGAGCGGCTCTCGGCGATCGCCGTTGCCGATGACCTGCGGCTCGGGCCGATAGGGCGATTCCGAATGCAGGACGGGCTCGCGCTTCTCCTCCAGATGAGCAAGCACGTCCTTCTTCCGGATTCGGCCGCCGACGCCCGAGCCGGTCACCGACGACAAATCGAGGTTGTGCTCGGCCGCGATCCTTCGCACCACGGGCGAGATCACGTGGGACCGATCGGTCGGAACAACTGGCCGGCCGTTCGCAAGCGAACGGCCGGGTTCCGGGTGGGACGGCCGATTCGTAACCTCCAGCTCCGCGAGGACGGTGCCCACCGGGACCGTCTCGTTCTCCTCGACGTCGATCCGGGCGACACGGCCGCTGGCGGGCGATGGGACCTCGGTATCGACCTTGTCGGTGGAGATCTCGCAAATCACCTCGTCGGCCTCGACCCAATCACCTGGTCGCTTGTGCCATTTCAGGATCGTGCCCTCGGCGACCGAGACGCCCATCTGCGGCATCGTGACCTCGACCGTGTCCACTCGGTCAGTAGGCGAGTAGCTCACGGCACGCCTCCTTCATGTCGTCGAGACCCGGAAGCACATGCTGCTCGAGTGTCGGGCTGAACGGGATCGGCACGTCCGGCGCCGTGAGGCGGGCGACGGGCGCGTCCAGGTCCTCGAAAGCTTCTTCCGCGATCAGCGCGGCCACCTCGGCGCCGATGCCGCACGAACGCGTCGCCTCGTGCGCGACGAGCACCTTGCCCGTCTTGCGGACGCTCGCGAGGATCGCGGCGGTGTCGAGCGGGCAGAGCGTGCGCAGGTCGATGATCTCGATGTCCTCGCCGAGCACTTGGGCCACCTCCTGTGCCAGCGCGACAGTGGAGCCGTAAGCGATCACGGACAGCTCGCCTCCGGCGCGCGCGACGCGGGCCTTCCCGATCGGCACCGTGTGCTCACCCTCCGGGACCTCGCCCCGGACACGCCGGTAGAGATGCTTGTGCTCGAGGAACATCACCGGGTTCGGATCGCGGATCGCGCTGATCAACAAGCCCTTGGCGTCCTCTGCCGTCGCGGGCGCGACGACCTTGAGGCCGGGCGCCTGGAGGAACCAGCCCTCGGGATTCTGCGAGTGGAACGGCCCACCCGAGAAGCCGCCGCCGGAGGGCAGCCGCACCACGATCGGCACCGCCAAGCCCTGCCGGTAGTGCAGCTTCGCCGCGACGTTCACGAGCTGGTCGAAGCCACAGGAGATGAAGTCTGCGAACTGCATCTCGCAGACCGGTCGCATGCCCTCGACGGCGGCGCCGACGGCTGCTCCGATGATGACGCTCTCGGCCAGGGGTGCGTCGACCACGCGGTCAGCGCCGAACTCTTCGTGGAACCCGGCCGTCACCTTGAATGCGCCGCCGAACACGCCGATGTCCTCGCCGAGGCAGAAGACCGACTCGTCCCGGCGCATCTCGGTGCGCAGGCCGTCGGAGATCGCCTGCAGGTAGGTGAGCTCAGGCATGGGAGCCGCTCCAAAAGCTCCAGGGAGCCTGGCCGTCGCCGAGGGTCTCGAACTCGTCCGCGAAGACGCCCTCCAGCGCCGTCTCGGGATCCGGCATCGGCGAGTCGAGCGCCTTGCGCGTGCATTCCTCCACCTCGCGGCGAACCGACTCCCGGATCTCCTCCAGCTCGTCCTCGCCGAAGCCGTGCTCCCCGGCGAGCCGCTGCTCGTAGCGCTCGATCGGGTCGCGCTCGGCCCACTCGTGGACGAGCTCCGGCGGGACGTAGCTCATGTCGTCGTGCGCGCCGTGGCCGTGCATCCGCATCGTGTGACACTCGATCAGGGTCGGGCCGGCGCCCTCGCGGCCCCGCTCGACGGCGACGCGCGCCGCCTCGAATACCGCTTCGACGTCATTGCCGTCGACGCTCACGCCGGGAAAGCCGTATCCCTCCGCACGCAGCACGGGGTCGACCGCAAACTCCAGCTCGTTGGGTGTCGAGTACGCGAACTGGTTGTTCTCGAGAATGAAGACGACCGGCAGCCGGTGGATGCCGGCGAAGTTCATCGCCTCGTGCCACTGGCCGTTGGCGGTCGAGCCTTCGCCGAAGTAGGTCATCGCCACGCGCGGCTCGCGTCGGAGCTTGAAGGCGAGCGCAAGCCCGGTCGCCACCTGCGCCATGTCGGGAAGCATCGACACCATCCCGACGCAGCCCAGGCGGCGGTCGCCGAAGTGCATGTTCCCCTCGCGCCCACCGGTGACGCCGTCGCGGCGGCCCATGAAGTTGGCCAGGTAGCGGTCCGGAGTGACCCCGCGCACGAAATGCGCGCCGAGGTCCCGGTGCAGGATGCACATCCGGTCGCGCGGCCCCATTACGAATGCCGAGCCGACCGAGATCGCCTCCTGCCCCCGGCCGTCGTAGAAAGACCCCGGGACCTTTCCCTGCCTGTAGAGCGTCAGCGCGCGCTCCTCCGAGACGCGCATCAGAAGCATGTAGCGGAAGAGGTTCGCGCGGTCCGTGCGCGTCAGATGCTCCTCGCCAAGCGCCTCGTGCCTCTGTGAGGCGTCGAGCTCGCGTGTCGCCATTGCGTCCGCCTTTCTCTTCGGGCCCCGCGGGGTATCCGCGAGAGCCGCCTCAAAGCGGTGCCGGGGTCTCCGGCGCCGCTCTACGGACGATTCAAGGCTTCGTGATCCTCCCTCGGATCCTCGTGCCTATCCTCACTCCCAAGGTACCACCCCGGATGCGAATTTACGCCTCCTATTGAGCGCTCAGAGCGCCATCGAGAGAGGCCGCTCGAGCAGCTCCCGGATGCGCGCGAGGAACTGCGCCCCGTCCGCGCCGTAGAGGATGCGGTGGTCGCAGGCGAGCGTCACGCTCATCATGTCGCGGACCACCACACGTCTCGTCTCGCGCTCGGCGACCGGCTTCGGCATGAGCGCGCCGACCGCGAGCAGCGCCGCCTGCGGCGGGTTGATCACGGCGGAGAACTCCGTCACACCGAACATGCCCAGGTTGGAGACCGTGAACGTGCCTCCCGAGAGCTCTGGCGGCGTGATCTTGCCTTCGCGTACCTTCTCTGCGAGCGCGCGTGTCTCGGTCGCAATCTCGCCGAGCGACTTGCGGTCAACGTCGAAGACGGTCGGCACCACGAGCGCGTCCCGAGCCGCGACCGCGACTCCCACGTTGACGCGCGAATAGAGCTCGACCCGGCCGTCTCGGTA
>JBKOZI010000043.1:0-5808 GCA_046725795.1 Actinomycetota bacterium
CGCGAGGCCGCCTCGAAGAGCTCCTCGAACCGGTTGACGAGTGACAGCGTCGCGGGGTCGAGCAGCCCGAACTCCTCCTCGAGGCCAACCGTGAAGTCGGTCGAAGTCTCGAAAACCTCCCGAGCCTTGTCGCGGTCGTAGCGCATCCCAAATGGGATTTAGGTCAGATAGAAGTAAAGAGCGTAGAGAAGGTCCACGGCGGGGCTCGAGGTGTGGACCGTCACGTCCGGCGGCACCTGCAGCAGGGCGTCGGAGTAGTTGAAGATGATCCTCACGCCGGCCTCGACCAGGTCGTCCGCGGTCTGTTGGGCGGCCGCTGCCGGAACCGCCAGCACGCCCACGACGATGCCCTCTTCCTCGATCACGTCCCGCATGCTGTCGTAGGGCCGGACGACCAGGCTCCCGACCTTCTTGGCGATCCGCTTGGGGTCCACGTCGAAGATCGCGACGACGCGAAAGCCGTGATCCGCGAAGATGTCGGAGCTCGCGATCGCCTGGCCGAGGTTGCCGGCTCCGAACAGCGCGATGTTGTGCTGGCCCGACGTGCGCAGGATCTTGCGGATCTGCGAGACCAGCGAGTCGACGTTGTAGCCGACGCCGCGCTTGCCGAATTTCCCGAAGCCGGACAGGTCGCGCCTGATCTGCGTCGAGTTGATGTGCGTGTATTCCGAGAGCTCCTGCGAGGAGATCGTGTCCTTGCCCATCTTCCGCGCCTGGGTCAGGACCTGGAGGTAGCGCGAGAGACGTGCCGCGACGCCGAGCGAGAGCCGGTCGCCGAGCGGCTTCGCGTCCACCTCGCCATCCGCCGGCGCAAGGATGTCGTCACGGAGGCTCACCGCGCGAGCGCCCGCTGCTCCAGTCGGTGCTCCAACTCGGCCTCGTCGACATAGAAGTCGAACAACTCGGCACCCTCGAGCGCGACCACGGGGATCCGCTCGCGGTACCGGCTCTCGAGCGCGGGGTCGGTCGTGATGTCGACCTCCTCGAGCGTGAAGGGCGTGTGCGCGTTGACCCGGACGAGCGCCTCTCGCGCCCCGTCGCAGAGGGGGCAGTCAGGCTTGCTGTAGAGAGTCACCTTGGGCATTACATCAAGCGGCGGCCCGCGCGAACGCGTCGAAGCCGAGGAACTCAGGATACGGAACCGGCTCCAGGAACCTGGCTGCGGACGCGATCATCGCCGCGTTGTCGGTGCAGAGCTCGCGCGGCGGAATCTCCAGCTCGAGGCCCCGCAGCTCGCACAGGGCCGTGACGCGCGCTCGAAGTTCTGAGTTGGCGGCGACACCGCCGCCGATCGCCACGCGCCTGGCTTCGGTGCGGTCGAGCGCCTGCTCCAGCTTCAAGATCAGCGAGTCGACCACGGCCCGCTGGAACGAGGCGGCAAGATCGGCCCGGCGCGCGAGCGACTGCTCCGGACCGAGCTCGCGGACTGCGTAGACGAGTGCCGTCTTGAGCCCGCTGAAGCTGAAGTCGAGCGACTCGTCGCTGCGCATCCCGACCGGGAAGGCGAACGCGGCCGGATCGCCCTCGCGCGCGAGGCGGTCGATCTCGGCGCCGCCGGGATAGCCCATCCCCAACATGCGGGCAGCCTTGTCGAGCGCCTCGCCGGCGGCGTCATCACGCGTGGACCCCAGAAGGCGATAGCCGGCGCGGTTCTCGACCGAGGCGAGCAGCGTATGGCCGCCGCTCGCGATCAGGCAGAGAAAAGGTGGCTCGAGCGGGTCGGGCTCGAGGAAGTTCGCCGCAACGTGGCCGTGGAGATGGTCGACCGGCACGAACGGAAGGCGCGTCGCCGCGGCAAGCGCCTTCGCGGTCGAGAGCCCGATGAGGAGCGCGCCGATCAGTCCCGGCCCGGTCGTGGCGGCCACCGTGCCGGTGTCGGCCAGGGCGACATCGGCCTCCGCGAGCGCCTGCTCGACGGCGGCATTGACCAGCTCCAGATGGTGCCGCGAGGCCACCTCGGGGACGACGCCGCCGTAGCGCTCGTGGAAGCGCGCCTGGGACGAGATCACGTTGCTCAAGATCTCTCCCTCGCAGGTGACGACCGCCGCGCAGGTGTCGTCGCAGGAGGTCTCGATCGCGAGGATCGGGCCGGCTGCTATCCCGGGTCTCCGCCGCCCTGGGTTCGCCACATGATCAAGGCGTCTTCGTTGTTGTCGTGGTAGTAGCGGCGGCGAATGCCGGCGCTCCGGAACCCGAACGACTCATACATGGCGATCGCCTCGGTGTTGGATATGCGGACCTCGAGCGTGTATCGCTCGTCGGCGCCGGCCTCCTCGAACAGGTGCTCGATCAGCCTGGAGGCGACCCCGAGTCGCCGGAAGTCCAGGTCCACGGCGAGGTTCATCACGTGCCAGACCGTGTGGTACCGCGAGCAGATCAGGTACCCGACGAGCTCGCCGTTGCTGACCGCGCCGACGCAGATGCTGGCGGGCTTCGAGAGCTCGAGCACGAACATCGCAAGCGACCACGGCGACGGGAAGGCGCGGCGCTCCACCGCGATCACGTCAGGTAGGTCGCCGTAAGCGAGGCGGCGAATCTCCAACGCAATCGGTCCCTCCTCGAGATGCCGATCCGCTGCGCCCTCGCTGACCCCGACGGCACGCTGGCGTGCCGTCGCGCGTTCATTCAAGGTTGATCTCGGCATCAGGCAGCCTCACGTAGATCGGCGTGACCATGTCGGGCGCGACCGGCTCGATCCTCTCCGCCAGGCGGCAAACCTGTAGAGCGTTCACGGCGTGAAGCCCGGAGTCCGCCGGCGGCACGATCACCCCTGCCGCCTCGAGGTCTGCGCGTGATTCTAGCGCCCAATCTCCGGCCGCCAGAGGCGCCGGATCGACCCCTTCGAGCCGCCTGAGCAGGTCTTCTCGGTCGAGTGCGAGAGGACCCCATTCCGGCTCCGGCGAGCCGCCCGCGGGATAGAGCGCGGCGAACACCTGGTGCCTGCGTGCGTCGATCAGCGGCAGCAGCGATCGGTGCGCGTCCGGCATTTCTGCGAGTCCCGCGGCGAGTGCTGCGAGCGATGACACCGGGATCACGCCGATGCCGAGCGCGTGTGCGAGCGCCCGGGCCGTCGCGACGCCGATCCGCAGACCGGTGAACGTCCCAGGCCCCACCCCGACCGCAATCACGCTGACCTCCGGCCAGGCGACTTCAGCTTCCTCGAGCAGACCCGCCAGCCCCGGCAGCAGCTCGGCGGAGTGCTCCGGGCGCCCGAGGAGGCGTTCGGTGGAGGGCGGCGGCGTCGTGAAGGCGCGCCCGTCAGAGCGCAGCACACACGCCGACGTCACGGGCATGGAGGTGTCGAAGCCGACGACCGTCACTTGCTCAGCGTGGCCGCGATACGGCGTCGATCTCCCCCCATGTGCTCGAGCAGCACCGTCAACACGACCCGCTCGGGATCGAGCTCCAGCGCGGCCGCGGCGGGCCACTCCACGAACGTGATCGCCTCGGGCGCAAGGTATTCCGCGAGCAACCCAGGGTCCTCCCCCGCAAGCGTCTCGAGCCGGAAGAGGTCGATGTGCGAGACGGGGACCCTGCCCCGGTAAAGCTGCCCGATCGTGAAGGAGGGACTCGTGACGCGGTCCGCCACGTCGAGCGCCCGGCACGCCCCCCGCACGAACGTCGTCTTTCCCACCCCCACGTCACCCGACACGAGCACGAGATCGCCGGGCCCGAGCTCCGCCGCCAGCTTCTCGGCGAGCCGCTCGGTCGCGGCCGCCGAGTCGGTCTCCAGCGTCACGGTTTGCACGGGCCGCCGAGCTTAGAGCGTCGTGCGCCGCGTGCCGCGTGCCGTGACGCGGCTTCGCGTTCGGCAAAAGCCCCGCAGCGCGTCCCGAAGAAACCCGGCAATTACGGGGTCGGGCTGGGCCGACCCGTCATGCGAGTGGCTCATTGCAGCGCGGTCATACACGGCGCGGTCAAGAAAGTTCCATTGACGCAGACCCGTTCCCCGTCATTGCTGCATTGGGGCCCCTATCGGGTACTCAACTCGCCATTGGACGATTGCGGCACGGTCAGCGGCCATGTCGTGGTGCCAATCCGCGCGAGTCACACACGAATCGATCAAGCGCCTCAGCCTGATCCCGTTACCGCCGATTTTTTTTTGGCGCGCCGCCCTAGAACAGGTCGAGCTGATCCGGCTCGACACCGGCTCCGACGAGCTGGATCTCCGGCTCCGGAGCGTCGGCCTGACCGCCGAACGACGGGAGCGCCTCCGCGAGCAGCCGCGGGAGCCCCTGGAAGTCCGCGCGGAGCTGGTCGAGCATCGTGGAAGTGCGGAGCGCGGCGGCCGGGTGGAAGATCGGGTACAGGAAGACCGGCCGGCCGGCGATCTCGTGTGCCTGCGGGGCCCCCCGCACGCGCGTGATCCCCTGCGGCGAGCCCGAGAGGAGCTTGGTGGAGAAGTTGCCGAGCGTGCAGATGACGCGCGGCTCGATCAGCTCGATCTGCCGCTCGAGATGACCCCGGCAGGCCTCGATCTCGGCGGGCAGCGGATCGCGATTGTCCGGAGGGCGGCAATTGTGAACAACGCCACCCGCCGTAACGAAGTTGTGGGTTTCGTCGACATCGATGCAGAAGAAGGTGACGTCGCCGCGAAGACGATCTGTTACATCCTCGAGGTCCACCTCATCGAACAACACCTGGGGGGCTTCTGGTGCGAACAGCTGCGGATCAAACGGAACGCTGCCCTCGATCTCCGGATGCAGCTTGTAACGCATGCTTGCCGGGACGTACGGCGCAATCATTTCGGACAGCGCACGCGTCGTCGGGACATCGAAGTAGAGCCGTCCGCGGGAAGCCTTGGCCGACAGACCAAGCCGTCGAAGTCCGTGCAGCAAGGTCTGCCGATCAGTGTCTGAGAAGCCCACTGCGGCTATCTCGGCCAGCGGCTGCCGCCCTCCCGGTCGAATGCGCGTATAGCCGTCGTCCATAAACCAGATCGCCAACATCCGTGCGTTGAGCGTCTCGGCGAGGCACTCTGGAACGACCTTCTTTGGTCGATAGAACTCGCGTCGCAAGATCCCGAGCGCCCTGTGGGCGAGCGTCCGGACGTGAACAGTGCCGTATTCACGCGCCCCGCCGGCGACCGCCGCCACCTCCATTTCCTGGACTCGGGGGCTGAGCTCGGCAAGCAAGCGCGATTTGAAGAGCGCATAGTCGGCCTGAGCCGAGGAATGGGCAAAGAAGAGATGGGCCGAGGCCCGATTGAGATGTCCGTCGCCCAAAAGGGTTCCGTATAAGACGTCCCGAGCAACAGGCGTGAGTGCCTGCCCGCTGGCGATCCGGTCTCCCGAGTGGAGTGCTGCGACCGGGACGTATCCGCGTTCGGTCAGAACTGGGTGGTCTCCGGTCAGCTCGATCGCCACACGGCCGAGGCCCGCGTTCTTCGCCGAGCGATAGGTGAGGCGGTAGACGGAGCGGCCCGCGAGTGGGGTGGCATGCCACCCCACTACCCGGCGACGGACTAAGCATCCGTTCGGATCCACGGACATCACCTCACCGGAATAGCGCGATCGGACCAGGCGTCCGATTCGCTCCCACGAGCCATCGCCGAGCTGGACCGTCGCGTTGTATCTGAGGCACTTCAAAACGTTTGCGACAAAGCAGTCCTTGCGGCTCAGCCCGATCTCCGCCAGCAGCTGGTCGAGCAGCTTCCCGGCCCGCCCCACGAATGGCTTGCCCTGCTGATCCTCGTGGAAACCGGGCGCCTCGCCCACGAACATCAGATCGGCGTCGGCGTTGCCGGTGCCGAACACGACGGTCGTCCGGCTCTGGGCGAGCGGGCACTTCTGGCAGTCCTGAAGCTCG
>JBKOZI010000044.1:0-19474 GCA_046725795.1 Actinomycetota bacterium
GGGCGGGGCTGAGGCTTCGCCCCGCAGGATGTAAAGAAAGTCAACGGCAATGGCCGCTTTACCCCAGAACAAGATCAGGATCAGGCTCAAGGCCTACGACCACGAGGCGATCGACCGTGCCGCGGCCGAGATCGTGGAGACTGCCGAGCGCACGGGCGCGACCGTGTCCGGACCCGTGCCGCTGCCTACGGAGAAGAACGTCTACGTCGTGATCCGGAGCCCCTTCAAGGACAAGGACTCGCGCGAGCACTTCGAGATCCGCACGCACAAGCGACTGATCGACATTCACCAGCCCTCGCCGAAGACGGTCGATTCGCTCCAGCGTCTCGACCATCTTCCTGCCGGCGTCGACATCGAGATTCGCCTCTGAGGACGCGCCGATGGCTGGGATCTTGGGACGCAAGCTTGGAATGACGCAGCTCTTCATGGAGGACGGCGAGCGGGTCTCGGCGACCGTGATCGAGGCAGGGCCCTGCTGGGTAACCGCCGTGCGCGAACCGGAGCGGGACGGCTACCGGGCGGTCCAGCTGGCGTTCGGCGAGGCCAAGGAGCGCCGGCTTCAGAAGCCACGGCTCGGTCATTTGAAGAAGGCCGGGGCGCCGGCCCTCAAGCACCTGGCCGAGTTTCAGGTCGGCCAGGACGAGGACGGCGAGCTCAAGATCGGCGAGCAGGTCACCGTCGCCGCATTCGAGAAGGGCCAGCGTGTGAAGATCAGCGGGCGCTCGAAGGGCAAGGGCTTCCAGGGCACGATCCGCCGCCACAACTTTCACCGCGGACCGGTGAGCCACGGTTCCCACAACGTCAGGGCGCCGGGATCGATCGGCGCGAGCGCGACCCCGTCCCGGGTCCTCAAAGGCGTTCGCATGCCCGGACAAATGGGCCACGCCCGCGTGACGCAGCTCGGCCTGGAGGTGCTCGAGGTCGATCCGAACCGGAACCTCCTGATCGTGCGCGGGTCCGTTCCAGGTCCCGTCGGCGGTGTCGTGGAGGTGCGAAATGGCTAGTCCATCGGCCCAGAGATTGATCGGTCAGGGAAGCGTCGAGCTTCCCGAGTCGGTCTTCTCCGAACGCTTCCACAACGACCTGGTCCACGAGGCGGTGCGGGCGGAGCAGCTCGCGCGCCGCCGCGGCACGGCCTCGACACGCGACCGTAGCGAGGCGAGAGGCGGCGGGGCGAAGCCGTGGCGCCAGAAGGGCACGGGGCGTGCGCGGGCCGGCTCGATCCGCGCCCCGCACTGGACGGGAGGCGGTGTCGCCTTTGGGCCGACGCCGGGCGACTACACCGTCAAGGTGAACCGCAAGGCCCGGCGGCGGGCCCTGCGTGCTGCTCTCAGCGTGCATGCGGGCCGCGGCAGCGTATGGATCGTCGATGCGTCTTCTTTCATCGCCCCTTCGACGAAGACCGCCGTGAAGGCGCTCGACCGCATCGACGACGGGCGAGTACTCGTGCTGGTCGGTGAGGACGAGGGCGACTGTGCGCTGTCGTTCCGGAACATCTCGCGGGTCTCCGTCCTGCCCGCGCGGCAGGCGGGCGTGGTCGACGTGATGGGCGCGGCGCACCTCGTCGTATCGGAAGCCGCGATCGAGCAGGTCGCCGCGGTTGCCTCCGAGCCGCGCCAAAGGGTGACCGCGCAGGAAGGAAAGCCGTAGTGGACTCCCGCCAGATCATCAGGCAGCCGATCATCTCCGAGAAGAGCTACGCGCTCATCGGGGAGAACAAGTACACGTTCCGCGTGCATCCGCAGGCGCACAAGACGCAGATTCGATCTGCGGTCGAGGAGATCTTCAACGTGCGCGTCGTGGACGTCCGCACGATGCGCCTGAAGCCGAAGCCCAAGCGACGCGGCTGGACGTCCGGAAAGACGCGCAGCTGGAAGAAGGCGGTTGTGGAGCTTGCCCCCGGCGAGCGGATCGAGCTGTTCGAGGGCGCGGCGACGGCAGAGTGAGGAACGAGATCTAGTGGCCATCAAAAAGCAGAAACCGACATCGCCCGCACGCCGTTTCGCGACCTGGCTCACCCGCGACGAGCTCACACGCTCGAAGCCCGAGAAGTCGCTCGTCAAGGGGAAGACCAAATCCGGCGGGCGAAACACGCACGGGCGGATCACCAGCCGTCACCGTGGCGGCGGCGCCAAACGGCGTTACCGCTCGATCGACTTCAAGCGGCGTAAGGACGGCGTACCGGCGAAGGTCGCGGCGATCGAGTACGACCCCAACCGCAGCGCGCACATCGCCCTGCTCCACTATGCCGACGGCGAGAAGCGCTACATCCTAGCGCCACAGCGCCTCGGGGTTGGAATGCAGGTCGTTTCCGGTGAGGGCGCCGAAATCCAGGTCGGCAACTGCCTGCCGCTTCAGCGGATCCCGACCGGAACGGTCGTACACAACGTCGAGCTCACACCCGGCCGCGGGGGTCAGCTCGGCCGCTCTGCGGGTGCGGCGATCCAGCTCGTCGCTAAGGAGGGTCGCTACGCGACGCTCCGCCTGCCTTCGGGCGAGATGCGGATGGTGCTCTCCGAGTGCCGAGCGACGATCGGCACGATCGGCAACACCGACCACGAGAACGTCTCGATCGGCAAAGCCGGCCGAAACCGACACAAGGGCATTCGACCCCAGACGCGCGGAACCGCGATGAATCCCGTCGACCACCCGCACGGCGGAGGCGAGGGCAAGACGACCGCCGGCCGGCATCCGGTCACGCCCTGGGGCGTGCCGACGCTCGGCTACCGCACGCGGAAGAAGCGCAAGCCGTCCAGCCGCTACATCGTCCGCGGCCGCCGTCGCGGGAAGGGCAGGCGGTAGATGGGTAGATCCACCAAGAAGGGTCCGTGGGTCGAGCAGCGGCTGATGCGCCGAATTGCGCAGATGAACGAAAGCGGCGAGAAGCGCATGATCAAGACGTGGTCGCGCGCCTCGACGATCTTCCCCGAGATGGTCGGTCACACGATCGCGGTGCACGATGGGCGCAGGCATGTCCCGGTGTTCGTGACGGAGTCGATGGTGGGCCACAAGCTCGGCGAGTTCGCGCCCACCCGCATGTTCCGCGGCCACGCCGGCTCTGACCGGACAGCACGAATGAGGTAGCGAGTGGCGGACGAGAAAGACAAAGAGAAAAAGGCGGCCGATCCGCAAGCGGATCAGCCGGACAAGGCCGCGGCCAAGCCGCGGCGCACCCGCAAGGCCGCCGACTCGAAAGAGGAGAAACCGGCACGTGGGAAAGCCCCGCGGGCGAAGGCGGACGACAAGCAGAAAGCCGCTCGAAAGCCGCGCCGGCGCACCACGGCTCGTGCGAAGGCGGAAGAGGTCCCTAAAGCGGAGGCGAAGCAGCCTGAGCCGAGGGCCGAGGAAAAACCGAAGGCCGAGGAAAAGCCGAAGCCGAAGGCGCCCGCTCGCAAGCCCGCCGCCAAGCGCGAGGCCGATCGACCTGCACCGGTGGCGCCGGTCGTCACCGCGCGCGCAAAGTACGTGCGCTCCTCGGCGCGAAAGGCGCGCCTGGTGATCGACCACGTTCGCGGCAAGCCGATCGGCGAAGCCCGTGCGCTGTTGCGCCACAGCCCGAGGGGGGTCGCGCGCGACCTCGAGCGGCTGCTCGACTCTGCGATCGCAAACGCTGAGAACAACCACGACCTCGTAGGCGACGATCTCTACGTCAAGGAGATCTACGCGGACGAGGGACCGACGCTCAAGCGCTTCCGGGCGCGGGCGCAGGGACGTGCGTACCGCATCCGGAAGCGAACCAGCCACCTCACCGTGGCGCTCACACCGAAGGAGTAAAGAAGTGATGAACAGCTTTATGAGGAGTCAGGCGTAGTGGGCCAGAAGGTGCACCCGGAGGGCTTCCGAGTCGGATACATCCACGACTGGAAGTCGAACTGGTTCAACGAGCGGGAGTTCGCGGACTACCTGCTCGAGGACATCAAGATCCGCGAGCACATCGAGAACAAGCTCGGCCACGCCGGGCTGTCCGACATCCGCATCCGCAAGAACAAGAACGAGGTGACGGTAGACATCCACACCGCCCGCCCGGGAATCGTGATCGGGAAATCGGGCACGGAAGTGGACGCACTGCGCCGCGACCTCCACAAGATGACCAGCAAGCAGGTCCGCGTGAACATCATCGAGGTGAAGCGCCCCGAGCTGGACGCAAAGCTGGTCGCGCAGTCGATCGCCGAGCAGCTCCAGAACCGTGTCGCGTTCCGCCGGGCGATGAAGCGCGCGCTGACCTCGGCGATCCGCTCAGGCGCGACCGGCGTGCGGGTGCAGGTCTCGGGCCGGCTCGGCGGATCCGAGATGGCGCGCACGGAGGGCTATTCCGAGGGTCGGGTGCCGCTCCACACGCTGCGGGCCGACATCGACTACGGGCTGCACGAGGCGCGGACGACGTTCGGCCGGATCGGCGTGAAGTGCTGGATCAACAAGGGCGAGGTCATGCCCGAGGGCTACCGCACGGCGGACAGCCTCGACGGCGAGCGTCAGCCCGATCGCCAGCCCCCGCCGCCGCGGCGGCGGCGTGAGAACCGGCCCCCCGGCGGTGGCCAGCAGGGCCGAGGAGGAGGAGGTCGCTAAGCCATGCTGATGCCCAAGCGGGTCAAGCACCGCAAGCAGCACCGTGGCCGCAGAGCGGGCATGGCGAAGGGCGGCACCACTGTGCAGTTCGGCGAGTACGGTCTGAAGGCGCTCGACGCCGGTTGGGTCTCGAACCGCCAGATCGAGGCGGCGAGAATCGCGATGACCCGCAAGATCAAGCGCGGTGGCAAGGTCTGGATCAACATCTTTCAGGACAAGCCCGTGACGAAGAAGCCGGCCGAGACCAGGATGGGTTCCGGAAAGGGCTCGCCGGAGGGCTGGGTTGCCGTGGTGAAGCCCGGCCGCGTGATGTTCGAGCTCGCCGGAGTGCCGGAGCCGCTCGCGCGCGAGGCGATCCGCCTCGCGGGCCACAAGCTTCCGGTGCGGACCAAATTCGTCCTGCGCGAGGAGTGAAAATGCCAGTCTCGAAAGCCGGGCTGACGCCCGTCTCCCGCCTATGAAGACCAAGGAAGTCAGAAACCTTGACGACGAGCAGCTCGTCGAGCAGGTGCGCGAGTTCCGCGAGGAGCTCTTCAACCTCCGCTTTCGGAATGCGACGGGGGAGCTCGAGAACACTGCGCGTCTCGGCGAGGTGCGCAGGTCGCTCGCGCGCACGCTCACGATTGCAAGCGAGCGTGGAATCGATGTCGAGCGCGAGTTGAGGAGCTTGTAGAGATGCAGGAAGAGCCCGAGAACCAGCAAGAGAACCAGCAAGAGAACCAGCCGGCACCCGAGGAGAACCAGGCGCCTGATCCGCAAGCGGATCAGCCGGTCGCCGAGGATGGGGCGGAGGAGGCCGTCGATGCGCCGGCTCCCGCCGAGCCCGCGGCGGAAGCGGCGCCTCCCACCGAGCCCGCTGAGCAGCTTTCGCCGTCCGAGCGACGCAAGCGCGCCCGCTCCCAAGCGGCCGACCCGGCGAGGCCCGAGCGCTCGCCGGAAGAGCGATCCCGCGAGCGCGTGGAAGCGCGTGCTCGCAAGGCTGCCGAGCGCTCGCGCTGGCGGGCGAAGGAAAGGAAAAAGCGCGGCGACCGTGCAAGCACGGCCGTGGGTCTGCCGCAGGACGGGGTCGCCGATGGTTCGGCCGAGCCCGGCAAGCGCAAGGTGCGGCAGGGGGTTGTCGTGTCCAGCAAGGGCGACAAGACGATCACCGTTCGGATCGATGCCGTGCGGCGCCACCGCGTCTACGGCAAGGTCATCCGGGAGTCGAACACGCTCTACGCCCACGACGAGTCGAACGAGGCCGGCGAGGGAGACGTGGTCCGTGTGATGGAGTGCCGCCCGCTTTCCCGAATGAAACGCTGGCGGCTCGTCGACGTTCTGGAGAAGGCTCGGTAACTGGGTGGTGGCCGCTAGATGATCCAGGCCGAGACCCGTCTGAGGGTTGCCGACAACACCGGCGCGCGCGAGTTGCTCTGCATTCGCGTCCGCGGTGGGTCGGGCCGTCGCTACGCAGGCGTGGGCGACGTGATCGTCGGCACCGTGAAGAGCGCCTCGCCGCAGGGGTCGGTCCGCAAGGGCGACGTCGTCCAGGCGGTCGTGGTCCGCACCCGCCGGCAGCTCGGTCGCAGGGACGGGACCTATATCTCCTTCGACGAAAACGCGGCTGTCCTGATCGACAACGCGAACAACCCGCGCGGGACGCGTATCTTCGGCCCGGTGGCGCGCGAGCTTCGCGAACGCAACTTCATGAAGATCGTCTCACTCGCCCCCGAGGTTCTCTGATGGCTCTCAAGATCAAGACAGGCGACACGGTCCAGGTGATCTCGGGCAAGGACTCCGGCAAGCAGGGCCGCGTGCTCCGCGTCGAGCCGAAGAAGAACCGCCTTTACGTGGAAGGGCTGAATATCGTGAAGCGTCACCAGCGTCCGCGGTCTCTCAAGGACACGCAGCGTGGCGGCAAAGTGGGCGGCGTGATCGAGAAAGAAGGCCCGATCCACGTCTCCAACGTGATGATCATGGACCCGAAGGAGAACAAGCCGACCCGGGTCGGGATCGAGCGCACCGCCGACGGCAAGCGCGACCGGGTCGCGAAACGCTCCAGCTCGAAGCTGGTGGGCTAAGTGCCGCTCCCCCGGGATCACGCCCTCTCTGGCTCGCTGCAAGCCTTCGCGGCTGCTGCGTCCTCGGTCGCCCAAATAGCCTCCGGCTATTCGGGCTCCCTGCGTCCTTGCCCCGCTCGGCTTTCGCGGCCGAGAGAGGACGCCATCCCGGAGGAGCGACACTAGTGGCAGCGCGACTCAAGGAACGCTACGAGAACGAGGTGAAGCCGACCCTGATCGAGCGGTTCGAATACAAGAGCCCGATGCAGGCGCCGCGCCTCGAGAAGATCACCCTCAACATGGGAGTCGGCGAGGCGAAGGTCAACACGTCGCTGCTGGACGCGGCGATCGAGCAGCTTGCGGTGATCTCGGGCCAGAAGCCTGCCGTGCGACGGGCGCGCAAGTCGATCGCGAACTTCAAGCTCCGCCAGGGAATGCCCGTCGGGGTCAAGGTGACGCTGCGCCGCGACCGTATGTGGGAGATGCTCGATCGTCTTCAGTCGGTCGCGATTCCGCGGATCCGCGACTTCCGGGGACTCAACCCGAGGTCGTTCGACGGGCGCGGCAACTACTCGCTCGGCATCAGGGAGCAACTCATCTTCCCGGAGATCGACTACGACTCGATCGACCAGGTCCGCGGCCTCGACGTCACGATCACGACGACGGCCGAGACAGACGAGGAGGGGTTCGAGCTGCTCCGGTTGATGGGCATGCCGTTCCGAAGCGAGGGCAGCGGTCCGACCGCTGCCGAGATGCGGCAGGCCCAGCTGGAGGCGGAAGAGAAGCGAGCCGCTGAGGAGCAGGCCGCCGAGCAGCTCAAAGCGGAGCGGCAAACCAAAGACGCGGAGGGGGTGGACCCGTCTCAAAACGGCGGCGAGCCGCAAACCGAAGCATCATCCGAGGAGAATCCGCAGCCCGACGGCTCGGGTGCCCAGAACGAATAGGAGCCAATGGCCAAGACTTCACAGAGAGTCCGCCAGCAGCGCGGAAGCAAGTACAAGACGCGTAACTACAATCGTTGTCGCCGCTGCGGGCGCGCACGCGCTTACTACCGCAAGTTCGGCCTCTGCCGGATCTGCCTGCGCGAGATCGCGCACGAGGGCATGATCCCCGGCATGACGAAGTCCTCCTGGTAATTCGTCTCCAAATCCCTTTATGAACGATTCCGTATCCGACTTCCTGACGCGCGTTCGAAACGCGATCAAGGCCGACCACGACGACGTCCTGATCCCGTCGTCGAAGCTCAACCGTGAGCTGGCCCGGCTGCTGAAGCAGGAGGGCTACATCCAGGACTTCTCGATCGAGCAGCTTCGGCGCCAAGCGGGCTCGCGTCCGAGTCGCGCGGAGTTCGAGACGATCCGCGTGAAGCTCAAGTACACCGAGGACCGCGACCCGGTGATCAGCGGGCTGCAACGCGTCTCGAAGCCTGGTCGTCGCCAGTACGCGACCGCGAACGAGCTCCCGAAGGTGCAGGGCGGCATGGGCACCGTGATCATCACGACCTCGCGCGGCGTCATGACGGCGTACGAGGCCCGCCGCGAGGGCGTCGGCGGCGAGGTCGTCGCCTACGTCTGGTGAGTGCGGGGAGGATTCAGTGAGCCGAATAGGAAAGCTTCCGATCGAGATCCCTTCGGGCGTCGACGTCCAGATCGAGAAGGGGAGCGTGACCGTGAAGGGCCCCAAGGGTGAGCTCTCCCAGGCGGTCTCACGCGACCTCAGCTTCGAGCGCGAGGACGGTCGATTGCTCGTCAAGCGTCCCACCGACCGCGGTGAGCATCGCGCGCTTCACGGTCTGACCCGCTCGCTCGTCTTCAACATGGTGCAGGGCGTTACCGAGGGCTTCGAGAAGCGGCTCGAGATCCAGGGCGTCGGCTATCGCGCCCAGCTGAGGGGCAATACGCTCGAACTGGCGCTCGGCTACTCGCACCCCGTGCGCGTCGAGGCGCCCGCGGGCATCGACTTCGAGGTGCCCGTGCCGACCCAGATCATCGTGCGCGGCATCGACAAGCAGCAGGTCGGCGAGATCGCGGCGCAGATCCGCAAGCTGCGTCCGCCCGAGCCCTACAAGGGCAAGGGCGTGCGCTACGCAGGCGAGTACGTCGCGCGCAAGGTCGGCAAGCGCGCATGAGCAAGGCGTTGCTCGAGAAGCGCGCGCGGCGAGTCAAGCGTCGCCGCCGGATCCGCGGCAAGATCGCGGGCACGGCCGACCGTCCGCGTCTGTCGGTCTACCGCTCCAATCGCGGGGTGTTCGCGCAGCTGATCGACGACGAAGAGGGCCGCACGGTCGCGTCGGTCACCTGGGTCGAGCCGGATCTGCGGGGCCTGAAGGCAAAGGAGCAGGCGACACGCGCCGGCGAAGTACTCGCGGCGCGGGCGAAGGACGCCGGCGTCGAGTCATGCGTCCTCGATCGCGGTGGCTACAAGTACCACGGCCGCGTGAAGGCGCTCGCCGATGGAGCCCGCGAGGGCGGGTTGTCCTTCTAGTACCCTCAGCCGGATGGCCAGGCAACAGTCGATAAACGCCCAGGGACTCGACCTCCAAGAGCGCGTGGTGGCGATCAACCGCGTCGCAAAGGTCGTCAAGGGCGGTCGGCGCTTCTCCTTCACGGCGCTCGTCGTGGTGGGAGACGAGGATCACATCGTCGGCGTCGGATACGGCAAGGCGAACGAGGTTCCGCTCGCGATCCAGAAAGCGGTCGAGCGTGCCAAGAAGAGCCTTTTCGAGGTTCCGAAGCACGGGACCACGATCACGCATCAGGTGATCGGCCGCTTCGGGTCGGGACAGGTACTGCTGAAGCCGGCCAGCGAAGGAACCGGGGTGATCGCCGGTGGCGCGGTGCGCGCCGTGCTGGAGCTCGCGGGAATCCGGGACGTGCTCTCGAAAAGCCTGGGCGCCCAGAATCCGATCAACCTCGTGAAGGCCACCGTCGAGGGCCTGCAGTCGCTTCGCCGTCCGCGCGACGTCGCGGAACTGCGCGGGAAGACCATCAACGAGGTACTCGGCCTCGACGACCAGAAGCGGGCGGAGGCCGAGCCGGCCACGACCGCAGCCGCTTCAGAGCCGGTTCCGGTCGAGGCCGCTGCCGTTGAGGGTGCGCCGCAGCAGGCGGAGTAGGCGATGGCGGAAAAGCTTTTGATCAGGCAGGTAAAGAGCGCAAATGGCGCGAATCCAACACAACGGGATACGCTTCGCACGCTGGGCCTGCGCGGGATCGGCTCCGCGGTCGAGCGGCCTGACACGCCCGAGTTCCGTGGCATGGTGCAAACCGTGAGGCATCTGGTCGATATTCAAACGGCCGATCCGCAGGCGGATCGGCCCGTCGCGGAGGCCGCGAATGGCTGAGGAGCGCGTCGGACTCCACTCGCTGAAGCCGCCGCGTGGTTCGCGGCGCCCGCGCAAGCGGATCGGACGCGGCCAGGGCTCGGGTTTCGGGAAGACCTCCGGCCGCGGCCAGAAGGGCGCCGGCTCGCGCTCGGGCAGCAAACTCAAGGCCGGCTACGAGGGTGGTCAGAACCCGCTCCACATGCGGATGCGCAAGCTGCGTGGTCCGACAAAGAAGCAGTCGATGCCCTTTGAGCCGTTCCGCACGCGAAGTCAGCCGGTGAACCTCTCGGACCTCAACCGCTTCGAGGACGGCGCCGAGGTGACGCCCGACACGCTCCGCGGAAGCCGCCTCGCGACGCGCAAGCGGATCCCCGTCAAGGTGCTCGGCCGGGGCGAGCTCGAGCGCAAGGGCCTCAACGTCACGGCGCACGCGTTCAGCGCGACCGCGCGGGAGAAGATCGAGGCCGCCGGTGGCACCTGCACGGTCGCGGACTTCAGTCTCAGGGCCACGAACGGAAAGAAGGCAGCCGAGTGATCGCCACGATCGCCAATGCCTTCAGCGTTCCCGAGATCCGGAGGAAGATCCTCTTTACAGGTGTGATCCTGGCGCTCTATCGCCTCGGCGCGCACATTCCGGCGCCCGGCGTCGACACCGATGCGGTCAAGCAGCTCAACGACCAGTTTGCCGGCGGCAACATCCTTGGCTTCCTCAGCCTGTTCTCGGGCAACGCACTCCAGAACTTCGCGCTCTTCGCGCTCGGGATCATGCCCTACATCACGGCCTCGATCATCCTCCAGCTCCTCACGGTCGCGGTCCCGTCGCTCGAGAAGCTGCAGAAGGAGGGTGAGGTCGGCCAGCAGAAGATCACGCAGTACACGCGCTACCTGACGGTGGCGCTCGCGGCCGGTCAGGCGATCGGATTCACCTTCCTCTTCCGGACGATTGGCCGACAGAACGGCGAGAGCGTTTTCGGGACGTTGACGTTCGGCAAGCTGTTCATGGTGGTGGTCACGCTCACGGCCGCCACGACCCTGCTCATGTGGATGGGCGAGCTGATCACCCAGCGCGGGATCGGCAACGGCATCTCGCTCCTGATCTTCGCCTCGATCGTCTCGAGCCTGCCGAACGGCATCACCCAGTGGTGGGACAACCCGGATCAGGTCTTCAAGGTGATGATGCCGTTCATCGCGCTCGGCGTGATCGTCGGGATCGTCTTCATCCAGGAGGGCCAGCGGCGCATTCCGGTTCAGTACGCCAAACGCGTGATCGGCCGGCGCATGACCACGGGCGGCTCCACGTACCTACCGCTCCGGGTGAACATGGCCGGCGTGATTCCCGTGATCTTTGCGGCCTCGCTCATGGCCTTCCCGCCGACGATCGGCCAGCTCAGCCAGGCGAGCTGGGCCCAGGACTTCGCCGCCTTCTTCAACCCGAATGGTTGGGCGTTCGTGCTGGGTGAGTCCTTCTTCATCTTCGTCTTCACCTACTTCTATACGGCCGTCACGTTCAACCCGGTGGACCAGGCCGAGAACCTGAAGAAGTACGGAGGCTTCATCCCGGGCGTGAGACCCGGACGACCTACCGCCGAATACCTCGATCGCATCCTCGCGAGACTGACGTTCCCGGGGGCGATCTTCCTTGCCGTCGTGGCGGCATTCCCGACGCTGCTGATCAGCCAGACGGGCGCCAACTTCTTCTTCGGAGGCACGTCGCTGCTGATCGCGATCGGTGTGGCGCTCGATACCGTGAAGCAGCTCGAGGCGCAGCTCATGATGCGCAACTACGAGGGCTTCCTGAAGTAGTGCCGGAGCTGAACCTCGTCCTGCTCGGTGCCCCCGGGGCCGGCAAGGGCACACAGGCAAAGCGGCTCGCCGAGGATTTCGGCCTTCCATACATCGCCACCGGAAACATGCTTCGCGATGCTGTCCGCGAGCAGACCGAGCTCGGAGCAAAGGCGAAGGAGTACATGGACCGGGGAGACCTCGTCCCCGACGAGCTCATCATCGAGATGATCAAGCGGCGCCTGGAAGAGGCGGACGCCGACGGCGGGTTCATCCTCGACGGATTCCCCCGCACGGAGAAGCAGGCCGAGGCGCTCGACGAAGAGCTGAAAAAGGTCGCCCGCCAGCTCTCCGCCACGCTCCTGATCGACGTGCCGGAGGAGGAGGTCGTTCGACGCTTGTCCGGTAGGCGTGTGTGCGAGAACGGACAGCACAACTTCCACGTCGACTTCCATCCGCCGAAGCACCCCGACCGTTGCGACGTCGACGGCAGCAGGCTGGTCGTTCGCGACGACGACAAGCCAGAGGTCGTCCAGCACCGCCTCGGTGAGTATCGGCAGAAGACCGAGCCTCTGATCGAGTACTACACGAATCGCGACATTCTGCGGAGGGTGGACGGCTCGCGGAGCCCCGATGACGTCCACGACCAGATCCGCGCGATCCTGGCTTCACTCCGGTTCGAGCAGTGAGGGTCGGAGACTCGATCGACGCCTCGGGCACACCGGGCATTTCGTCAGAGGCGCTTCGCGTAAGCTCAGGGCGATGATCATCCGCAAGACTCCCGAGGAGATGGACGCGATCGCCGAGTCGGGGCAGATCGTCGCGCGCTGCCTGGCGATGCTCAGCGGCCTCTGTAGGCCGGGAGCGAGCACTGCCGACCTCGACCGCGCCGCGGAGAAGTTCATTCGCACGCATGGTGGGGAGCCCGCCTTCAAGGGTTACCGGGGATTTCCCGCCTCGATCTGCACGTCGCCCAACTCGATGGTGGTGCACGGTATCCCTGGGGACTACAAGCTCCAGCGAGGCGATGTCCTTTCGATCGACGTCGGCGTCGAGTACGAGGGCTGGGTAGCGGACGCGGCCGTGACGGTCGCGCTGCGGCCGGTGAGCCCCGTCGCCGGGAAGTTGCTCAAGGCGACGCGCGAGGCGCTCCAACTCAGCATCGAGCACTGCCGGGTGGGAAACCGGCTCGGCGACGTCTCTCATGCGGTCCAGGAGCGGGTCGAGCGCGACGACCTCTCGGTCATCCGATCGCTCGTGGGCCACGGGATCGGCCGTCAGATGCACGAGGACCCGCAGGTGCCGAACTTCGGTGAGCCGGGAAGGGGCCCGCTGATCGAGGAGGGCATGGTCATCTGCATCGAGCCGATGGTCTCGGCCGGCCGGCACGGGGTCCGCATGGGCGACGACAACTGGGCGATCTACGCCGACGACGGCTCGCTCACCGCCCACTTCGAGCATACGGTCGCGGTGACCGCGGAGGGGCCGCGGATCCTCACTCCGTGGCACCTCGAAGAGCTCAAACTTGCGGCCTGAGGGTTGCTACCCACCCACCGCACCTTTCAGTTGCGCTGCTAGCATTAGCCGGTCGGGCGTGCCCGCGCTGCGATAGGCTGCGTCCGTCGGCTCGCCGGCCCGACTCCTGGGGCCGGCAGGGCGATCTCTTAGCTAACAGAAACGAGTTCGATGAAAGTGCGAGCATCGGTTAAACCGATGTGCGAAAAGTGCAAGGTGATCCGCCGTCGCGGCGTGGTCCTGGTGATCTGCCAGAACCCGCGCCACAAGCAGCGGCAGGGTTGAGAGTCAAGAAAGGGAGCTAACGGAGCTCGATGGCGCGAATCGCCGGAGTAAACATTCCACTCAACAAGCGGGTCGAAGTCGGCCTGACGACGATTTATGGGGTCGGCACCTCGACCTCCAAAAAGGTGCTCGAGCAGACCAAGATCTCGCCCGACACCTACGTCAAGGACCTCACCGACGACGAGATCGCGCGTCTTCGTGACGCGATCGACGACGATCTCACCGTCGAGGGAGATCTCCGCAGGGAGCGCTCCCAGGACGTCAAGCGGCTCACCGAGATCGGCTCGTACCGCGGCCTCCGCCACCGCCGCGGCCTGCCCGTCCGGGGCCAGCGCACGAAGACCAACGCGCGCGGCCGCAAGGGCCCGCGGCGCGGCCAGATCGCCCAGAAGAGGAAGGTGAGCAAGTAGTGGCAAACCGCCACTCCGCCCACGAGGAGAAGCACTGATGGCACCCCAGGCAGCACGCACAGGCGGTCGCGGGCGCGCCGGTGGCCGGCGCAGGGTGCGCAAGAACATCCCCTTTGGCCAAGCCCACATCAAGACTTCGTTCAACAACACGATCGTCACGCTCACCGACCGTGAGGGCGCCGTGATCGCATGGGAGTCCGCGGGCAGCGCCGGTTTCAAGGGCTCCCGGAAGTCGACCCCGTTCGCGGCACAGGTGACGGCCGAGGCCGCCGCCCAGAAGGGCATGGAGCACGGCCTTCAGAAGGTCGAGGTGTACGTGAAGGGGCCCGGGTCGGGCCGCGAGACCGCGATCCGCTCGCTACAGGCAGCGGGACTCGAGGTGACGAGCGTCAAGGACGTCACACCGCAGGCTCACAACGGCTGCCGGCCGCGGAAGCGGCGGAGAGTCTAGGGCGTCGGAATGGCGAGAGACACCGGACCTCAGTGCAAGCAGTGTCGGCGGGAGGGGCTCAAGCTCTTCCTGAAGGGCGAGCGCTGCCTCACCGACAAGTGCTCGGTCGAGCGCCGGCCGTACCCGCCGGGCCAGCACGGCCGCGGCCGCGTGCGGCAGTCGGAGTACCGCCACCAGCTTCGCGAGAAGCAGAAGGCCCGTCGCTACTACCAGCTGCTGGAGAAGCAGTTTCGCAACTACTACGACAAGGCGAGCAGCCAGCCCGGCGTCACGGGGGAGAACCTGCTGCGGCTGCTCGAGCGCAGGCTCGACAATGTGCTCGTTCGACTTGGTTTCGCATCATCGCGCCGCCAGGCCCGCCAGCTGATCGGCCACGGTCACCTCGCGGTGAACGGCCGGCGCGTCAACAAGCCGTCGTACCAACTTCGGCCGGGCGACGTGATCTCCGTGCGGGACACCTCCCGTGCGCGCGATGTGATCAGCGGCGCGACCGAGCTGACTGCGACCGTTCCGGCCTGGCTCCAGGCCGACTACGACTCACTCACCGCGAAGGTGCTGCGCCTGCCCGAGCGAGAGGAGATCAGCACTCCCGTGCAGGAGCAGCTCATCGTGGAGCTTTATTCGAAGTAGCCGTTCGCGATCAAGGTCGCGAACGGGTTTGGTTAGGGCCGCCGCTCCGTTTGGCCGCCCCACCCACCTAGTTTGGAGGAATCTCAAGTGTTGGACTTTCAGGTACCCAAGATCACCGCCGAGAACGTCGAGGACAACAAGGGCAGCTTCACCGTGGAGCCGCTCGACCGTGGCTTCGGCTACACGTTCGGCAACTCGCTACGCCGTGTTCTTCTTTCCTCGCTCGTCGGCGCGGCCGTGACGTCAGTGCGAATCGAGGGCGTCGCGCACGAGTTCTCGACCATCAACGGCGTCAAGGAGGACGTGACCGACATCGTCCTCAACCTCAAGGACATCGTGTGCCGCATGCACACGGACGCCGGTGAGATCGAGGCGCCGCTGATTGCGAACGGCCCCGGCGAGATCGCAGCGAAGGACATCGACCTGCCCTCAGGGGTCGAGATCCTCAACCCCGACGCTCACATCGCGACCCTCGAAAAGAGGGCGAAGCTCGAGATGTACCTCACGATCGGCCGTGGCCGCGGCTATCGTCCGGCCGAGGGCAACAAGAGCCCGGAGCAGCCGATCGGCGTGATCCCGATCGACTCGATCTTCTCGCCGGTCCGGCGCGTGGCCTACAACGTCGAGGCGGCCCGTGTCGGTCAGCGCACCGACTTCGACAAGCTGACGCTCGACATCGAGACCGATGGGTCCGTGGACCCGCAGGCGGCTCTTCGGGAAGCGGCCGAGGTCCTGATCCAAAGCCTGGCGATCTTCACCGACCCGAGCAGGATCGAGGGCCTCGGACTGCCGGGCAGCGACGGCGCCGGAGAGGCCACCGGCGGCCTCGGTGCAGCGGCGTCGGTGGCGGACGGCATGGACGACATCCTGATCGAGGAGCTCGAGCTGGGCGTCCGCTCGTACAACTGCCTGAAGCGCGCAGGCGTGCAGACGATCGGCGACCTGGTGCAGAAGTCCGAGGGCGAGTTGAGCGCGATCCCGAACTTCGGCCGCAAGAGCATCGAGGAGGTCAAGGAGACCCTTCGGGTGCGCGGCCTGGGGCTGCGCGACGAGTAGCACGCTGCCGGCGCACTGGAACTAGACTCCCCGCGCGATGCGTCACCAGAAGAAGCGGAACAAGCTGTCACGGGATGCCGGTCACCGCAAGGCGCTCGTCAAGAATCTCTGCGGCCAGGTGATCCAGCACGAGCGCGTCCGGACGACGGAGGCGAAGGCGAAGGCCGTCAAGCCCGAGGTCGAGAAGCTGATCACGCTGGCGAAGCGGGGCGACCTGCACGCCCGGCGGCAGGCACTTGCTTCTCTGGGCCAGGACAAGTTCGTCGTGCACAAGCTCTTCGACGAGATCGGGCCCAGGTACGAGGGACGGCCGGGGGGCTACACGAGGATCTTGAAGTTGGGTCCGAGGCGCTCGGACTCGACGGAAATGGTGTTTCTCGAGCTCGTCTGAGTCAGTAATCAAGCTCACGCTCGAGTACGACGGGCGTGGGTTCGCCGGGTGGGCACAGCAGCCGCGCCTGCGGACAGTCGAGGGTACGCTCGGCGCCGCGATACAGCAAGTCACGGGCGCCGAGCCGGACATCTCCGTGGCCGGCCGCACCGATGCGGGCGTTCACGCTTGGGGCCAGGTCGCGAGCTTCGCCGGGGCCGGCCGGCTGGACCCCGAGCCGCTCGCGCGCTCGCTGAACGGAGTGCTCCCGCATGATGTTGCGGTGAGCGGTGCAAAGGCGGCGCCGGACGGGTTCGACGCCCGCAGGGACGCCCGCTCGCGCACTTACTGCTATCGGGTCCTGGCACGGCCCGCGCCCTGCCCGTTTGAGCAGGGGCGCTCGCTGTGGTGGCCGCACCCCCTCGACGAGCCGGCGCTCGCCGAATGCGCGGCGCTGCTCCGGGGCACGCACGATTTCACCGCCTTCACCCCGACCCGGACCGACCACGTCCGTTTCGAGCGCGACATCCTGGATGCGCGCTGGACGAGGTCCGGTCACGTGCTCGAGCTATGGATCGAAGCCGATGCCTTCATGCGGCACATGGTGAGGGTCCTGGTGGGGACCATGCTGGACGTCGGAGGGGGCCGCCGCAGCGCAGCCGAGTTCGCCCGGCTGCTCGAGGGTGCGCCGCGGTCGGCGGCCGGCGAGAGCGTGGACCCGCACGGCCTGTATCTGGCATCAGTGCGCTACTAGGCCACTAGCATCCGGAGTCCAGCGCGGCCGTAACCGGGTCGTTGCTGCACTCGCGGTACTCGGCGTCGCGATAAAGGCGGACCATGCTGCCACTGGTGATGTCGGCGATTCGCTCGTGGTAGTTGAGCAAGGCGTTGTTCTCGAGCACGAGCAGACGCGCGGCGATCGCGCCGGTGAGGTGCGTGTTGTTGCGGAGGGTGACGGTCGAGTTGGGGGCGTAGATCGCCATGACGAGGTCTGTCTGAAGACTGACACCGTTTGCGAAGTCGACGCTGGTCGCGGTCGTGGGACTTCCCACCACGTAGAGCTGGAGCGTCGTCGGGTCCGTGTTCATGTTGACGATCGAGGCGTTGTTCCTGACGGACACGGATCCCATTCCGTTCCCGTCGCCACAGCTATCCGGCGAGTCGACGTAGATGCGGACGGCGGTCCCGGACGCCCGCGCTGCGATCTTGAGCTGCGCCGTGTTGTCCAGATCCAGACGGCACAAGCTGTAGACGTTGCCGCCGAGCGTCAAGGTCGCGTTGTTGCGGAGACTGAGGACCCGTGTACCCGGGTCCCATTCGATGTCGCTGCAGGACGTGCACGGATCCGGGTTTGTGCCGGCAGGAGGATCTCCGATCCTGCCGTTGTCGTTGACGGTCGGCGCGTTTCCCTGATCGACGGGCTGAAGGTTGAAGGAGGTCTGCGCCGCCGTGGTCGAGTAGCCGCCACAGACGTGCGCGTTGTTCTGGATGCTGACTGACTTGCCCGGGCCGGGAGTCGCGTTGCCGCAGACGTCGGCGAAGTTCTTGAGCAGGATGCTTCCGTTCGTTCCCAGGCCTCCGGTGACATTCACGTTGTTGCCGACGTCGAGCGCGGTGAGGCTCACTCCGGCATACCCTCCGGGGAAGATGGGCTCCCCGGTCGCAGCAGTGACCCGGGTCAGTACCCGTCGCCGGACGGCGTTCGAGTATCCGATGGAGACGATCTCGCGCTGGATCAGCGCCTGTCCGTTCGGCTGGATTGCGACTGCCGGCGAGACCCGCATGGTGTAGCTGCCATTGTCACCCAGGTCCTCCGATTGCTCGGCGCACCAGGCATCCTGCGCGAGCCCCGTGATGCCGAGCGTGCCGCCGGCGCCCGTCACGCACTGCTGCGAGCCTGGCTGAAGGAGGTTGAACCGGTAGATCGCCGCCTCCACGCCGGCATTCGCCGCTTGAAGTGCACGCTTGACGTCGCGGTCGCGCTGAGACTGGTTCTGGGACGTCAGCGCTTCGCGAAGCGAGACCGTGGCGAGGGCCCAGACGAGCACCAGGACCGCTAGCGCCACCGGCACCGCGATCCCGCGCTCGCCGCCCATCCGGGGCATACGTGTGGGCGGCGCGGCGATCAAAGCGGTGTCGAGGTCGCGACTTCGAGCAGCGACGGATAGAGCGGGTGGTCGTAGAGCAGCGAGATGTCGGCGCCCGACTCGCCGCGCAGGTGCAGCGAAAGCACGAGCCGGTGGTCCGCCGGCACTACCTCCTCCTGGGAGAGGCGGAAGCTGAACGTGAGCCGCCGGACATCGGTCGGCCAGTTCGAGAGGTCGTAGACGCCCGTGCCCAGCGCCCGGTCGACCGGCACGCCGTCGGTCGTCTGGCGGTCGATCAGGGTCGCGCAGAGCCGCCCCGCCGCGGGCACGCCGCCGACGGTGGTCGTGAACAGCGACAGTGTGACCAGGCCGCGCAGGGTGAAGGGCTGAGCGAACGTGCCGGTGCTCCAGGCGTGCACCGCCCACTTGTTGACGCTCCCGACGCTCGAAGCTTGGGCGGACGGGTATCCAGAGGCGCACGAGGTCCCACGGTGAAGCATCGTGAGGCCGCCGTCATAGCCGCCGGAGAGGTCGCTGGAGTACTCGAAGAGGGGTGTGTTCTGGTCTCCGGGCGGCGCCGCGCCGCCCATGAGGTCAGGCTGCTTTTGGCTGCTTGGGTTTTCGCAGGTCGAGTAGTCGCCGGCAACGGTTCCTGCCGAGGCGCTGTCGCGCGTGGCGTGATCCGTGGTCGGGTCCTGCCGTGGGGACCCGCCGCACGGCGTGTCGTAGAGGAAGAACGATTTTGCTGTCACAGGGTCGCCGGTGCCCGGGCCGCCGCCGGGAGGTGCCTGAGTCCCGGGCGGCGCGGTGTCCGGATCCACCACGATCGTCGAGAACCACAGCGGCGCACGGCGATAGCCGTTCGGGTCGGGGTCGATCGTCGCGGCGACCGTGAGGCGCTTGCTGTTCTCGGTACCGGGACAGAGGGCATAGGGACATGTCTCGTCCCGCCACGTCA
>JBKOZI010000045.1:0-6363 GCA_046725795.1 Actinomycetota bacterium
TATCCCTCGGTCGAGGAGAAAAGCGCAAATACCGCCCGGGGCCTCGGCGCAACCGGGATACCCGAGACGTTCTTCATGTCGAAGCAGGGAAAGATCGTCAGTCACGTGATCGGATCGCTTACGCTCGCGCAGGTCGAGCTCGGCGTGAGAGCCGCCCAGACCGGTCGCCCGATCCCGACAGACCGCGGCGGCGGCCAGATTCCGCTGCGCTGAGCAACGGCGGTATGCCCACCGCTGTCGCCTGAAAGGCATGGCAACAAAAGGGGGCCGAAGCGCTTCGCGCTCCGGCCCCCGGCGAGCCTTGGCGGCTCGGTTGGTCGTTTACGGAATGAAAAGGCCCTGCACTGAGTAGAGCGTGTTGTCAGCAGGGGTGCTCGCCGCACCGTCGGCGCCTCCATCGAAGATGTTCAGCTGGCTGATCTCGACGACTCCGCGCTGGTTGTCCTTGACGGAGCCCTGTACGACGGCGTTGGCACTCGTGTTGACGCTACATTGGGCCCCGATCGTGTTGGGAGTGGCAGCGCACGTCCCGTCGACCGGGAACGGAATGTCGATCACGGTGGCGGCCTCGTTCAGACCGGGACCGTTGTAGTGGTCGGTGATCCGGATCATCGCGTTGCCACGCAGCGTGCCCGTGTAATCAGGACCGTCGACCAGGTTCCCACTGGTGCAGAAGGCGATCGGGCCCCCGGGCCGGCACCGGATGTCGGATCCCTCCGACTTGATGAAGACGTCCTCCGGAGAAGTCGTCTTTACCTGCAGCAGCACATAAGCCTGGCCCTGCGCGGGCGCGCTGTTCGCATCGGGCGTGCCTACCGTCAGATAGCTCGACTGCTGCTGTGGCGGGTTACAGGACGCGAACGACAGCGGTGCGCCGTGCGTTCTGTTGCCCGGAAGGGCGCACGCCTTGAACGTGGGCACCATCGAGGCGTAGAAGGGAGTCGCACCTCTCGGCCGGACATGCGACCCGGCTGACAGCTGCGACATCACGAGCAGAGTCCCCATCGCGCCGACGACCACGATTCCGAACAGCTTCTTACGGAAAGTCATAGGCCTCCTCCCCGAAGGCTGTGATTGACTCGAAAACCACCGCGACCTCCCCAGGGCGGTGGACAGCCGGAAACCTACCACGAAATCGTGCATTTTGAAACCGCGGTTGCACCGGCGGTGCAGGCGCATCCTTCCGTGGCGCGCTTTAGGCTTTCCCAGCATGGCGCAAGGGGCCCAACCCGTACGGAGCGCAGGCGGCACGAGCTGGGTTCGGATCGTCACCGCGGTCGCGCTCGCGATCGTCGCCGCGGTGGTTGTCTGGCTGATCGTCAAAGGCGACGGCACCGGCGACAAGCCGGCCGGACCATCGTCGTCGGCGAGTGCCGCGACGCTGTCGACGATTCGGGCCCTCCCGGGCGAGCTCGAACACGACGTCTACTGGGCGGGCGAACGATCGGCGAACACCTACGAGCTCACCGAGGTCCAGGGGAACATCTTCATTCGCTACCTGCCGCCCGGCATACGCGTCGGCGACCCGCGGCCCGACTATCTGACGATCGGCACGTACCCGGCGGCGAGGGCGTACAGCGTGTTGAGTCGGCGGGCCAGACAGCGCGGCAATCGGTCTCGTCGGGCGGTTGGCGGAGGCATCGCGGTCTGGAGCGATCGCCGTCCCCAGAGCGTCTATCTGGCCTACCCGCGCGCGAACATCCAGGTCGAGGTCTACGACCCCTCCTCGGCGCGGGCACGCCGGCTCGCGACTTCGGGGGCAGTCGAGCCGATCAACTGAGCGTGCACCCCGGCGGGAAGGCCGGGGGGAGGTCCCCTGGTCGCCGCCCTCCACGCGACAGCCAATGACGCTGCTCGTTTGCTGGGTTCTCTTCCCCCTCGTGCTGACGCTTGTCGCGCTCGGTTGCGGCCTCCTGCTCGAAATCGTCTCCGGCGTACGGCTTCCCGGCGCCGTCGTGCCCGCGGCCGGGCTCGCGGTGGTGGTGGTCGCAACACACTTCACGACCCTGAGCGACGCCACGGCTGAGTTCTCGGTCCCACTCGTTGTCGCACTCGCGCTGGTGGGTCTCGCGCTGTCGTATCCATGGAGGCGAGGCCCGATCGACGGGTGGGCGCTGGCGGCCGCGGCCGGCGTGTTCGCCGTTTATGCCGCGCCGATCGTGCTCTCGGGCGAAGCGACCTTCGCGGGCTACATCAAGCTCGACGACACGGCGACATGGCTCGCGATCACCGACCGGATCATGGACCACGGGCGCGACCTCAGCGGTCTCCCGCCCTCCTCGTACGAGGCGACGCTGGCCTTCAACCTCCCCGGCGGGTATCCGATCGGAGCCTTTCTGCCACTCGGAGTCGGACACGCGCTCACAGGTGAGGACGCAGCCTGGCTCTTCCAGCCATACACGGCGTTCCTCGCCGTGATGCTCGCGACGACCTTCTACGTTCTCGTCGCGCCTCTCCTGCGCTCTCGCCCCCTGCGCGCGCTTGCCGCTTTCGTGGCGAGCCAGGCGGCACTGCTTTTCGCGTACTACCTTTGGGGCGGCGTCAAGGAAGTCGCAGCTGCCTGGACGGTCGGGCTGATCGCTGCCGTGGCCGCTCCCGCGATGAGCGCGGAAGGACCAGCTCGCAGCGTCCTGCCGCTGGCCGTGGCCGGCGCCGCAGTGCTTGCGATCTTGAGTTTCGGCGGTGCCGTCTGGCTCGCCCCGCTCCTGCTGGGGGCGGGGGTCTTCATGGTGCGCGCCCGCGGTGCCTCGTTCACGGGACGGCGTGCGCTCGCGCTCGTGCTCGCCGGGGCCGTGCTTGCGATCCCCTCGCTGTTGAAGGCGGAGCAATTCCTGAGCCCCAACAGCGGCACGCTCACGAGCAGCACCGAGCTCGGCAACTTGATCAAGCCGCTCGACTGGATGCAGGTCTTCGGAATCTGGCCGACCGGCGACTTCCGCGTCGAGCCCGGCAGCATCGACGCCACACATCTGCTGATCGGCGTCGTGGTGGCAGCCGCGCTGCTCGGTCTCGTGCTCGCATGGCGGAACCACGCGAACGGGCTCCTCATATATATGAGCGGCGCGACCCTCGGCTGCCTTGCGGTGGTGCTGCTGGGCTCGCCCTGGGTGGACGCGAAGGCACTGGCGACGGCCTCGCCGGCGTTCGTGCTCGCTGCGCTGGCCGCGGGCGGAGCGGTGATCGAGAGTGGGCGGCGAATCGAGGGCCTGCTGATCGTCGCTGCGATCGCTGGTGGAGTGCTGTGGTCCAACGCCCTGGCGTACAAGGACGCCACGCTTGCGCCGTACGACCGGCTTGCCGAGCTCGAACAGATCGGCGAGCAGTACGCCGGACAAGGGCCGGCGCTGATGACGGAGTACGAGCCCTACGGAGTCCGTCACTTCCTCAGGCGGCTCGATCCCGAAGGGGCGTCCGAGCTGCGCCGCCGGGTCGTTCCCCTACGGGACGGGCGGCCACTCGACAAGCTCGAGGTCGCCGACATCGACCAGTTCGAGCTCGGTGGCCTGATCGTGTACCGCACGCTCGTGCTGCGGACTTCCCCCGTCGAGAGCCGTCCTCCCTCCCCCTACAGGCTTGTTCGCCACGGCCGCTACTACGACGTTTGGCAGCGGCCCGACGCTCCCTCCCCTGTGGTCGAGCACCTTTCGCTGGGGGACGCTCTGCATACGACCGCGCCCGCGCGGTGCAAGGATGTCTTGCGGCTCGCGCAGGAGGCCGGGGCCGGCAGCAGGGTTGCGGCCGCCGTTCGCAGGGATGACCCGATCGTCGTGGACCTGTCGAGCGCAACCCGCCCATCGGGCTGGCAGGCAGCGGGCGTCGCCGGGGCGGTCTTGCCTACTACAGCCGGCTCCGTATCGACGCTCGTCCACGTTCCCGTCACGGCCCGCTACGGGATCTGGGTGGGCGGCGCGTTTCGCCGTGAGCTGAAAGTCCTGATCGACGGCGACGAGGAGTCGGCTCACCGTAACGAGCTCAGCCACTCGGGCCAATACCTGCCACTGGGCGCGACTCGTCTGACTGCGGGGGTCCACCGGGTCACGCTCCGCTTCGGCAAGGCGGACCTGCATCCCGGCAGCGGCGAGCCTCCGTTCTATCTCGGTCCGCTCGTGCTGGCTCCGCCGACCGAGACGTCCGTGCGCCTTGTCAGCCGGCGTGATGCTCGGTCGCTCTGCGGCAAGCGCCTCGACTGGATCGAGGCGCTGAGCTGATCCCGGAAGAGCGAGGGCCGGGAGTCAACCGTACTCCCGGCCCTTGCTTTGCTGCTGTGTCCGCCCTGGCGCTAGTAGTAGGGGAGGATCGCGAAGGGCGGACTGCCTCGAGTCCTAGGGAATGAAGACCCCCTGGACGCCGAAGAGTGTGTTGTCGGCTGGTGTACTCGCGCTACCGTCAGCGCCGCCGTCGAAGATCTGCAGCTGGCCGATCTCGACGACCCCACGCTGGTTGTCCTTCACCGCACCCGGCGTGACGCCGTTTGCGCTCGTGGTGATGCCGCACGTGCCGCCGATCGTATCGGGGGTGGCTGCGCAAGGCGCGTCGACCGGGAACGGAATGTCGATCACGGTGGCGGCCTCGTTCAGAGACGGTCCGTTGTAGTGGTCGCTGATCCGGATCATCGCGTTGCCCCGCAGCGAACCTGTGTAGTCGGGGCCGTCGGCCACGTTTCCATTGGTGCAGAAGGCGATCGGGCCCCCGGGCCGGCACCGTATGTCGAGCCCCTCAGACTTGATGATCACGTCTTCCGGAGAGGTGGTCTTCACGTTCAGCTGAATGTACGACTGGTTCTGCGCGGGTGCCCCGTTCGCGTCGGGCGTGCCGACCGTCAGGTAGCTCGAGGCCTGCTGTGGCGGGTTACAGGACGCGAACGACAACGGTGCGCCGTGCGTTCTGTTGCCCGGAAGGGCACATGCCTTGAACGAGGGCACGATCGAGGCCCGCAGGGGCGTCGCACCCCGTGGACGCACGTGCGAAGCACTCGCGATCTGAACGACGGCGAGAGCAAGTGCGGCAAACACTGCAGCAAGCGCGACGAGCGAGTACTTCTTGAGACTCAGCCTCATGAAACCCGGTCTCCCCTCCCGAGAGTTCTTCCGGTCACGGAGCGACCGGCAGCGACAGTGCCCGGCACCTTAACATGACTTTTGAATCCTGTAAACCCGGTCTAGTAACTAAATGATTGGTCACTTGCAGCATCGGCGGCTAAACGCTTGGTTACGACCGAAGAATTCCCGCTGAAAGGCGTCTTTAGCTACGACTCATGTTGAGGCGAGCGAGCCGAACTGCTGTCGTGGCGCTCTGGATGCTGGCGTTCTGCTGCCCGACTGCATTCGCGGCCAACCAGACGGTCAAGGCCACAGCGAGCAACGTCTTCGTGGAGTCGTCGGTCACGGTCACGCAGGGCGAGACGGTCACGTGGACCAACGTCGGTAGCGGCCGGCACAACGTGCACTTCGATGACGACTCCTTCATAGACCCCAACCCCGCCTCCATCAGCGACTGGACGGTCTTCCGCACCTTCGCGCAGCCGGGCACGTACCCCTACTACTGCGAAGTCCATGGAGGCCCGGGGGGTTTCGGCATGTCAGGCACGGTGGTGGTCAACCCACCTCCCCCCGGCGGCGGAGGCGGTGGCGGAGGCGGAGGCCCGCCTCCCCCGCCGCCAGACAATCCGCCCGTCTCATCGCTCGTCAGCTCGTCCAAGCAGGACGTCGACAAGCTCTTCGTGCGGGCCTCGATGAACGAGCCGGGCACGCTTGCCGCAGGCGCGACGGTGAGCGTGCCGGGCGCCGCGAAGGTCTACCGGTTCAAGCGGGCCACCAAGACGGTATCCGCCAACCAGTCCGTGAAGCTCCGGCTGAAGCTGTCGAAGAAGGCGCTCAAGAAGGTCAAGCGCGCTCTGCGTCACAAGAGGAAGCTCCGCGCAAACGTCACCCTCACGGCCACGGACATGACCGGCAAGCAAACGATCCGGAAGTCGAAGGTCCGCCTCAGGCGGTAGCCGGTGCGAGACTGCGCCGGATGCGCACGCTCGCCATCGTTCACCAACTCGACGCCGGACCGGGCGTATTCGCGGACGCGATTCGCTCGAAAGGCAGCGGGCTCGATTACTGGATGCCGCCGGACTCACGAGCCCCGCACGCACCGGCCGACTACGACGCAGTGCTCGTCTTCGGCGGTGCGATGCATGCAGACCAGGACGCTCGCCATCCCTGGCTGCGCGAGGAGAAGACGCTGCTGCGTGGACTGCTCGCGGATGGAGTGCCGCTGCTCGGCGTCTGTCTCGGCGCGCAGCTGCTCGCCGAGGCGGCGGGCGCGCCGCCGCGGCGCGCGGGCCGACCGGAGATCGGCTGGCACGAGGTCGAGGTC
>JBKOZI010000046.1:0-14124 GCA_046725795.1 Actinomycetota bacterium
GGCCGGCAATGTGCGGAGCGAGCGCCGGACGATCAAGCTCAAGCGCTGAACGCCGGAAGGAGCGGTGAGCGACCGTGGTCGGCCACCGCTCCCGCCATCACGGAACGAAAACTCCCTGAGTCATGAAGAGCGTGTTGCCGCTCGTCGAGGCAACCCCGTCAGAGCCTCCGTCGAACACCTGGACCGGGCCCATCTCCAGGATCGTCCTTGTGTTCTCCTTGATCGTCGCCGGCACGACCGCGTCCGCAGTGGTGGTCAGAGCGCAGGTGCTTCCGATACTCCCGCTCACGGGCGGCGTAGCGGTGCAGGGAACGGTCACCAGGAGCGGCGTGTCCACTCCCGTGCCCGTGTCGTTGACGGGCTGAGTGGCCGGGTCTTGCGAGTTGAACCTGTCTGTCCATCGCAACGACACGTTCACCTGGAGCTGGCCGGTGTAGTCGGTCAGGCCAACGTCCTGGTTGCGGACGTCCGTGACGCTCGTCGTGATGCGGGCGTCGGCCTCATCGGCGACCGTCGCGATATTCCCGACAATCGCGTTGAAGAGCACCGAGCCCTGCGAATTCACAGGCTGCCCGTTGGCGTCCGGCGCCCCGACCGTGAGGAAGTTCGACGCCTGCACGGGCGGCGCGCACGAGGGCTGGTTCACCACCGGCGGCCCGCCGTGCGTCCGGTTCCCTGACGTGCAGCTCCGGAAGGCCGGAACGAGCGACGCGCGCAGCGGCGTCGCGCCTCTCGGGCGCGGGAAGCCTGGGTCGGCCGGGCCGTCGCCGAAGACGGCCACGCCGGCGAGCGCGGCGCCGGCCGCCGGCGCTGCTGGGATGGTGGTGCTCACACTCCCGGACGCGATGTTGACCTTGTATATGTTGCCGCTGGTGTAGCCGGCCGCCCAGAACGACACGCCATCGGGGTCCAACGCGAGCGCGAAGAAGTCCGCCTTGCTGCCCGGGTTGTAGCTCTGGACGATCGCGCCGGCGCCGTTCAGACGTACGATCGACTGGTCACAGGCCACCAGGACCTCGCCGTTGCTGCGGATTCGCAGGCCATAGCAGCCGGCAGTGCCGAAGGGAAGCCCCGAGGCGAAGTCCGAGAGCTGCGCGTTGGTACAGACGTTGAACCGCTTCACGAGCGTGCCTGCCGACGTGTAGTAGATCTGGCACTGGTCCTGCGGGCTGAGGTCGATCCAGTCAACTCCGCCCTGGTCGGTGCTGAGGACGAACTCGTTCAGTTGGGTCCCGTTGGTGTCGAGCTGGAACAGCTTGTTGGTGCCCTCGCCTATGCCGACGTAGACCTTGAACCCGCCCTGGTCGACCACGCAGCTCTCGGGCGTAATCGGGAAGCTCGGTCCGAACGGGTGCGCGACTAGGCCGCCCAGGTTGTTGAATTTCGACATCGTGACGGCGTCGTAATCGGTCGTGTAGAGCTTGCCGGTCGGGTCGAAGCACATGCCGGTCTCGGTGCCCGGTGGATTCGCCGCACCGGTGGTCGTGTCGAGCACCTCCTTGAGAGTGCCCGTCGGCCCATAGTGGTTGATCTTTCCGTCGCCGACGGCGGCGAAGACGTCGCCCTTCGCAAAAGCGATGTGGTTGGCCTGGGCCGGCTTCGAAGCGAACGCCATGAAGCCGGCTACGAGCGCGGCCACGAAGGCAAGTCGCATAAGCGAACGGAAGGTTTCGTGTTGCTGCTTTACCCCTGTCACGATCACTCCTCCCATGCGGTCTCGCCGCGTGTTCGTCTCTCCCCCGCCGAGCACGGACTTCGCCGGTCCGCGTTGATCTTGATTCATCGAGGACACGGCGGACCCTAACCCGACGGTCCTCACGACGCAACCTACGACCGAGGGGGGCGCCGGGCGCCCCCCTCGTCAATCGTCACGCCGCGTTGCCGCGATCGCTACGGCTTCGGACCCCTTCCACAACGCGCCGGCCGCGGCTTCTTCGGCTTGCCGGGCTGGTGCGACTTCGGCGGACAGTACTGCGAGCGCACGCTGGCCGGAGGCGAATTCGGCTGTTGCGGGATTGCCCCCGTTACAGCCATTGCCCCGGCTCCGCCCGCGAGCACACCGGTCACCAGCATCAGGCTCACAAGCTTCGACTTCATGAAGCTACCTTTCCCGCTCGGCCCTGGAGCCCGGTTTGCCCGAGCCATCGCGCGGAGCTTGATCTGGTCAAGCTCCATCGGCGTGGCCTGGGGCCGTCCGTCCCGTAGCCGCTCGACTACATCCTGCAGTTCGTCTGGAATGCGGTTTTCGTTGAACGTGCTCATCACCCCCTTCTACGAACGAGGCGGGCGATTCCTGACAGGACGCATTCGTTTTTTGTCTCCGCTGGCGCCAAGCTGGGCCGGTCGGCGCTCGATCAGGCGGTATGGGGGAGGCAGGATTCGAACCTGCGTAGGCTGAGCCGACGGTTTTACAGACCGTTCCCTTTGGCCGCTCGGGCACTCCCCCGTCGGTTCGGAGGAGGAATTCTAGAGAGGGCGGCGGGGCCTGACGCGCCGGCTACTGCAGCTCCCGAAGGCCCTGGGCCTCCGGCAGCCTTTGAAGCTTCTTGAGCGTGTTGTTCTCGATCTGGCGGATCCGCTCGCGGGTCACGCCGAACGCGCGCCCGACCTCTTCGAGCGTCAGCGGCTGCTTCCCGGTGAGGCCGTATCGGAGCTCGATGACCCGCCGCTCCCGCTCCGGTAACACGTTCAGCGCCCGCCAGACGTTCTCGCGCTGCATGATCACCGTCGCGCTCTCGAAGGGACTCTCGGCCGTCTCGTCCTCGACGAAGTCCCCGAGCGCAGTGTCGTCGTCCTCGCCGATCGGTTTCTCGAGCGAGATCGGAAGCTGCGAGATGCGCAGCACGTCGCGAACCTCCCGTGGGGTGCAGCGAAGGTCGTTCGCGATCTCTTCGGAGGTCGGCTCGCGGCCGAGCTTCTGTACCAGCGCCCGCTCGACATGCACGACGTTGTTGAGTTTCTCGACCATATGGACCGGAATCCGGATCGTCCGCGCCTTGTCCGCGATCGCGCGAGTCACCGCCTGCCGGATCCACCAGGTCGCATATGTCGAGAACTTGTAGCCACGCCGGTAGTCGAACTTCTCGACGGCGCGGATCAGGCCGAGTGAGCCCTCCTGGATCAGGTCGAGGAACGTGAGTCCGCGACCGAGATAGCCCTTGGCGATCGAGACGACGAGGCGAAGGTTGGCCTTGACCATCTGCTCCTTGGCACGCATGTCGCCGCGCTCTATCCGCTTCGCCAGCGACACCTCCTCCTCGGCCGTGAGCAGCTCGACCTTGCCGATCGAGCGCAGGTAGAGCCGAAGCGAGTCCAGACTGGGCTCGACCGAAAGATCGAGCGCCGGCGCCTGTGCCGGGCTGTCCGCCTCCGCCGGAGCGTCGACGAGCTTCCCGCCCACGGCGGAATCGTCCGCGAGCTCGGCCGGAATCACGTCCACCCCCTGATCGGCGAGGTGTGCGTGAAGGTCGCGGATCTGATCCTCGGAGAGGTCAGCCTCCTCGAGGCGCACCCCGATCTCTTCCTGGGTGAGGAAGCCGCGCTCCTGCCCCTCGGCGAGCAGTTCCTTCAGCTCTTCGAGATCACTCGGGAGGGCACCCGCGAGCAAACCCTCCTCTCGCGACGCAACTTCTCCCACAGTCGTTCTTCCTACCGCCGACATGCGGCCCCCCGGCCTCGCCCATCAATGGCGTATGGATTGAAACTACCCTTTTTTTGTCGCGACGTTCGTCGCGAGGGGCCGGGCCACGTTGCTGTCATCGCACGCGACAGCGGGCCTCGTCAGCCGGAGCGGATTATAGACGTGGATCGTTATCCTCGTCCTGCCAAATGTCTCCCGAGAAGCCGCTGTCAATTATCGACACCCAGGACGTGCAGGCCCGCGTTCCTGCCACACGGCTCAGTCTTTCGCGCGTCGGGGTCACCGGCGTCGAGAAGATCGTGCGGATCAAGGCAAACGGCGAGGAGCAGCTCTACCACGCTGCGCTCGAGTGCTACGTGGATCTGAACCCGCAGCAGATGGGCGTTCACATGTCTCGTTTCGAGGAGATCGTGAACGAGGCGATCGAGCACGTCGTGATCGGCGAGGCTTTCATGGCCGAGACACTGGCGGCGCATATCGCGGAGCGCGTCCGGCAGCGCCAGGGCGGCCTGCGCGCCGAGGTCACGATCCGCGCGCGCTATCCCGAGTACAAGCTTACGCCGGTCAGCGGGGTGAAGACGCAGGAGCTGTACACGCTGATCGGCACCGCGGTCTCCTCCGAGCGAGGCCTTCGCCGCCTGGTCGGCGTGGAGGCACACGGCATGACGGCGTGCCCGTGCGCACAGGAACTGGTCGCGGAAGGCGCGCGCGAGCGGCTCCTCGAGCAGGGCTTCACCGACGATGAGGTCGACCGTGTCTTCGACGCCGTGCCGGTCGCCACGCACAACCAGCGCGGGATCGGAACCCTGTACGTCGGCTGCCCGGAGGACTGCGACACGGAGCTTCGCGCGGAGGCCTTGCTGGCGCTCGTGGAGGAGTCGATGAGCTCCGAGATCTTCGAGCTGATGAAGCGGCCCGACGAGCGCGCGGTCGTGGAGAAGGCCCACCGCCGCCCGCGCTTCGTCGAGGATTGCGTGCGGGAGATGATCAGGGGCGTGGCCTCAACCATGCCGGCATTGGACGACGAAGCGTTTGTGCTTGCCCGGCAGGAGAATCTCGAGACGATCCACCAGCACAGCGTCGTCGCCGAACGCTACGGGCTCATCGCCGAGCTGCGTAATGAGCTCGAGTCGGGCACGCACTCGGGCCGGCACGTGACGATGCGCGAGTGGCTCGAAAGTCCCTGCGCGTAGAGCTGCCCAGCTAGACGGCCCGTTGCTGCGCCTGAGAGCTGGCGCGTTCGCGCCGCGCGTCCTCGATGCGGCGACGCAGGCCGAAGAAGTAGTCGGCTCCCGAAACCACGGTCGTGACCACCGCCAGGTAGACGATCAGATCGACCCAGAGTGGGGTCGAGGAAACCGCGATCACGGCAAAGATGGCGGCCACCTGCGTGATCGTCTTGGCCTTGCCGAAGAGGCTCGCCGGAATCACGACTCCCTGCTCGACGGCGAGCATCCGCAGCGCCGTCACCGCGAACTCGCGGGCGATGATCACCATCGCGACCCACGCCGCGATCCGCCCGAGCGAGACCAGCGAGACGAGCGGGGCGATTATCAGAAGCTTGTCGGCGAGCGGATCCATCAGCTTGCCGAAGGTCGTGATGCTCCCGCGTGAGCGGGCGATGTAGCCGTCGAGCCCGTCGGTGAAGGCGGCAAACGCGAACACGATCGCCGCCAGCATGTCTGCGTTCGGCGTCTCCGACAGGAGCACCACCACGACTACCGGCACCAGAAGGATCCTGATGACAGTGAGCAGGTTGGGAAAGTTGAGCGGGACCATCGGGCCGCGAACGAGCCTACCGCCTCGGGCGCGCCACTTTCTCAGGCGCGCTCAGGCGACGTCGTGGAGCGCTTCGAGCTCTTCCCGGTGCGCAAGCCGCTCGAGCGCTTCGTGTTCGATCTGCCGGACCTCCACGCGTGAGAGCCCGAGCGTGCGCACCACCTGCTCGACGGACCGCGGCTGCTGATCGCCTGTCAGTCCGTAGCGAAGCGCAACCACTGCTCGCTGCGGGTCGGGCAGCTCCGACACAGCGCGGCGGACGCTTTCGCCGCGCACGTTCGTCTCGATCTCGCGGTCGGGCTCCGCCTCCTCGGAGACGAAGAACTCGCCGAGCGGCGTGTCCTCGTCCTCGCCGACCGGACGGTCGAGGCTCGTCACCGCGCGCGCGGCCTCGCGCACGTCCCGGACCTGCTCCGGCGGGAGCTCGGCGGCGGCGGCGACCTCCTCGTCGGAAGGCTGTCGGCCGAGCTCAGCGGCGAGCGCCTGCTCGGCGCGCAGGATCTTGCGCTCGCGCTGGAGGATGTGGACCGGCACGCGGATCGTGCGTGACTTGTTGGCGATACCCCGTTCGATCGCCTGGCGGATCCACCAGGTCGCATAGGTCGAAAACTTGTAGCCGCGGCGGTGATCGAACTTCTCGGCGGCGCGGATCAGCCCCAGCACGCCCTCCTGGATCAGGTCGAGCAGCGAGATGCGCTGGCCCTGGTAGTGCTTGGCGATCGAGACCACGAGCCGGAGGTTCGAGCTGACCATCCGGTCCTTTGCCTCCTGGTCTCCGCGCTCGATCCGCTTGGCCAGCTCGACCTCCTCGCCGGCGGTGAGCAGGCGGTGCCGAGCGACCTCGTTCAGGAACTGGCGGAGGGACTCCGCCTCCGTCATGCGACTTTCCATACCCATTGCCTTATTGCCCAACGTTCGAAGTGCTAATCAGTTTCGCCAATCGGTTAGAACATTCGTCCGGTGCCCGCGCTGAAACCGCCACTGATGCCGCAACTTGCGCGCTCCCGTGTAGAACTTCCACGCGGAAAGGGATGGTCCTACGAGCCGAAGTGGGACGGATTTCGCGCGATCGCGTTCGTGGACGGGTCAGATTGCTACCTGCAATCGCGGAACGGCAAACCTCTGGGGCGCTATTTCCCCGAGCTCGAGTTCCCCGAGGGTAATTATGTACTGGACGGGGAGCTCGTGATCCTGGACTCCTCCGGCGGGCAGGAGTTCGACGCTCTTCAGCAGAGAATCCACCCGGCGGCCTCGCGGATCGAGCGGCTTGCCAAGGAGATGCCCGCCCGGTTCGTCGCCTTCGACCTGCTCTCGCACGACGATCGGGTGCTGCTCGATGAGCCGTTCGAGGGGCGTCGCGCCGAGCTCGAGGAGCTGGTCGCGAAGCCGGTCGAGCTGACTCCCACGACCCGTGACCCAGCCGAAGCCGAGCCGTGGCTGCGCGGCGCCGAGGGCGTGGTCGCGAAACAGCTCGAGGCCCCCTACCGGCCGGGTGAAAGGACGGGCATGGTGAAGGTGAAGCGTGTCCGCACGATCGATTCCGTGGTCGTCGGCTGGCGGCCCGGGAAGGAACCCGGCACGCTCGGCTCCCTGATTCTCGGCCTCTACGACGAACAGGGAGAGCTTCACGTCGTGGGACACACGTCCGGCTTCCGCGCAAAGGAGAAGCGCGAGCTGCCGGCCAAGCTGGCGCCCTACGAGACCGGCGAGCGCGGCACCGGCGACCCGAGCCGCTGGACCGCCGGCCGCGAGCTCGAGTGGATCTCCGTGCGGCCGGAGCTCGTCGTCGAGGTCGCCTTCGACCACGTGAGCGCAGGGCGGATCAGGCACGGGGCAAAGCTCTTGCGCTGGCGCGAAGACAAGGACCCGCGCGAGTGCACGATCGAGCAGCTCCAGGGCTAGGGCCTACGGCCCTCGGTCGAGAAGGCCCAGTTGACGCAGGATCGAGACCGAGTCCGAGTAGACGTCCTTGCGTTTGACCAGACCGTCCTCGAACGGGATCACGTCAAGGCCGTCCCAGGAGATCCTGCGATTCGTGGGCTCGGCGACCAGATCGCCTCGATGCATCACGTTCGCGTGGGTCGCGGTCGCGGTCCACTCCTGCACGACGAGCCCGTCGCGGACGTACAGCCGGCGGGTCGAGAACTCGATGTCGGGCCAGGTGCGGAAGATCGAACCGATGTGCTCCCGTGCCTCTTCCCCCTCCGCGCTCTCGCCCGCAGTGTGATTGTGAAAGACCATGTCGGGCGCGTGCATGGACATGATCGCGTCGAGGTCGTGTGCGTTCCAGGCTTCGTTGTAGAGCCCGATTGCCCGTTCGAGCGCCGCGGGAGTGTCTTTCTCGCTCATCACAGGCGGCGATAATAGGCCGCCTGCCCGTGGCGACGAAGGGAGAGCGCGTGATGGACGACAGCGGCTTCACCATCCTGCATCGAGAGGATTTCGAGCGGGACGGCAAATGGCTGCTGGCCCGGCGCTCGATCGGGCTGCGGTCGTTCGGTCTCAACATGGTCGAGCTGGCACCCGGTGAATCGCTAACGGAACACGACGAGACCGAACGGGACCAGGAGGAGGTCTTCGTCGTGATCTCCGGAGAGGCGACCGTGATGGTCGACGGCCAGGAACACAAGGCGCGGGCCGGCACATTCGTGCGGGTGGATCCCGACTTGCTCCGCAACGTGCTCAACAGGAGCGAAGACCAGGCGACGCTCTTGATCGCGTCAGCGCCGCGCTCGAGCGGCTACGAGCCGATGGACTGGGCGTAGTCGCTTAGGACTCGCGCTCGACCAGCTCCGCGGCGAGGTCGAGCAGGCGCTCCAGATACAGACGGCCGTGCTCGGCCGAGGCATGGGTCGGGTCGCCGAACACGCCGGTGTCGGTCAGCACGTGTACGCCCTCGGCGAGAAAGCGCTGCAGCCCCGTCTCGAGGTCGCCCGTGTATCCGGGGACCGCCAGGTCCATCTTCACCAGCTCCGGGTGCAGCGCGAGCATCATCGACGTTTCCCACTGCCCTCCGTGCAGCCCGCCCTCGGAGGCGGGAATGCCGAGCTCGGCGCCGAGCCCCAGCGTTGCCTGCGCCAGGATGCCCAGATCGCCGATCCCGATCACCTTTACCGCGTCGAGCGGGCCGAGCCTCTCGAGCGCGCCATTGAGCGGCGCGAAGTTGCCCCCGTGCGTGGGCAGGATCACGATGCGGCGAAAGCCATGCCCCGCCCATCCGCGCACGAGATCGCCGACGACGCCGTGGAAGGTCTCCTCCTCGATCGACATGGTGCCGGGAAAGGCCAGGTGGTGGCGCGAGCAGCCGATCCGGACGGTCGGCGCGCGGAAGGCGTCGAGGCGGTCGGCGAGGCGTCGCGACAGCTCGTCACCGAAGATCGCGTCGGTCCCGAGCGGCAGGTGATGGCCGTGCTGCTCGACCGCGCCGAACGCGACCACGATCGTGTCCCGTCCGGTTTCGATCTCCTGCCGGACCTCGGGCCATGTGAGGGTCTCGAGCTCGAGCGCGCCCATACGCGCATATATATGCGAAGCGTTAGATGCGCGCGCTCAGGAGCGGCTGCGTGGTCGGCTGGTCGCTCCCGCCGCCGGGCTCGGAGGTGACCATCACCTGGGTCGAGTCGTCGAGCCCACCCGGGATGCCGGCCGCGCCCTTGCCATCGCGCCCGACCTGGAATAGCGCGGAGGGAAGCGGCTTGCCGCCCTGCACGAGCCAGACTTCATAGACGCGGCCTCGCCGCTGCGGCAGGTTCGACACCCGCAGGACGCCCACGTCGCCGCTGCGGACCAGGGTGCCCGTGGTCTGCGGTGCCGCCGCGGTCCCGGTGGCAGCGATCCTGGTGGGGCTGGAGCCGCCGCCCTCGTTGCCGATCGCATATCCGGCGATCCCCGCGGCGAGAAGCAGGACGACGCCGGCCAGCGCCGTCGCCGGTTGCAGCGAAAGCGCTCCGAGCCACTCGCGCAGTCCACGACGGAATCGTGGGCGCGCCGATTGCTGCTCCATGCCGGCTTCGCGACGCACGGTCTCCATCAGGCGCTCGCGCAGGGCGGGAGGCGGCTCTACCTGCTCGACCGACGAAGGCAGCACCTCGATGGAAGCGCGCAGCCAGCGCTCGCGCGCCTGGCATCGCTCGCAAGCCGTGAGATGCCCCTCGAACGCTTCCGCCTCGCCGGCCTCGAGCGAACCGAGCATGTAGGCCGCGAGCTCGTTCTCATAGCGCCCGTGGGCGTCGCCTTCCATCACACCCCCTCCGCAAGGGTCGCGCGGATCTTTTCCATCGCGAGTCGCATGCGGCCCTTCACGGTGCCCAGGGGCATACCAAGCGCCTCGGCTATCTCCGAGTGTGTGAGGCCGGCGAAATATGCGAGCTCGATCACCTTCAACTGGTCCGCGGGAAGCATCCTGAGGACACCGCGGACCTCACGCGCCGCTTCCTGGCGCAGCGCCTCGGTGTCGGTCAGCTCGGTGTACGGCCCCTGGTCCGGCAGGCGCTCCAGTTCGAGCTCGACGGTCGGTGCGCGTGTGGCCTGACGCCTGAGGGCGTCGATCGCGCGGTTGCGGACGACGCCGAGCAGCCATGTGCGGACGCTCCCGCGCGTGCGGTCGTACCTGGCGCCGGTTCGCCAGAGTGACAGGAAGGCTTCCTGCGTCACGTCTTCGGCCGTGCCCCGGTCACCGACGATGCGGTAGGCGAGCGAGTAGGCCGCGCCGCCGTGGCGGTCGTAGACGAGCCCGAAGGCAGTCGCGTCCTTCCGCTCGACGAGCGGCATCAGATCTTCGTCTGCGAGTCGATGAATGGCGTCTGTGTCCAAAACAATCCCTCCGCCACTCAGGCGGTGACTGTCCATACGCGAGGACGGGGCAAGCGGATCAGCCTAGTGATCCAGCGCAGGCCACTCCGCGTAAGTGCAGGTCAGGACGGTCGCCTCCCCAACAGGTTCGGCCGTCGCTGTGGAAGCAGACGTCCAAGACAAAGGAGGGGACTGCATGAAGAGGCTCGCGATCGTCGCCGCGTTGCTGGCGATCGGGGTGGCCGTTCCGCTTTCCATCGGCTCCAGCCATAGGGAAGCGCCGCTCACCTCGATCGACCCGACGGGAGACGACACAGATGTCTACGCGTTCACCGCCCCGGATGCGCAGCACGCGCTGACGGTGGTGGCGAACTGGGTTCCGTTCGAGGACCCGGCCGGCGGCCCGAACTTCTACAAGTTCGACCCGAAGGCGCGGTACTACATCAACATCGACAACACCGGCGACGGACGTCCCGACGTTCGTTACCGCTTCAGGTTCAAGGATCACCTGAGGAACCCGAACTCGTTCCTGTACGCGGCGCCGACGGTCGACTCGATCGACAGCCCGAACCTGAACGTCTTCCAGACCTATGACGTGGACCGGCTGGTCTACGGCAAGGGTGGGCGCTGGTACGCCCAGGACGCCAGGAAGGGTCACAGGAACCGCAAGGGCAAGCACCACCGGAAGGGCAAGCACCGCAAGGGCAAGCACAACCGGAAGGGCAACGGCAAGTACAAGCTGCGCCACTCGCGAGAGGTCCTCGAGGACGCCTTCGTGGCTCCGAACAACGTCGGGCCGAAGACGATCCCGAACTACGACGCGGTCGCCAACCAGGCGATCACCGACCTGCCGAGCGGCGGCAAGGTGTTCGCCGGCCAGCGTGACGACCCGTTCTTCGTGGATCTGGGCGCGACGTTCGATGCGATCAACCTCGACATGCCCGGCCGCGGCGGCAAGGTCGTCGACGACCTCGCCGGGTACGGCGTGCATTCGATCGTGCTCCAGGTGCCCGAGGAGAACGTGACCAAGGACGGCGAGCAGGTCAACTCGGACAAGGACAAGAACGCCGTCGTCGGCGTATGGGCATCGACCGAGCGCCAGCGCGTGCAGGTCGCCGGCTCCAAGTCGGACGACGACAACCGGGGTGACGACTGGGTCCAGACCTCACGCCTCGCGAACCCACTGGTGAACGAGGTCGTGATCCCGCTCGGGCTCAAGGACAAGTTCAACAGCACGCAGCCCGCGGACGACGCGCAGTACGCGAAGTTCGTCCTCAACCCGGAGCTGGCGAAGCTGATGAACGCGCTGTTCAACCTCGGGGTCAAGGAGACGGACCGGACCGACATCGTCCTGGCACTGCTGCAGGGCGTCCCGGGCCTGAACCAGCAGACCGGCAAGCCAGTCGACACGATCAAGCTCAACCTCGGCACGAATCCGGCGAACAGCCCGAACCGCCTCGGCGTGCTCGCGGGAGACACCGCGGGCTTCCCGAACGGCCGGCGTCTGACGGACGACGTCGTCGACATCGAGCTGCGTGTCGTCGCAGGCGCGCTGATCGGCAAGGACGTGCCACTGGCAGACGGGCCGACCGAGAACGACAAGACGTTCTCGGACACGTTCCCGTACCTGGTGGCGACGAACTCGGGCTTCAATTCGAGAATCCCGAAGTAGGGCAGAACGAATCGGAGGGACCCCGCCTGGGTGGGGTCCCCTCCCTTCTTTTTCGAACAACCACGTGACTCTCAACCGCCCTCTCATCACCAAGCTTCTCGTCCCCGTGGCGGCGTTTGCCGCGACGCTCGCCGTGGTCATGCTGCTGAACCGCTCCTCGAGCCCGTCCGGCCCCGCCGCGTCCTCGGGCGACGCCGTGCTCGCCGCTCCCGGCGCCTCGGCCGACCGGCAGATCGCGGCGCTCGAGCACAACCTGTCGGACAACCCCGGCGCCGCCGAGCTATACGCGGCGCTCGGAAACGCCTTCCTCCAAAAGGTGCGCGAGACCGGCGACCCGGCCTTCTACACGCGCGCGCAGGCCGCATTTACCGAGGGGTTGCGGCGCGACCCGCACGATGCGGGGACCCTCACGGGCATGGCCGCCCTGGCGCTCGCACGGCACGACTTCGAGGGGGGCCTTAGCTACGGCCTGAAGGCCCACGCGGAAGCCCCCCAGGTCGTGCGGCCCTACGGCGTGATCGTCGACGCCCAGGTCGAGCTCGGCCGCTACGACGATGCGGCCCGCACATTGCAGACGATGGTGGACCTCAAGCCCAACCTCGCCTCATACTCGCGCGCGTCTTACTTCCGCGAGCTCCACGGGGACCTGAACGGGGCGCTCGAGGCGATGAAGCTCGCCGTGTCCGCTGGCGGCGACTCCGCCGAGAACCTCGCGTACGTGCAGACGCTGCTGGGAAATCTCGAGTTCGACCGTGGCAGCCTGCGCGCCGCCGACTCGGCATACCGGCTGGCGCTCGCCCGGTACCCGAGGTACGTGCCCGCCGAGGCCGGACTCGCACGAGTCGATGCAGCGCGCGGCCGGCTCGGCACGGCGATTCGCCGCTACCGGTCGGTGGTCGCGCGGCTGCCGCTGCCCGAGCACGTGATCGCGCTCGGGGAGGCAGAGCTTGCCGCCGGCCGCGGCCCAGCCGCGAAGCGTGACTTCGCGCTCGTCGCCGTCGAGCAACGGCTGCTTCAACGGAGCGGCGTCAACACCGATACGGAACTGGCGCTCTTCGAGGCCAACCACGGCAGTCCCGGCCAGGCTGTGGCCCTGGGGCGTCGTGCCTGGGCGAACGCGCCGAGCGTGCGCTCCGCCGACGCGCTCGGCTGGGCGCTCACCCGCACAGGCCATCCCGCGGAGGGCTTTGCCTGGGCCAAACGGGCGTTGCGGCTCGGCTCGGTGGACCGCGCCTTCCTGTATCACGCAGGCATGAGCGCAAAGGCGGCGGGACGCGAAGATCTCGCCCGCCGCTGGCTGGCGCGCTCGCTCGAAAGCAATCCGCGCTGGTCGCCGCTCTTCGCATCGCGAGCCCAGCGAGCGCTGGAGGCGCTGCAGTGAAAAGCCGGCTGCTCGCACTGCTCGCAGCGCTCGCCGCGGGGACGGTGTTTGCCTCCTCAGCCTCCGCGCATCCGCTGGGAAACTTCTCCGTCAATCACATCACGCAGGTGAGGATCTCGGCCGACCGGGTCCAGGCTCTTTACATCCTGGACCAGGCCGAGATCCCCACGTTCCAGGAGCGTGGCCTCTCGACCGCCGACGTCCTCGACCGAAAGCGCCGAGAGGTCGCGCGCGGATTGAAGCTCGACGTAAACGGGAGCGCGGTTCCGCTCCGCTTCGAGCCCGGCGCTCGCATCTCCTTCCCCGCCGGGACAGGCGGTTTGAAGCTCACGCGCATCGAGTTGCCGTTGGCGGCCGAGATCAGGGACCCGCGTCGCGTCGAGCTTCGCGATCAAACGTTCGGCGATCGCGTCGGATGGAAGGCGATCCAGATCCGGCCCGGCGAGGGTACCGCTGTGACATCCAGTGTGTTCGCGCAGGATCCCACCCATGGGCTCCGCAGCTACCCGCAGGACACCCTGTCCAGCCCGCTCGACCAGCGCATCGCGCGCTTCACGGTCTCGCCCGGCGGGGGCACCGTGGACGCTCCCACGCCGCCGCCGGACTACCGTGCGACCACGAGTGACCGCTCCGGCGACGGTTTCGCGGGTGTCTTCGAAGACGCGGCAAACGGCGAGGGCGTTTTGCTCGTGCTCTTGCTCGTCGCATTCGGCTGGGGGGCGCTCCACGCGCTCTCCCCGGGCCATGGCAAGGCAATGGTGGCCGCGTATCTGATCGGCACACGCGGAACGGCGCGCCATGCGGTCGGTCTGGGAGCGATCGTGACCCTCACCCACACGATCGGCGTCTTCACGCTCGGGC
>JBKOZI010000047.1:0-15739 GCA_046725795.1 Actinomycetota bacterium
TTTACCACGCCTGGGTCGAGTCGCGCCGCTACAGCGTGTAGCCGGCGGCCGTCTTGTTGCGGTAGCGGCACACGGTCTTCACGTTAGGGCGCTGAGCCGCGACTCGCTCGCGCCTACCTTGCAGCCGTGGCAAGGACGCGGACGCAAGGAGCGCAGGGCATGGAGTCCGAACGCGGGCAGGCCTCGGTCGAGTTCCTCGGGGTGCTGCCCGCGGCGCTCCTTGTGGCGCTGGCCGGCTGGCAGCTGGCGCTGGCCGGACAGGCGCTCTGGCTCTCCGGCAACGCCGCTCGAGTAGCGGCGCGCGCACAGGCGGTCGGCGCGAATCCGCGGAGCGCCGCGCGCAGCGCGCTCCCTTCCTATCTCCGCCGAAGGCTCGCCGTGAGGGCGGAGGGCGCCCGCGTGTCGGTCCGGGTTGCGGTGCCGCTCCTGCTGGGGCGCTGGCAGACACCGCTGCACGTGCGGGCGAGCGCTGCGCTGGAGCAGCAATGAGACCGTGGATTGGCGACGAGCTCGCTCAGGCGAGCGTGGAGGTGGTGGCCGGGGTGGCGACCATGCTCCTGGTGGCGCTGCTCGGACTCCAGGTGCTGGCGGCGGGCTACGCGCTGGTGATGGCCGACCACGCCGCCGAGGCGGGCGCGCTGGCACTCGCGAACGGTCGCGAGGCCGCCGCGGCCGCGCGCTCGTCGGTACCCATCTGGCCCGACAGGGCGGCCCGCATCGAGGTCGAGGGCGACACCGTCCTCGTCACGCTCGTCCCGCCGTCGCCGTTCGCATTTTTGCGCAAGAGGCTCTCGGCAACGGGCCGCGCGGTCGTCCGCCGCCCGGCGAGTGCAGCCGGCTAGCCACCAATGGCACGCGTGATCGCGGCTGCGCTGGCTCGCGCGCAGGGCTTTCTGGTCGAGCCCGCGCCCACGATCGAACCGCCGGTCGCGCCGGTCCCGCTGGAGGCGTGCGAGCCGGTCCAGGTCGTCGTGACCGGCCTCAGCCGCCGGAGCGGCACTACCACCGTCGCGGTTGGGCTCGCACAGGCGCTGGCGGTTCCCGGCGCGCGCTCGGCGCATCTTGTGTCGCTGCCGTGCGACGCGGGCGCACGCAGCGCCGCGGCCGGCGTGGTGGCCTGGGACCTTCCGCCGGCACTCCGGGATCCGGGCGAAATCGCCGAGTACGGCGCGACGCTGGTGCGCGTTGCCGGCGGCGGAGGAAAGGCGGCCATGGTTTGGGACGTACGAGCGGACGACGCTGCCCGGGCCGCGCGGGTCATGGAGGCCTGCGACGTGGTCGTCTGCGTTGCCGAGGGCTCGGCCGAGCCCGCGCTCTGCACATTGGTCTGCGACATGCTTGCCGAGCGCTACGGCGGCATCCTGCTCGTCGCGAACCGGGTTCGCGACGGCGAGCGCTGGGCCGGCCGGTGCGCCGTGGCGGTTCCCGAGTCCCGGCTCGCGGCGATGCTGATCGCGCGCGGGCGCCGGCCCGGTGGCACCGTGGGGGAGGCGCTGGCGCGCGTGGCCGTGCTCGCGGAGGAGCATGCATGAGGCGCCTTCGCGGCGAGGCGGGGCAGGTGCTCGTGCTGCTCGTGGGGGCTGCGGTCGTCCTATTGCTCTTCGTCGGAGTGCTGGGCGCCCTGGGCAAGGCGCTCCTCGACCGTGGCCGCCTCCAGCGTGCGGCGGACCTCACCGCCGTCTCGGCCGCGCGCTCGATGCGCGATGACTTTCCGCGCCTGTTCGACCGGAGCCCGCACGGGCTTTCGAGGGCGACGTATCTCGCACGAGCCCGTGCTGCAGCGCTTGCCGCGGGACGCGCGAACGGCGCCGAGATTCGACCCGCGGACATCGCGTTTCCGGACGGCCGGAGCTTTGCGCCGGCGCGCGTGCGCGTTTCGATCCGGGGCGTGCTGTCCGTCCGGCCGGGCATCGGTGGAAATGCTCGCGTTCCAGCTCACGCAATCGCCGAAGCCGAAATCGGCGGCGTCGGCGGCGACCTGCCCGTCTATGCCGAGGGTGGCGGATACTCAGGCCCGCTCGCCTACCGTCAGGGCAAGCCCATGCGCCCGGACGTCGCGGCCGCGTTCGACCGCCTCGATGCCGCGGCGGGGCGCGAGGGCGTCACGCTTCTGATCAACTCGGCCTACCGGTCGGACGCCGAGCAGGCCAAGCTGTTCGAGCAGCATCCAGATCCGCGGTGGGTCGCGCCGCCCGGTCATTCGCTGCATCGGTTCGGAACCGAGCTCGATCTCGGGCCACCGTCGGCGTACGGCTGGCTCCGGCGCAACGCGGGCCGCTTCCACTTCATCCAGCGCTATTCCTGGGAGCCCTGGCACTACGGGTATGGATTGAACCCCCGGTCGGCGCCGCGCGTAGCGGACGGCCATAGTGCCGTGCCCTCGTTCGTACCCGCTCCATATGTGGAGACGATCGCGCGTGCGGCGAGCCGCTGGAACGTGTCGGCGGCGCTGCTCGCGGCCCAGCTCTATGCGGAGTCCAACTTCAATCCGTTCGCGGTCAGCGGCGCGGGCGCACAGGGAATCGCGCAGTTCATGCCCGGCACGGCGCGCTCCTACGGGCTCGGGAACCCTTTCGACGCGGCGGCGTCGATCTCCGCGCAGGCGCACCTGATGCGGGACCTGCTGCGCCGCTTCGGCTCGGTCGCGTTCGCACTCGCCGCTTACAACGCCGGCGCGGGCGCAGTTGCGGCCTGCGGGTGCGTCCCTCCATATCCCGAGACACAGGCCTATGTTGCGCGGATCCTCGGGCTTATGGGAGGGGCGATGGCGTTGCCGCCGGGCGCGACGCTCGAGGTGAGGCTCGTGAGCTGACCGGCTTTGGCCCGTCTCGCCGGCCGAGAGATCACGCAGCCGGGCCCGCGCGTTCCTGGTCGCTGCCGAGCCAGGTCGCCGAATGCTTCCATCGACATCGAGCTGGCTCACATATCTACCTTCGAGGACGGCAAGATTCGACGAGTCGAGGAGTACCGAGTTCGCCAAGCCGGAGTCGGTCTCGCCGCCGACCGTGCGACCGGGTTCCTGATGGTCTACGTGCCGCATCACGCGAATGCGAACGTGAACGGGGCGAGATGAGCTGCCCGCGGAGCATCTATAACCGCCCCCGCGTGGATCAGGAACCAGACAAAGAATGCGCTGCCCGCGATCACCATGCTGATCACGAAGATCCGCTCGAGCGCGCCCTTCCTCTGTTCATGCCCGCATGCCCGCCGCACCAGGTTCCACGCGCGATCGAGTCGCATCGCGAGTGCAATCGTGCTGAAGATAGTCACGAGCATCCCGATGAATGCGACCAGGATCCCGAAGGTGACCGAGCCGGTCTCGTGGAAGACGTGCGACCCGATCCAAAGCCAGCCGGCGGGCTGCGGACCCCAGAGAGTCGCGAGCAGCAGCGCCTCGATCACGAGGATCGCCGCCGCGAGGGCAGCGTCCGCGCGCCGGCGCGCGCCGCCTGCCGTCGCGGGCGCACCGCGATAGTGCAGCGGCGCCGTGCCGGGGCGACGACCGATGAAGAGTCCGCCGGTTTCGGTGGGGTCGTTACTTGCCATTCCTGCAGCGCGAAGCTGTGCAAGCGCTAGCGCCCACGGCCCTTGACCCTGAATGTCGCCTTGGTCGTGGTCTCCTTTCCGGAGACCGGCGTCTGGCTCACCTTGACGGTGAAGCGCTTGCTCTTGCCGCGCCTCAGCGCGCTCTTCGAGCGCTTGCCGACCCGGATCGCCCGGTTTCGCAGCCGGATCGTGACCTCGCCCGCGCCGGCCGCGGGAAATCCGATGACCCGGAATTTGTGGCTGCTCACGAACTCCGGAGAGGCGCCGGCGGCGCTCGCGCTCCCACCGCCGTCGAGCCGCGCGCGCGAGAGCGATAGGTTCTTGCTGAGAGTGACCTCCAGCTCCTTGAAGTTGGGCGCGTTCGGGTGCTTCGTAACCGTGGCCGAGAAGGTCGGCTGCGACGTCGCGTGCGCCAGCGTGGACTTGACGGCCGGGCCACAGGCGTTCACGACCGCTGTGTATTTCTGGTCGGACGTCTGCGTGCCGTTCCATCCGTAAGACTTCACAAGACCCGTGACGGAGTTGAACTTCGTCGTCGAATTTCCCTTGAAGCAGAGGTCCTCGCGGTTCAGGAAGACCCCGGTTTTCCTACCGCCGTTCATTGCGACCGTTATGTCGGAGACCGGCAGCTGCGGCGCGTTCAGCACGAGCGACTGGATCTGCTTGCCGTTCACGATTGAGGTCTTCGTTTGGACCTTCACGTGGACCCGGCCGCCGAAGTCGAGTAGCAGGCCGGGTAGCGAGGTTGCCGTCTGCTGGACCAGATAGACCGGTCCCTGCGATGCCTCCGAGAGAAACGGGCTGTGCGCCGTCACCCAACCAAACTTCGATGCGGCCGGGCAGCTGTCGGCGTCCGCCTGTGCCTGCGAGCAGAGCCTATATGCGGTGTTATTGCTGTTTAGTTCGATGGGCAAGGTGAACTTGTTGCCCATGATGTCCGCCTCGCCCGCCGCCTGCGTGATCTTCACGACCAGCGGCGGATACTTGTTGAACGCAGTCGAGCCGCGGTCACCGACGGCGACCGAAACCCTGGGCCCGTACGGCAGCTGCTCGCATCCAGTGGTCGTGAACCGGTAGGGCGGACCCTCGACGAACGCGGGATCGTCGTAGCCGGCTGCCTGTCCGGTCGAGACGTTCAGCTCACAGGACGTCGGGTTGCGGACGAAGTTCGTGGAGGCGTTGATTAGGAACCCGAGCGCCGTAACCTGCACCCCCGGGAAGAGCCGGCTGATGTTGGTGAGGGTGCCCGTCATCCCGTAGTCGCCGCCGCTTCGGGGAGTGATGGTGAACGGAATCGACGAGACAATGATTCCGAGGGGCGGGCCGGCGTTCGTGACCGCGGCCAGTCGTCCGGGCTCGTTACCGAGCAGCTCCGCGTTGTAGAGCTGCCCGCTGAGGGACGCGCCAGTGCTGACGTCGAGTCGCGAAGACCCGATCAAGCTGCCCGCGGGACAGGCCGCGCCGCCGGCTTCGAGCGCCGGCTCGGGACACTTCGGCACCGATTCTGGGTTTCCCAGGAGGCCGGGCCCGAAGTTGGTGATCGCCGACTTGAGATCCTCTGCCGAGTCCGGGTAGTCAAACGCTGAGAAGGACCCCGCGCTCGGATGAGCTCCGGTCACCACGGTTGATGGTCCTGGGCTCGGTGCCGCGGGGCCGAGCGGCATATCGGACGTGACCTCGAAGCTGGTGATCGAGACAGCGGCCGCCGCGATGGACGGTACCGCTGCAAGTGCAGCGATCACGCTCATGGCCGCGCAGGCCAGTCTCCTACCTCTAATCTCGATGAACGTCCCCTCCTGCGGCAGCGTGGAGAACCCACCCCTGCTTCGCATCGGGGAGCGGCCCCAGACAACTCCCCAGTCTTTTCCAAGCTGCTCGCAGTGGCCGATAATTGAGCCGCCTTGCTCGAGCGCGCCGCAGACGACCTCCTCGAGCGCGACGCCGAGCTCGTAGCGGTCACCGAGCTCGCCGAGCGCGCCCTTGGCGGCCGGGGCGGAGTGGTATTGGTCGAAGGGCCCGCGGGAATCGGGAAGACGCGACTGACCGAGGCTGCGCTCGCACGCGGGGCCGCTGCCGGGCTCACGGTCGCCAAGGCGCGATGCGACGAGCTCGAGCGCGACTTTCCGTTCGGCGTCGTCCGCCAGCTGGTCGAGCCGCTCGTCGCCGGTCTCGACTCCGGCGATCGCGACGAGGTGACCTCGGGTGCGGCGGCGCTCGGCGCCTCGGTGCTGCGCGACCCGGAATCGGGCGCCGGCGACACTCCTTATGCGGCCCTTCACGGACTGTATTGGCTCACCGTGAACCTCGCGGCGCGAAGCTCGATCGTGCTGGCAGTGGACGACGCACACTGGTCGGATGAGCCCTCGTTGCGCTTCCTCGCCTATCTGACCAAGCGGATCGACGCTGTTCCCGTGCTGGCTCTGATCACTCGCCGGCCGGCCGAGCCAGCTGCCGGCAGCGAGCTTCTCGAGGGACTCGCAGCGGATCCTGCGACCCGCCTCGTCCGGCCGGCAGCCCTGAGCGAGGCGGCGGTCGCCGAACTCGTCCGCACTGGGCTCGAACCGGATGCGTCGGCCAGCTTCTGCGCGGCATGTCACCGCGCGACCGGTGGCAATCCCTTCTTCTTGCGCGCGCTCCTGTGGATGCTGGACAGGGCCGGGATCGAGCCGAGCGACGAGGAAGCCGCCCGAGTCGCCGAGATCGCGCCCGAGACCGTCGCCAAGTCGGTCCTCCGGCGGCTACGAGATCTTCCCGAGCCCGCTTTGACTCTCGCGCGGACCGTGGCGATCCTCGGCAACGGCACCGACCCCCGCCTCGCGGCCCGGCTCGCAGACCTCGATGAGGTCACGGTCGCCGAGGCGGCGGCGACGCTGGCGCGGGTCGACCTGTTTTCGCCGTCCGAGTCGCTCGAGTTCGCGCACCCGATTGTGAGGACGGCGGTCTACGCGAGCCTCTCGCCCACCGATCGGGCAAGAGGACATGGACGCGCGGCGCGGCTGTTAGTCGAGCAGGAAGCCGACGCGGATCGCGTCGCGGTCCACCTGCTCGCGACACCTGCGCTCGAAGAGGCATGGGCGGTCGAGGTGCTCCGCAAGGCGGCGAGCGCCGCCGTCGCACGTGGCGCGCCCGAAATCGGCGCCTCCTACTTCGACCGGGCGCTCGCCGAGCCGCTCTCCGGCCCGGCGCGTGCCGACCTGCTGGTCGACCTGGCCGCCGCCGAGGTCGCCTGCATGCCGCCGCCGGCTGGCATCGAGCACCTGAAGCAGGCGCTGGCGCTCGCGGAGGACTCTCGCAAACGGGCGCTCATTTCGCTGGAATTCGGACGGGCATACCTCGCGACCCTGAAGATCTTCGAGGCCGCCGAGGTGCTGGATCTCGCGCTGTCCGACCTTGGGCCGGGCGAGCGCGAGCTTCGCGAGCGGGTCGAGGCACAGCTCCTGAACGCGACGACGATGGCGCTCTCGCTCGCTCCGCGCGCCGCGCGCCGCGTCGCCGAGCTGTTCGAGGAGGCCAAGGCGGGACGTCTGACCAACCGGGTGCTGCTGGCGAACGTGGCGGCTCTCACAGCCTGCTCGCGGGAGCCCGCGGCCGAGGGCGTGGCACTCGCCGAACGCGCCCTGGCCGGGGGAGAGCTCGTCGGCGGGCGCGACCCCCTTCCGATCTGCTTCGCCGCCAGCGCCTTGATCTTCAGCGATCGACTCGCCGCGGCCAGGCAGGTATTGAGCGACGCGCTGGCAGAGGCGAGCCGGAAGGGCTCCATGCTCATGTTCTCGTTCGCCTCGGTCTACCGCTCCCACGTGGAGTGGCGACTCGGATCGATCGCGGGGGCGGAAGCCGACGCGCGCGCGGCGCTGGAACTCAGCGAAGTTCGAGAGGCACGGGTCGGGCTGCCCTTCGCGGTCTCCGGTCTGATCGACGCGCTAATCGAGCGGGGGGAGCTCGACGAAGCGGAGCAGCTGCTCGTCAGGAGCGGAATCGCGGGTCCCTTGCCGGAGCTCTTGCACCTCACCTTCGTGCTCGACAGCCGTGCCCGCCTTCGTCTCGCTCAGGGACGTGCCCGTGAGGCGCTCGACGACCTGAACGAGTGCGCCCGGCTGCTCGAAGGCTGGAAGATCCGAAGTCCCGGGAGGATCCCCTGGCGCGCGAGCGCCGCGCTGGCGCTGACGGCGCTTGGCGAACGCGACGAGGCGATCCGGATCGCGCTCCAAGAGGTCGAGCTGGCGAGGCGCTTCGAGGTGCCGCGCGAACTCGGAATCGCGCTTCGCGCGGCCGGCCTCGCTGAGGGGTCCGACCGCGGTGCCGAGCTCCTCGCCGAAGCGGTCGAGGTGCTCGAGGGCTCGCCCGCGGTGCTCGAGCATGCCCGCGCACTGGCGGATCTGGGCGCGGCGCTCAGACGCGGGGGCCAACGTTCGAACGCACGCGAGCCGCTCCGTCGCGCGCTCGAGCTTGCGCACAGGTGCGGCGCGACCGCGCTCGTCGAGCGCGCACATGTTGAGCTGCTCGCGACGGGAGCGCGACCAAGACGCGCGGTCGTCACGGGGCTCGAAGCGCTGACCGCGAGTGAGCGCCGCGTCGCCGAGATGGCAGCCGAGGGATTGACGAATCGTGAGATAGCCCAGGGGCTGTTCGTCACCGAGAAGACGATCGAGTGGCACCTCGGCCAGGCATACCGAAAGCTCGAGATCGGCTCACGCTCGGAGCTGCCGCGCGTCCTCCGTGACCACTAGGCAACAGGTGGTGGAACGCGACGAGATTCCTGGTGGGGATGGGGTTCCGATCGCCTGCCCGTGAGATCTCGATGGTAAGAAGGGAACTCGTGCCCGCCCGTATAACATGCGAACCCGGACAGGGCCGCGGGCGTCCGACACCGCGAGGGGAGGAACGTTGAACCGGACTACTGGCACCGTGCTGCACTGGATTCAGCGCTACCGTGCGCCCCGCTCGTTGTTGGCACTCTTCGTCTGCCTTGCCCCCTTGGCGGCCCCAGCGCCGGCCGCGGCCGTGCCGGATTGCTCGCCGAAGCCGGCGGTGCGCGTCGTTGCTTCAGGCCAGGGGACGCTCGAGTCGATCGCGAGCGACGGTCGAGGTCGCCTCTTCTATACCGATGTCGACGCGCAGCGGCTTCTTCGCCTCGATCGCCCGGGCGCCCAGCCAGTGGTCCTGGCCGAGAACATGGACTCCATTCTCGGCGTAATGGTCGACACCGACGGCAGTCTTGTCGTGGGCTTCGGCAACAGCAACACCGATGCCCTCGCCGACAACGGCAACGCCGGGCTCATGCGGGTCGATCCGAAGACGGGCAAGACGCTCGAGATCATCACGCGAGGGCTCGACATGGCCAACGGGATCGTGCGCGGCCCGGACGGCGCCTACTACGCTTCGAACGATTTCGGAAACGGTATCGATCGGTTCTTGAATGGAGTGGTCGCAGACAACTGGGCCCAGGTCGAGACGCCGAACGGTCTCGTCATCGACAGCGCCGGCCGCTACCTATACGCGGCTCAAACGTTCAAGCCGGCCTCGATTGCGCAGATCGATCTTGCCCATCCTGAGCTGACTACGACTTACGTTGCCGCGAGCGGTGCCGATATCTTCGCGGGCCCTGACGGGATCACGCGAGACGGCCTCGATCGGCTGTACGTCGCTGCCAATGGCGCCGGCGAGGTGTGGCGCGTCGATCGCGACAGGACGATTTGCGTGCTGGCGCGCAACCTTCAGTTCGTCAGCTCGGTCAGCTTCGGCGGTGGCAAACCCGGCTTCCCGAAGCGCAACCTCTATGCGGTCACGTTCACCGGTCTATTGGTGGAGCTGGCGAACGTGACTGATCAGCCGCCTACCTGAGGCAGAGATTGTGCGGGATCACCCGCGCGTGTGCCATCCCGAGCGCCGGCTCAGGCAGGTGCCGTGCGTCCGGGCGCGTGGGTTTGCATCCTTGTGTCGGCGGGTACCGACCTCCGGATGCGCGCAATGGGGGGGAACGGCTTCAGTCTGCACATGAAGCTGCTACTGGTCGTCGTGGCGGTCACCATCGGCCTGCCCGTCTCCACAGCGATCGCAGCGGCGCCTTCCCCAGAGCTGCCTGCGCCCACCTACAAGAGCGTCTCCAAGGAGATGCTGATCCCGATGGACGACGGGGTGCGACTGGCCGCGACCGTGGCGTTCCCGTCGCAGGACGGTCAGACGCCGCTCTCGGAGAAGTTCCCTGTAGTGCTAGCAATGACACCGTACGGCCGCAACGGCGTGTGCGGCTGCTTCGCGCCGGACTTCTTCGCCACCCGCGGCATGATCGGGGCGGTGGTCGATGTGCGCGGCACGGGGGGCAGCGAGGGGAACCTCGAGGGCAACGTCTTCTCGCCGCGCGAGCACCGCGACGGCTTCAACCTCGTCGAGTACTTCGGCACGCAGCCGTACTCGACCGGCAAGGTGGGAATGGCCGGTGGCTCCTATGTCGGCATCACGCAGTACCTCGCCGCCGAGCAGCAGCCCCCGCACCTCGCGGCGATCGTCCCCAGCGTCGCGCTGGGGGACGTCTACCGGGACGCCTTCACGCACGGAGGCGTGCCGAACCTCAGCTTCGACGCTCAGTACGTCGCGGTTCAGGGAGCCCCGGGGGCGATCGGGACCAACACCGATCCGTATCTGCTCGAGGAGACCCTGAGTGCGAAGCTCGGCCAGTCGCCGCCGGGCACGATCGCCTTCGACTACCTTGCCCGCCCGAACGACGACCAGTTCTACCGCGACCGGTCGCCGATCTATCGGGCCGGCCAGATCGAGGTGCCGGTGCTCATCATCGGCGGGTGGCACGACGGCCTCCTCCGTGGGGCGCCCGAGATGTACCAGCGTCTTGCGCAACGGCGCGGCGTTGAGACCCGCCTCTACATGACTCCCTGCACGCACAAGGGCTGCGGGCCGCCGTTCGCTCCGTTCACGAACCCCCCCGGCGTCGAGGACGTCTCGGCCGTCACCTTCGAGTTCCTCCAGAGGTACCTGCAGGGCGCGACCACTCCCGAGCGGCCACCGGTCGAGTACTACCTCCAGGGGAGGAACCAATACGCGAGCGCGGATTTGTGGCCACCCTCGAAGACGAAGTTCGACCAGCTCGCGCTCGGGCCGCGCAGCATGACGCCGGCCGCCGACAGCGTGCTCTCGACCCAGGGAGAGGGTTTCGGGCAGTACGTGACCGATCCCGTGGCCGGCTTCAGCATGGCCTTCGACCAGTACGGCACCGTCGCGGCAACGCCGTATGTCCCCACCGACCAGCGGCTCGAGGGGCCCCAGGGCCTCACCTTCCGCACGTCAGTCCTGACCCGCCCCCTGACCGTGGTCGGGCCGATCGGGCTGCATCTGGTTGCCGCGTCGACGGCGAGCGACACCGACTGGCATGCGAAGCTCGCCGACGTCGGGCCCGACGGCAGCGAGTCGATCATCACGGAAGGGGCGCTGCGCGCCTCGCACCGCGCCCTGGATCGCGCCCTCAGCACGTCGGCACGTCCGTACCACACGCACACCGACCCGCAGCCGATCGAGCCGAACCGCCTCTACGAGTACGACATCGAGATCTGGCCGACCGCCTACGAGCTGGCGCCGGGACACCAGCTCCAGCTCCGGCTCACCTCGACGGATCTCCCCACGCACCTTCCCGGCTCGATCCGGTTCGATCGAGACCACCCGCAGGACGCCCGCATCGATCTGCTGCCGCCTGCCATGAACACCGTTCTGTACAAGGGCAGCTATCTGGTGCTGCCCGTCGCGAAGTAAGCGGGCGCGGCCCGATTCACCGGGAGAGTCCGGCTGCGTTCCTCGTGGGTGCTGAGCTCACTTTGGCCCCACGAGCCGCGAGGCTACCCGGTCGACCATTCTGAAGATGAAGCCGAGCGGAGAGTTGAGCAACCGTACAAGCACGCCGCGGAGCGCGCCGCGCCGAGCGGCGAGCGGGCCGCCGATCGCCGTCGCGAACACCGCGATGTTGACCAGGGGGCGAATCAGGACGGTGATCTCCGAGACGTTGCCCTCGGCGTCTAGGCGCACGAGGTCCGCGCCCTCGATCGTCTGACCGCGAAAGCCCGCGCGCCAGAAGAACGCGCGCACATCTGCGGCGCCCAGCTCATCCGTGAACCGGAAGTCTTCGAAGCACTCGAACAGGACCCTGAAGAGGTCGAGCGCCACGTCGCGCCCCACGAAGGGCTCGCTCAGCACCGGCGAATGCATCACCACGCTCGGCGAGAGCGCCTTCTCCCAGGCGTCGAGGTCACGGGTCTCCCACGCGCGGCGGTATGGATGGATGTCCGCGGGCGGGGAGGCTGGCGCTGCCGCGGCGGAGGCGTTCCGAACTTCGGGCGGGGCGCGCTCACTGCCGCGCGCGTCCACGCCTAGGCCACCGCCCGTTGCGGCTCGCGGACGAAGCCCGCGATCAGCTCCGACAGGCGCTCCGGCTGGTCCTCCATCGACAGGGTGCGTGCGCCGCGGATCCACTCGAGCCGGGCCTTCGGCAGCTCCTGGCGAAGTGCTTCGGCGTGCTCGCGCGGGAACACCTTGTCGTCGAACGACCAGGCGATCAGCGCCGGCCGCGCGAAAGCGCGCAGCCGGTCTGCTGTCTCGTTCAGCCGCGACTTGTTGAAGAGGCGCACGACCTTGGCGACGTCCGCGCGCACGTTGCGGTCGTCCAGGGCCGGGAGCGCCCAGGAGTCCTCGACCGCTCGCTCGACCGGCCGCTTAGAGAGCCACCCGAAACCGTTCGGCAGCCGGCGCACGAGTCGCAGGCGGAAGGGCGCGAAGAGCAGCGGCACGAGTGGCTCTATGTACGGCAGGAGCTTGAGATGCATGAAGACGCGCGGCGGGAAGTTGTCCCGGTAGTCGCACGAGCAGAGGACGAGTCGACCAATCCGATCCGGCCGTTGGGTGACCATGAACTGGCAGACCGCGCCGCCCGTGTCCATGCCGACAAGCGTGACGTCCTCGAGGTCGAGCGCCTCGATCGCGCCTGCGATCAGGTTGACGACGCCTCGCTCGCCGAGGTCGGCGTCCGGCTTCATTGGCAGCTCGTGCGATCCGAAGGGCAGGTCGAGGATCACGCAGCGAGCATCCTTGGAGAGCTCTGGCACGAGCTTGCGCCACACGTTCGCATTCACGAACAGGCCATGCACGAAGACGACCGGCGCACCGGTGCCGATGTCGAAGTAGCGCAGTCGGCCCTGGGGGAGGTCGAGCTCGCGAGGCGCGCCGAGTCGCGTATCGCGCCATTTCGCCTTCTGTCTCATTGGCGTTCCCCCCGGGGTAGGCTAATAGATAACGATCGAATCTTACATTGGTAGCCTATGTTATATTCGGTCGCCATGGAAGCCTCAGGTCGTCGTTCCCGCCGCCAAGAGCGCAAGGAGGAGACGCGGCGCGAGCTGATCGCGTCCGCTACCAAGGTGTTCTCCGAGCGGGGGTTTCAGGCCGCCTCGCTGGAGCAGATCGCGGGCAACGCCGGCTACACGACCGGCGCGATCTACTTCCATTTCGGCGGCAAAGACGAGCTCTTCCTCGCCGCGTTCGAGTCCTACGCGCTCACGCGTGTCGCCGAGGTAACAGACGTCTACGAGCAGGTCTCCGGCCAACTGCCCCAGGTGGCGAGGGCCTTCGCCGACCACTGGATGGCGCGGCAGGCGGCCGATCCGACGTTCATGGTCGTGGCGCTCGAGTTCTTCGTCCACTCGCTGCGCCGCCCGCATCTTCGAGACGCGCTCGCCGCGCGTCAGGCAGCAGTGCGCTTGGCGCTCGGCCGGATCCTTGAGAAGGAGACGCGGGCTGCAGGCCTCGAGCTGCCGATGCCGGCGCAGGACATCGCGACCGTGATGCGCGAGCTCGGCATAGGCCTGGCGATGGCGAAGCTCCTCGATCCGGACGCGTTCGCGGAGTCACTGCATGGCGACTTCGTTGAGCTCTTCTATGAGCTCGCGCTCAGCCAGGCAGGGCAAACAGCCTCAGACCTCTTGGAGGAGCAATCGTGAGCGACAACTCCAGCAAGGCCGCCGTTGAGCTAGACGTGCTGGTGGTGGGCCAGGTACCGATGCCGCACGCCTACGTCTTCCGCCCCGAGGGCGGGAATCGGGTGACGAGATTGGCCGCAGTCTTCAACCCGCGCGGCGAGGTGATGCGCTCCCCTTTTCTGGCCTATGTCCTTCGGCACCCGTCTGCCGGGCCCATCCTTATCGACACCGGCCTCCACCCCGACGCCAGCGACAACCTGCGCACGGACTTCGGCCTCCGGATGGCACTGCTCTTCCGGAACCTCAATCCGCCCGAGGTGCCCTACGAGGGGCAGCTGCGGGGACTCGGCGTCGAGCCGTCGGAGGTTGAGCGTGTGCTCATGACGCACCTCCACGTCGACCACACAAGCGGGATGCGGCTCCTGCCGAAGGCAAAGTTCGTCTGCACGCGCGACGAATGGGCCGCGGCGAACGCGCATGGTGCGGCTGGCAAGGGCTACGTCTCGGAGCACCTCCCGCCCGAGCCACGGATGGAGCTCGTCGAGTTCGAGCGGGTCGGCGAACCGCACGGCCCGTTTGCGAAGACGATCGACCTGCTCGGCGACGGCAGCATCCGTCTGATCTCGACCCCCGGACACACTCCGGGGCACATGTCAGTGCTGGTACGGGTGCCCGGCGGCCGCGACGTATTGGTGGTCGGCGACGCGGTCTACACGCTTCGCAGCATCCGCGAGGAGATCCTGCCGTTACTGACGGTGAACGACGCGCTCTATCTGCGCTCGTTGCGCGAGCTGAAGGTGTTCTCCGAGCAGGAGCCCGACGCGACGCTCGTCCCATCGCACGACCCGACAGCCTGGCACGCCTTACGCGACGTGAGCGCCTCGGCGGAGAACGCGCTCGCCGAGGCCCGCTGAGCACGGTGCGGCACGCAGGTGAGCTCAGAAAACCGCGCTCTTCTTCAAAGAGCTCCCCACCACGCCAGCGCCGCGGTGGCGGTGAGCACGGCGGGAGCGGGGTGGCGGAACAGGGATCGAGGGGATTGCGTGTAGGCAGCCAGCCCCACCGCGAGCGCCGCGAAGCCGGTGGACGCGCCGGCGGCGACCATGCCGATTCCCCGGGCTGTATCGCCGTGGAGGACCGAGCCTGACAGGAGGAGCGCGAATCCGACGGTGAGAAAGGCGATGGTCGTCATGTGCCACGTGGCGTGAATCATCGTCTTGGTCATCCCCGGACCACCGAAGGGGCTGGACGGCAGCATTCCCGGCGACAGCTTTCTCACTACGAGGACCTCGCCTCCCACTCCGTGGATGGCGGCGCCGAGGGTGGCGAGGGATCCGGCGACGATCAGCGGGAGGTTCACGCCGAGCCCTCCGCGTGCGTGGGTGTCCGCTCGCCGGCGCGCGCCCGCCACTCCCGCTCGGTCTCTCGCATCAGCCGCGGGTAGACGATCAGGTGCCGGAACGGCCTGATCGCGGCCATGTAGGCGGTTCCGAACAGTCCGTTTGGCTTCACCAAGACGGCCATCTGGGCGCGGAAGCCGCCGGTTCCGTCGGGGACCCGGCCGATGTGCATGACGCCGTGCATGGTCCGGTTGGCGATCTCCGCGGCGAACTCGTCTTCGAGCAGGTAGAGCGAGGTGAAGGGGAGCGCGTCGAAGTCCGGGCCGGATGGGGCGTCGCGCAGATCCGCTGGCAACCGATCGCGGAGCGTCGGCACCCTGGAGCCGAGGCCGGCGTCCGGATCGTCCCAACCGAGCAGCTCCCCGAGCTTCCACCGGATCGCGAAGAGCGCGCGGGCGGCGCGCGAGGAGCCTTGCGACGGGTCCAGTGAGGCGATCAGCTGCACGAGCCGAGGGAAGTCGTCCGGGCCGCCCGTCCCCGGCAGCGCCCACACGTCCTCGAGCCGGAAGTCGCGGGTGAGCTCGTGGATCCGCCAGGGCCGGGAGGTGTGCGCGCTGTTCGGGAGCCTCATTCGTGGACCTCCATCCATACGAGTGGCTTCTTCTGGCGGCGGACTGCTGGCACCCTCTGGCTTGGGCGCGGTGCCACCGGCTGCCACCGCATTTGACCTCATGCCGAGAGCACGGCGGCGATGGTGAAGCATGCCGTGGCGGTGCCGGCGATGATCGCTGGAACGTAGAACCAGAAGCGCAGCGAGAGGGCGAGGTAGGCGGTGGCGAAGGCGATCGTGAGCGGTCGGATGGCGTCGATGCGCTCGACCAG
>JBKOZI010000048.1:0-12981 GCA_046725795.1 Actinomycetota bacterium
ACTTCATCGTGACGATCCACAACATGAGGGCGCCGGGGATGTCGCTCAGCCGGATGCCGCTCTTCGTCTGGACGATCTTGATCTACTCGTACCTGATCCTGCTCGCGATCTCGTCCTTCGCGGCGACGCTCGCGATGCTCCTGATCGACCGGAACTTCCACGGCACGTTCTTCGACCCGACGCAGGGCGGCTCGCCGCTCTTGTGGCAGCACCTCTTCTGGTTCATGGGCCACCCCGAGGTGTACATCATGGTGCTGCCCGCGTTCGGCATGGTGAGCGAGATCGTGCCGGTGTTCTCGCGCAAGCCGATCTTCGGCTACCGCGCGATCGTGATCGCGACGGGAGCGATCGCCTTCCTCGGCATGCTGGTCTGGGCGCACCACATGTTCGCCACCCCCCTCACGACTCCGGTGCTCAGCTTCTTCATGCTGTCGTCGTTCGCGATCGCTGTGCCGACCGGGATCAAGATCTTCAACTGGGTCGCGACGTTGTGGCGCGGCAACATCGAGTTCCGCGTGCCGCTGCTCTTTGCGGTTGGGTTGATCGCCCAATTCACCGTGGGCGGCGCGACCGGCGTGATGCTCGCGGTCTTCCCGGTCGACTGGCAGCTCACCGACACCTACTTCGTGGTCGCACATATGCACTTCGTGCTGTTCGGCGGCACGTTGTTCGCCCTCGTCGGCGGCCTCTATTACTGGTTCCCGAAGATGACCGGCCGGCTGATGTCGGAGACCTGGGGCAAGGTCTCGTTCTGGCTGATGGTGATCGGTTTCAACCTGACCTTCCTGCCTCAGCACTCGGCCGGGATGTCCGGAATGCCGCGGCGAGTGTTCGAGTACGGCGACACCGGCTCGCTCCACGGCTACAACCTCGCCTCGACGATCGGCTCCTTCATACTCGCGCTCGGCGTGCTGGTCACGGTCGCGAACGTTGTGGTGAGCGTGCGCCGCGGCCGCCGCTCCGGCCCGGATCCGTGGCAGGCGAACACGCTCGAATGGTTCACGACGTCCCCGCCCCCCGAGCACAACTTCGACGTAACCCCCACCGTGCGCAGCTTCGAGCCGATGAGGGACATCCGCAGGCGCGTACGCGACCAGGAGGAGCGACTCGCCGCCGAGGTGCCGGCGGCGGAGCCGGTCGCGTAGGGCGATGGAAACGGTTCCTTCCCGGGGCTTTCGCCGGGTCGCCTACGCGGCGGCCGCCCTGACCTTCCTCCTGATCATCGTCGGCGGCGTCGTGCGGATCAGCGATTCCGGGCTCGGTTGCGGGGCGCAGGGCAGCGGCACGCACGGCTGGCCGCTGTGCGGTGGTCGCGTCGTCCCGTTGGTCGACGCCAACATGATCGTCGAGTACACGCACCGGATCGTCGCGGCGGCCGTGACGATTCTGATCGCCACCCTCGTCGTACTCGCCTGGCGCCGCTACCGCTCCGACACGACGCTGCTTCGTGCTTGCTTCGCCGCGCTCGGGCTTGTCCTCTTCCAGGCCGCGCTCGGCGGGCTCACCGTCGAGAAGGGACTCGAGGAGGAGCTCGTCGCGGCGCACCTCGGCGTCGCGATGCTCCAGATCGGCCTCCTGCTCTACATCGCACGCCTCGGCGCGATGCGCGCCGGCACCGGCTTGCTTGCCCGCCGCCCGGCCGCGACGCGCGGCATACGGACGCTCGCGATCGGCGCTTCGGTCGCGGCGCTAGCGACGATCGTCGCCGGCGGGTACATGTCCGCGACCGCGCTGCACGGCACGCCCGAGGAGCACGCCGCCGCCGACGCGCACACCGCCTGCGGCACGGACTTTCCAAGCTGCGGCGGCGAGTTCATGCCGTTCGGCCGGAGCCGCGCGCTGGACATCCACCTGACGCACCGGGCCTTCATGTACCTGACCGTCGTGCTGGTGCTCGCGCTGCTCGTGGCCGTGGTTCGCCGGCGGCGCCGGCTCGACCCGGCCTCGTCACGCACGCTCACCGCCGCATCCGCGCTCACGATCGGTGTGCTGGCCTGCCAGGTGCTGCTCGGCGCCCTCAACGTCTGGCTCGGCGAGCACGCCTCGCTCGTGGTCGCGCATCTGGCGGTCGGCGCGCTGCTCTGGATCTCGCTCGTGTACTTCACGCTGCTGGTGGTCGGCGCGCCGCAACCGGCGGAGGCCGGAGCTCGGCGGAAGCCGTCGGCGCAGCCGGCCGCGGCCGGAGGGCTGCGCATCTGATGGAAGCCGGAGCACGAGCACGCAGACCCGCGGCCGCCGCCTCGTGGCTCTACGGCGCCCGCGAAATCGCGGGCGACTACGTCGCTCTCACGAAGCCGCGTGTCATCTCGCTGCTGCTGGTGACGACGCTCGCGACGATGTTCGTGGCGGACTCCTCGCCGGGGATCGGCTTGATCCTCGCGACGATGCTCGGCGGCTACCTCGCCGCCGGAGGCGCCGGCGCGATCAACCACTATCTGGAGCGCGACATCGACGCCCGCATGGCGCGGACCTCCAGCCGGCCGCTGCCAGACGGCCGCGTCGAGCCGCGCGCAGCGCTCTGGTTCGGAATCGTGCTCGGCGTCGCTGCCTTCGGGCTTTTCGCGCTTGCCGTGAACATGACCGCGGCCCTCCTCGCGATGGCGGGGCTGCTCGGCTATGTGTTCGTCTACACGCTCTGGCTCAAGCCGATCACGTCCCAGAACATCGTGATCGGCGGCGCGGCCGGCGCCGTACCGCCTCTGGTCGGCTGGGCGGCCGCGGCCGGACACCTCGACGCGTCGGCGTTCTACCTCTTCGCGATCGTCTTCTACTGGACGCCGCCGCACTTCTGGGCACTGGCGCTCCTGATCAAGGAAGACTATGCCCGCACGGGCATCCCGATGCTCCCCGTGGTCGACGGCGAGGTCGAGACGCGGCGGCAGATCCTCCTCTACGGGTGGCTGCTGCTGGCGATCACGGCGCTGCCGGTGATAGGCGGCCTCTTCGGCGCGTCGTACGTGGCCGCGGCCGCCGCGCTCGACGCTGTCTTCCTGTGGCTCTGCCTACGACTTCACCGGCGTGCGGACAGGCGCTCCGCCGCAATCCTGTTCCACTACTCGCTCGCCTACCTGGCGCTGCTCTTCGCCGCGATGGCGATCGACCACCTGGTCTAGGATCCGGGGGCCCAGATGGACCGCAAGCTCGCACGCAGGAACATCGTCGCCGGACTGATCGCCGGCGGCATCGCGGTCATCGTCTTCGGCCTCACCTTCCTCGCCGCGTCGCTCTACCTGAGCTGAACGAGTGACCCACCACGACCACCACGACGGCGCGATCGAGGAGATCCATCTTCCGCGCCCGAGCCTCGTCCCGATGTTCGCGGCGATCGGCATCGCGGTCGCCCTCGTCGGGCTGATCCTTTCGTGGCCGTTCGTGGCCGTAGGCGGGCTGATCACGCTGATCACGGTCGTGCGCTGGATCCGCGACGTCCGCGCGGACATCGAGCAGCTTCCAAGTGGTTCCGGAGACCGCCGTTAGGCGGGCTCTCCGGTCGTGGCCCGGAGCCGCTGGCCAGAGGAGCGCCGCGCTTCTCCGCTGGCGCTGGCAGTCAAAAGATCGGCACTAACAGGGGTCGGGCTGAGGCGCTGGATCGTATGTGACTCGAGCGGATTGACCCCGCGACATGGCCGCTGATCGTGCCGCAATCGTCCAATGGTGAGTTGAGTACCCGATAAGGGCCCCAATGCAGCAGTGACGGGGAACGAGTCTGTGTCAATGGAACTTTCTTGACCGCACCTTGTACGGCGGCACCGTAATGAGCCAACTCGCGTAACGGTTTGGAGCCCGACCCCCGTCGATGCCGGGTTTCTTGCCGCCAGTCGTCCTGCGAGAAGCGCTCGTCGCGGTTCACGGACGCTGAAGGTGGCTGCGGCGCTAAGAGGCGACGCGCGAGTGCACCCAGCAGCGCACGATGTCGCGCATCGACAGCACGCCGCAGAGCTCGCTGCCGTTCACCACGAGCAGATGCCGGAAGCCGTGCTCCACCATCGTCTCGGCGGCCTGCTCGAGGCTCCAGTCCGGCGAAGCCGAGATCAGGTCGTCGGTGAGATGGTCGCGGACGAGCTCGGCGCTCGCGTCCTGGCCCGCCGCAAGCGCACGCAGGATGTCCCGCTCGGTCACGATGCCCGGGCCGGGGCTGTCCGGGTCGACGACCACAGCCGCGCCGACGTTCCGGTCCGCCATGAGCCGCGCGGCCTCCTGGAGCGAATGGCTCGGACCGATCGTCAATACGACACTGGACATCCCATCGCGAACTTGCATGCGGCCTCCTCCAGGGCGCTCGTGATTATTGACGCAAGGTTACAAGTTATTCCGGGAGACTGCTGGGCGCGAAGGGAACGCCGCCCGGGACGGGCTCGAGCCGGGTCGTGCGCCCACCGGACGCGGACAGCACGGTCTCCGCGACCGTCTCCCAGCCGAACCGTTCCTCCGACGTCCTGACGAGCGCGGAGCGGGCAGAGGAGCGCAGCCGCTCGTCCAGCTGGAGCCACTCGTTCATCGCGAAGCCGAGGTCCTCGACCGCGCGCATGCTGCGCTCGAACGTGAGGAGCTCGCGCACGCTCGGCGGCAGCTGCTCGCCGAGGATGCTCGTCACCTCCGCCAGTCCGGAGTGCCCTGCGCAGATCGGGAAGGCTCCCGATGCGGCCGCCTCGGCGGCGACCATCCCGAACGCCTCCGGGAACATGCTGGGCACGACGACCTCGTCGGCGGCCGGCAAGAGGCGCGCGAGCTCGCCATGCTCGAGCCGGCCGGTGAACACGATCGTGTCCCGCATCTTCTTGGCGGCGGCGAAGTAGCGCTCGTGACGGCCGGTGAGACCCTCCAGGAAGGTCCGCAGGTAGGTCAGCTGGTCCCGCGGTCCACCCTCCAGCTCCCGGCCGTGGCGGCAGAGATGCATCAGCAGCCGCTCGTCCGCTCGCTCGAGTCCCCGGATCAACAACTCGATGCCCTCCCGGTACGTGCCGAAGCCGACCAGCACCAACCGGGCCCGCGGCTCCTTCATCAACACCAGCGGCCACGCCGCAATCAGGAGGTCGATGCCTTTGGAGACAATCAGCTTCCCGACGAAGCAGATGACCGAGTGTGCCCTCGGATCGACCTCGGCGAGATCGTGAGGCGCGTACGCGTCGATGCCGCGCGTGTCGTACAGCGTGCGCACGCCGGCGAGCTCGTCGCCGGTTGGCAGGTGATCGCGGCGCGGGTCGCAGAGGGCGTCGATCGCCTCTTCCGCGGCTGCGTTGAACCCCGTGCGCTCGGCGCTCTCGAGCCAGCGCACCAGGCCGCGGAGCTCCAGCTCGGCGCTTTCCGTGTCGCGCGGCGAGAACGTGTGCACGTCTACGCCCGGGGGCCCGAGGAACGTGCGCTCGCGAAGGCCCTCGAGGGGCATCGCCGCCCAAAGGCTTTCAGCCGTGTGACGGGAACCGACCAGAACGGCCTTCGCGGGAACGAGACCCTCGCTGGCGTAGGGGGCGAAGCGCTGGTAATAGGGCTTTACGGTGTACTCGAGGTCCGAGCCGTGGATCTTGACACCGTAGGGCGTGTCGTCGAGCGCGCGCGCGAGGATCGCGGGGCCCATCACGGCGTGGTTGGCAAAGCCGGCTTCGGGCTCGGCGTATGCGGCGACGTCCCGAACCGCCGCCACGTTGCGCTCGATGTACCTGGCGAGCTCCTCGTCGGTCAGGTCGTTGAACGTCTTCACCTCGAATCCCTCGTAGGTGTCGTAGACGTAGACCGGGAGCAGCCCGCCGATGTCGGGTCGGTAGACGGTGCAGCGCCCGCGGCTCGCGGGACGCCGGATCGGGACGACGTCGAGCTTCCCGCTGTCCCAGCTTCCAAAGGAGTCGACGAACCCGAGCTCCGCCGGCTTGGGCTCCTGGCAGAGAAGGTGGACTTCGTGTCCCAGACGCACGAGCGCTTCCGCCAGCTCCGCGTTGTAGACGTTCGAGCCGGTCCCCCGCAGCAGGTACCCGTGGAAGATCAGCAGCCGCACGCAGTCGAGGATAGAAAGGCGGGCGGCGTCTCCTGCCATATACGCTCACCACGCCCGCACCCACCCACTGGAGGAGAACGCCATGCCGGAGCAGCAAGTCCAGGCCGAACAGACGGGTCGCGTCCTCACCGTGCAGCTCGACAACCCGCCCCGGAATTTCATGACTTCGCGGATGGTGCGCGAACTCGAGCAGCTGGTCCGGCGACTCCAGTCCGATCGGAGCGTCGGCGCCGTCGTGCTCACCGGAGCACCGGATGACGTCTTCATCACCCACTTCGACGTGGAGGAGATCCTCCGGGGCTCGGAGCGCGTCTCGGCTTCCGTGTCTCCTGGACAGGCGGGCGGAAGCCTTCGCGCGGTCGGCGCGATCCAGCGAATCCCAGGTGCTCGCTCGGTCGTCGAACGGTCTCCGGCGGCAGGCCTCTCGGCGCTGCTTCAGATCCACGACGTGTTCCTGCGGATGAACCGCCTCGACAAGGTGTTCATCGCGGCGATCAACGGTCTCGCCCTCGGCGGTGGCTGCGAGCTCGCCCTGGCCTGCGACATCAGGCTGATGGCGGACGGCGACGGCCGCATAGGGCTGCCCGAAGTGACGCTGGGGATCATCCCCGGCGGGGGCGGAACCCAGCGCCTTGCGCGCGCTCTTGGCCCTGCTCGGGCACTCGAGATGATGCTCGAGGGACGCATCCTGACCCCGCAGGAGGCACTCGCGTCCGGACTGGTGCATCAGGTGGTGGAACCCGCCGTTCTGGCCGCGCGAGCGCATGAGACGGCGGAACGGCTCGCGCGCCGTTCACCCGTCGCGGTCGCGGCGCTCAAGCGGGCCGTCTACGAGGGCGCCTCGTCGCCACTCGGAAGCGGGCTCCACACGGAGCGAGCGGCCTTTTTGGCGGCTTCCTCGTCGGCCGCCGCGAGACGCGCGATGCAGGCGTATGCCGAGCAGGTCCGACGGCTCGGCGCCACCGCACCCTGGCAGGCTCGCGAGGTGATGGCGGGCTGGCAGGACGGCACCGAGGTGGACCTGGTTGGCACGGATTGACCTCCGGGCCCGTTCGCAGAGAGGTGCAACGGGAAGAGGCCTTGCTATCTTTGCCCGCCGTATGGGACGCCCCGAGCGATACCGTCTGCGTGCCCCTGCATCCGGACGAGAGGCCGTGATCTCCGTCGACGGCGAACAGCCCGATCTCGACGCGGTCGGCTACTACGACCAGGTCACGGGCGAGCGGATGTATGTCGTGGCCAAGCTCGTCCCGGACGCGGACAGTCCGTCGAACCTTCCGCGCACTCCGGAAAACCTCCGGATCTGCCCCCACTGCGGCCAGTTGGTCGGGCGGGACCTCGGCGACTGTCCTTACTGCCTACGCCGCTTGCCTGCGCTCGGCGAGCCCCGCAAGGGCGACTAGGACCAGACCGCTTGTGCGACGCTTCGGCATCATCGCCATTGCGGCAGTCGCGACCGGGCTCCTGGTCGGGGTCGTGATCGCCAGCTCGGGCGACGAGGGATCCTCGACGCCCAGCGTCCCTGAGCTGAAGCCACCGCCCGGCACGATCAAGAGCGAGAGCGGGATCACCGACACCGACAAGACCACCTCGACCGAGAGCACGACTACCGCTCCCGCTCAGACGCCGACCCAGACGGCGCCGGCCCCGACCAGCGGCGGCGCGCAGTCACCGCAGAACGACACCAAGCAGAACGACACGCCGCCGCCCCAGGGAAGCCCGGCGGACCGTTTCGAGCAGTTCTGCAAGGACAATCCCGGCGCCTGCTGAGCGCGCGGGCGCCCGCTAAACAGCCGCTAAGGCGTCGGCGTTTCCGCGTCCGGGACGAGGCGCGCCCAGTAGAGCAGGCGTGCGGTCCGGTAGGTGCACTGGTACGGGAGCGCGGTACTTGCCTCCAGGTGCGCTTGATTGCGCTTGTAGTAGGCGGCGAAGCGCTTCGGATCCTTGCTCGAGGGCGTGTCACATTTGCTCCGCGCCCTGCTCGCCAGCCAGTAGTTCTGCGTCCCGTCGAGGTTGACCGCGAAAGCGGGCAACCACGTGACGGCGGTCAGTCCGATGTAGTCGCCCTGCTCCACGCGAAGCGGCTGCGCGAGCTTGTAGCGGACACGGCCCTTCTTGCCGAGGTCAGCCTTGAGGCTCTGGCTCGGGCTCTGCCGCACCAAGCGGAACCGCCCACGCAAGCCGCGGCGCAGCACCGCGATGCGCGCCGTCGGATCCCCGCCGAAGAAGCTGTTGAACGAACGCAGCTGCGTCGCGCTCAGCTTCGGGAGCTTCAGCCACCAGGACACGAGCGTTCCGGCCTTCGGCGCACGGAACGGGTGAGGAACACCGTCGGCCATCATCTGGATGCCGGTCACCTTGGCGACAACCTCGCAGCTGGCCGGCGTCGGGCAGCCGGGTCCTGGGTAGTTGGCGGTCTTCCCGAGCACGATCGACTTGGGCGCGGGCGTCTGTTGCCGCTTCGCTGCAGTCGCGATTGTGGCGGCGGCCAGTACGGCAGTCGCCACGCAAACCAGCAGATATCCGGCTTTGATATGCATCTCAGACTGAACACGCCGCCCGCGGGAAAGTTCCGGACCGAGGCCAGCACATACTCATTCTCCGCTCCCGCCGCTTCCCCTGTCGCAGGTGTAGGCTTCGACCGCGCGATGGACACCGGTGAGCAGTTCGACACGTTCGTGCGCCTGACGCTCGGCCGCTACGGGATCACTGTCGACGAGGTCGATCTCGCGGTGATGCGCGCCGCCGAGGCAGTCTACGGTCCGGGGCGCGACGCGTTGATGGCGGCGGACCTGAGCGGCATTCCGCCCGAGCACGGTCTCGATCCCTCGCGGGCGCCGGGCGCGCGCGCCGGATCATGAGCGAGCACCCTCAGGATCTCCCCCTGCGCGAGCAGGCACGGGCCATCGCCGAGGGAGAGCTCGACGCGACCGAGCTGCTGGAGGCGACGCTCGCGCGCATCGAGGAGCGCGACGGGCCGATTCGATCGATCGCGGAGTCCTTCGCGAACGAGTCCGCGCGCATGCTGGCCGAAGCGCCGGAGGGTCCGCTGCACGGCGTGCCGGTCGCGGTCAAGGACATGTTCGCGCTGCCATGGCGGGCCCCGCGTGACGGCTGCATCAAGAACCTCTTCGGGGTCGAAGCGGGCGAGTCCACCATCTACCGGCGGCTGCGCGACGCCGGTGCAGTGATCGTCGCGGTCACGAACATGCACGAGCTTGGTGCCGGCTCGACGGGCCACCTTTCGGCGTACGGACCCTGCGCCACGCCCTGGGACACGTCCCGCTGCGGCGGCGGGTCTTCGGGAGGCTCGGCGTCCGCCGTCGGCGCCCGCCTCGTGAGCGGAGCGGTCGGCACGGACGGCGGCGGCTCCATCCGCTACCCCGCCGCGTATTGCGGCATCACGGGGCTCAAGTTCACATGGGGGCTCGTCCCTCCCGACGGCTACACGCATGGTTTCGCGTCGATGGGCGCGCCCGGGCCGATGTGCCGCGACGCGGCCGACGCCCGGCTACTCGGCAGCGCCCTGCTCGGACGTCCCCTCGAAAGCCGGCGAGCGACAACGCTGCGCATCGGTCTTGCTCCCTGGTTCTGGCGGGATCTCGACCCTGAGGTCGAGAGCGCTTGCCGGGCGGCGGTGGACGCGCTCGCGGACGCCGGCGTGGAGACGTACGAGGTCGAGCTCGAGGGCGTCGAGCACGTGATCATTGCGACCGTGATCAGACTCGCGCTCGAAGGCATGCCTTCGATCAAGCCCGAGCGGGTCGCCGAGGTCACAGCCCACCTGTCCCCGGTCGGGCGGGCGCTCTCCAAGTACAACCTGCTGCTGCCGGCCGCCGCGCTCGTGAGGGCCGACCGCGCCCGCGCGCAGCTCAGGCGCTCGCTGGCACGCGCGTTCGAGCGCGTGGACGTGCTCGCCTGGCCCACTGTGCCGGCGCCTCCGCCCCCGATCGAAGACCCTGCCGTGGAGCTGCCCTCCGGTCGCGTGCCCGCGGACTACGCAAACGTTCGGCAGGGAGGAATCGGGAACCTCGCCGGAGTGCCGGGCATCTCGGTTCCGTGCGGTCTCACATCAGAGAGGCTTCCGATCGCGCTCCAGCTGCTGGCCCCGTGGAGCGAGGACGAGCGGCTCCTCGACGTCGCAGAGCTGCTCGAGCAGGTCACCGACCGCCGGCACGTGGACGCAATCCCGCCTGTCGCGGAGCTCACGCGCGCCTAGACGGGAGCGCCGGCGCTCGCCGTTGGCGTCGGTGGGTGTGGTGGCCCAGAAAACTGGCATTAACGGGTCAGGCTGAGACGCCTGATCGGTTCGCATGTGACTCGAGCGGATTGACACCGCGACATGGCGGCTGATCGTGCCGCAATCGTCCAATGGTGAGTTGAGTACCCGATGAGGGCCCAAATGCACCAGTGACGGGGAACGGGTCTGTGTCAATGGGACTCTCTTGACCGCCTCGTGCATGGCTGCGCCGCAATGAGGCGATCGCGTGACGGATCGACCCGCCTGACCCCTCAATGCCAGTTTTCGGGCTGACGGACCGGCCCAGCCTGACCCAACCAGACCCTCGATCCGGCGCGCGCTACTTGTACCGGTACGTAATCCGGCCGCGCTCGAGGTCGTACGGCGACAGCTCGATCTTCACCCGGTCGCCCGGGAGGATGCGGATGTAGTGGCGGCGCATCTTCCCGGAGATGTGGCCGAGCACCATGTGATCGTTGTCGAGCTTCACCCTGAACATCGTGTTGGGCAGGGCCTCGACGATCTCGCCCTCCATCTCGATCTTTTCTTCCTTCGCCATCCGCGCGAAAACTTACCAGCAGGGCTGGCACTCCCAGCGCGCTCTATCGCCTCAGCTCGTCCGCCACGGCCGCCAGCTCGCCTGGATCGGCGGGCTCGGGCACCCAGGGAAGCTGCAGCGGGTCGTCCGCGTAGCGCGGAATCACGTGCACGTGGAAGTGGAAGATCGATTGCCAGGCCGCACGCCCCATGTTGTTGAGGATGTTGAATCCGTCGGGCGCGAGCGTCTCCTGCATGCCCTCGACGACCCTGCGCACGGCCGCCATCGTGGCCGACAGATCCTCCTCCGACACGACGAGCAGGTTCTCGGCGTGCTCGCGCGGGATGACGACGACGTGGCCGCGCGTTGCCGGGTTGATGTCCATCACGGTCACCGTCCGGCCGTCGGAGTCGACGACCTCGGACGGGATCTCGCCCGCGATCACCTTGCAGAAGATGCAGTTCGGATCCCGCACGCCGGAAGCTTATGGCTCTCTTGGCTATCGTGCCGCGTCCGATGACGGTTCTCGCACCTCCGATGACCGAGCGCGACGAGTTGCGCCGCCTCGTTGGGGACCTTGCCGCGATCCCCCGCCCGTCCGCCTCGGATGGCGAACGCACGGCGGCAGAGTGGGTCGCCGCCCGCCTGGGCGAGCTCGGGGCCACTGCGCGTGTCGAGGTCGAGCGCGCACACGGGGGCTACTGGGTGCCGCTGGCGCTGCTCACCGCAATGGGCGCCGCCGGCAGCGTGATCGGCCGCCGCCGGCGCCTGCTCGGGGCGGCGGTCGCGGGCGCGGCGGCCGCGGGCATCTGGGACGACGTGAGCGGTGGCGCTCACTACCTCCGCAGGTTCCTGAGCAGCAGGCCCTCCTACAACGTGGTCGCCGAGGTCGGCCCGCCCGATGCCGAGCGGGTCGTCGTGCTCGTCGCGCACCACGATGCAGCGCGGTCGGGTCTGATCTTCCATCCCGGCATTCCGGCCTTTGTCTGGCGGCACTATCCCGGGCTGATCGAGCGACATGACACGAGTCCGGCCCTGATGGCGCCCGTCTTCGGCGGACCCGCGATCGCGGCGCTCGGCTCGCTGACCGGAAGCGGTTTGCTGCGGCGTGCGGGTGGACTGGTGTCCGCCGGCGCCGCGGCGACCTTCGCCGAGATCGCGAGCCGTGGCGTCGTCCCGGGCGCAAACGACAACGCGACTGGCGTCGTGGCGCTACTCGCGATCGCGCGGGCGCTGGCCGTCGACTCCGTCCGCAACGTTCGCGTCGTGCTCGTCTCGACGGGTTCGGAAGAGTCGTTCATGGAGGGCATGCGAGGGTTCCTGCGCCGCCACGGAGACGGCCTTCCACGCGACCGCACGTTCGTGCTGGCCGTCGACACGCTCGGCTCGCCCCACCTGACCGCGATCCGGGGCGAGGGAATGCTGAAGATGCGCGACTATCCGGCACCGGCGCTCGAGCTCGTCGACTCGGTTGCCGAGGAGCTCGGCGTGTGGCTCTTTCCGAACCTCCGGCTGCGAAACGCGACAGACGGGCTGATCGCGCTCAGGGCCGGCTACACCTGCGCCTGCCTCGGCTCCGTGACCGACTACAAGGCCCCCGCCAACTACCACTGGCCGAGCGACACCGCGGACAACGTCGACTACGACACCTTCGCCAACGCCGTGCGCCTGTGCGAGGGCATCGTCAGGCGTCTGGACGAGCGGTGGGTGGCTCGCGCGGGGTCGCCCTGACGGGCAAGAAAAACCGGCAATGACGGGTGGGGTGGGCCGTCTCCGATCGAACGAGAGAGCGTCAATTGCGGCGCCCGCTTCACCGCATGGCCAATTTGGAGCCCTCCGAGCGTCACGCGTAATGACGCTTACTACATTGACCTCGTATAGCGAGGTCAATGTAGTTTTCGTTGTCGCAGGGCATCCGCAGCCCATTCACGACCCGCGCTTCTCCCGCGCAAACCCGAGCGCCTCCTCCTTCGAGCGCACCTCGCCCGCAAACGCGGCCTCCCTCAATTCCTCGAGCAATCGCCCGACCTCGGGTCCCGGCTCGAGGCCGAGCGCGTCCATCAGCTCCACCCCCGTAACCGGCGGTCGCGGGGGATCGGCACGCCAGGCGAGCGCCTCTCCGGCGAGCTCGCGGGCCAGGCCGAGGTGGTCCTCGATCGCTTCGTCGCGCGTACGCTCGCCGCGGGTCGCGCGCCTGTCCGCGACGCTCAGCAC
>JBKOZI010000049.1:0-22286 GCA_046725795.1 Actinomycetota bacterium
GGGAGATCAAGTTCCACGGGCTGCGGCACTCGTTCGGGACCACGATGGCCGCTCAGGGGGTGCCGCTGAGGACGCTCATGGAGTGGATGGGCCACCGGGATCTCAAGACGGTGCAGATCTACGCGGACTATTCACCGGGCCAGAAGGAGGCCGAGTACGTGGACAGCGCTTTCGCTTCGGTCCAATTTTCGGTCCATTCTGAGCAAACCTCACATGACCTGACATGACCTGAACCCGCTCTGGAATGCGGGACCGGCCTGACGGGATCTCGCTGTGTCGGGTTCAAATCCAGTCGCCCCGACTACGACCAGGGGACCGCACGGCGGCGCATGGGGCGCAAACCCGCATCGCAGAGCGGTTCCCGCCCCGCACCGGGGCGCATGGCCGCGCACCTCGATTGCGCAACTGAGACGCAACTGAGATGCATCCGCGCCCCGGAGTCAGACGCAACCCGGGGCCGCCGATTCCCGATGCGCTGGGAGGCCAAGTGAGGAGGCCATGCTTGGGCTGCGGCGCCCTGATCGAGAAGGGCTCCCGGTGCCGCCGCTGCGAGGCCCAGCGCCGGGGCACGAGCTCGCAGCAGGCCACGTGGCGGCGCCGGGTGCTGGCCGCCAGCGGGGGGCTCTCCGTGGCCTGCGGCGGCCGAGAAGGGGTCGAGGCGCACCACCTGCACCCGCTGGCGGAGGGCGGAGACAAGAACGGGGCGGGGGTGCCGCTCTGCTCAGCGTGCCACCGCTTCGTGCACTCGAAGGCCGCTAAGCAAAAAGCCTGAGCCGGTCCGTTTGCTCGGACCGCTCCTGGGGTCTAGGGTGGCAGGTCTAGTCTCTTAGGGGGAGCAGTGAGAGTACGTCCAAGGACCGCCGTTGTGGGAGCTTGCCTCGCTGCTATGACGTTGGCAACGCCCGCCCATGCCGCCTTCCCCGGCGCCAACGGCAAGATCGCGTTTGGGACAGACCGCGACGACCCGTTCGGGGGCGGCACCTTTCAGATCTACAGCATGAACCCGGACGGCACGAGCCAGACGCGGCTCACGAACAGCACGGCCTCCGATGGGGGTCCGACCTGGTCGCCCGACGGCGCGAAGATCGCGTTCCAGAGGGGGCACGGCAGCATCTACACGATGAACGCTGACGGCTCGGGCCTCACGCAGCTCACGAGCGGCACAATCGACGGGGGTCCAACCTGGTCGCCGGATGGGACCAAGATCGCGTTCGTGAGGTTCGTCGGGACCAACAACGAGATCTACACGATGAATGCGGACGGCGCCAACCCGACGCGGCTCACGAACAACACCGCCGATGACGGGGCGCCGGCCTGGTCGCCTGACGGGACCAAGATCGCGTTCGTGAGGTTGGTCAGCGTGCCGGGGAGCGATAGCCAGTACGAGATCTACGCGATGAATGCGAACGGCACGGGCGAGACGCGGCTCACGAACAACGCGGTCCCCGACGAGGCCCCGGACTGGTCACCCGACGGCTCGAAGATCGCGTTCATCAGGCGCGAAGGCAGCTACCCCACCTACAGCTACAACATCTACACGATGAGCGCGGACGGCACGAACCAGATGCCAGTCCCGAACGGCGAAGCCCTCGCGGTTAGCTGGTCACCCGATGGCACCAAGTTCGCGTTCGATTCGCTTCGCGATAACGGCTACGGCGAGATCTACACGATGAACGCGGACGGCACGACCGTGAGGCGGCTCACGGACAACGCAGCCTTCGACGAGGGACCCGACTGGCAGCCGATCCCGATCAACTCCTATCCCCGTCCGCGGGGAGCGACACCGCTGCGGCTCTCGCTCGTGCCCGCGAATGCGCCCTGCACTGTGCCGAACACGACGCACGGCGCGCCGCTGGACTTCGGGTCGTGCGCACCGCCTCAGCTTTCCTCCGCGTACCTTACGACCGGCACTCCCGACTCGAATGGCAAACGAGTCTCGATGGAGGCCTATCTGCTTCTGAACGTGGTGCAGGGCAATACCGCAACGCCCGACGTGAGACTCACCACACACGTCGACAACGTGTTGAACAAGGACCTCACCGACTACACGGGCTCCCTCCAGGTGGGCCTTCCAATCCGGCTCACGGACAAGAACAACACGCCGAATCCCGGCGGACCGGGCGCCGCCACGACCAGGATCTTCCCGTTCGCCTGGGAAGTGCCCTGCCTGGCCGACTTCGATCCGCAGCTCGGCTCGGACTGCTCGCTCACGACGACCATCGACACGCTCGTGCCCGGCGCGATCACCGAGGGCAGGCGCGCGATCTGGCAGATCGCTCAGGTGCGGGTCTTCGACGGCGGCTCGGACGGCGACGGCTCGACGACGACCGACAACACCGTCTTCGCTGTGCCGGGCGTCTTCGTCCCGTAGCGATTTTACGCAGCGCGGCAGGAGAGCCCCGCCACCAAACGCTCTAAAGGAACAGGTTCAACGGAGCGGCGGAGAGCCGCGTGGGCTCTCCGCCTGCTCCTACTTCTAGCCCTTGATCAGGGCCGCCGGTATCGAGGCTGCGCCCGAGATGACGAAGGCCCAGGTGGCCGGGTGAACGCGCCCCAACGCTTGAAGGAACTTCATTCGTCCTCCCCTTTGTCAAGTGAGGCGTAGAGGCCGCGCACGATCTCCACGTACTCCCTGCGACATCGCCCGCGCAGAATCCCCGAAGCGCCACTAGGCTCCACTCGATCTTGGGGAGGACGGAAGACATCGTTCTGCGGTACTACGAAGCCTTCCGCCGTGGGGATATCGACGGTGTGCTCGAAGGCTGGCATCCGGACGGATTGCTCATCCCCCTTGGCCGCAGGCGGTCCTACCGCGGTCACGATGAGTTGCGGCTCTATCTGGAGACGGACATCCACGAGGCTCCGGAGTTCGATTTCCGCATCTATACGGTCTTGGACCAGGGCGACCTTGCGATCACGTTCGGCCGCTACAGCGTCCGCGAGGGTGAAGCAGTCGTCGATCGGGGCGTCTTCTGTATCTCTAAGGTCGTCGCCGAGAAGATCGTCGCGTGGGAAGCGTTCGAGAACGTGGGCCAAGCGTTCGCTGAGTTCAGACAGCGACTCCAAGAGCACTACCGGGAAGCCGCTCGGTAGGACGAAGCTCACGAAGCGATACATCGAAGCGCTCAAGCGAGCCAAGGTCAGGGCAATACGCTTCCACGGACTACCCGGACCAGTCATGCGGGCGAGGGCTCTGGCTTGTCAACCACCTCTGTGACGTCGTGCAGATGCGGTCGTCCGCGCGCCGGCAACGTGGTTCGGCTGCACATGAACTTGGGCAAGTAACCCGTTTCCAGGGGTTGTTTGGTTGTAGAGGTGGCGCGGCCGCTCATCTTCGAATAGGGTTGTGCCGTTTTTGACGTTCCACGGAAGGGACTTCATGTTGGATTCGTTTTCACGGTTGGTGTCGAAGAGGTACAGATTGCGACTGGCGGGGGCGGGGATCGCGCTCGCCGCGGGGGGTGTGCTGGCGCTCTCGGTAGCGACCGCGCAAGCGGCCACGCTGCAGTGCGGCGACACGGTCACTCAGGACACGATCGTCGAGAACGACATCGTCTGCACGGATCCGGCTGCGGCGGGCGTCGTGATCGGTGCCGACAACATCACCGTGCGGTTCCGAAAGCATTCGATCATCGGCGCGGGCTCGACCGGGTCCGGGTCGGTCGGCATCGTCGATGACGGGGCGCCGCATACGGGCGTCACGGTCCGGGACGCCACGATCGATGGCTTCGATACCGGGATCGACCTCCAGACGTCCACCGGCAACGTGTGGGGCATGACCTTCACCGCCACGGACGTCGGACTCATACTGACGGGCAACGACAATTACGTGCTCGCGAACCGGATGGCCTCGGCGGGCACGATCGGGTTCGCGATCCAGGGCGACAACAACTTCCTTTATGGAAACAGGGTCACGGGCCTGCCCGACGACGGCATCGCCGTCTCAGGCGACAACCCCCGGCTCGTGCGCAACAGGGTCACCGGTTGCTCATTCGACGGGATCGCCGTCCGCGACTACACCACTTTGGCGAAGGTCGTGGAGAGCACCGTTTCGGGCTGTGCCACCGGAATCACGCTCGCCGGCCAAAACGGCCGGGTCCACACGAGCGACGTATCCGGCAACTGCGACGGCATCTTCGTCGCCGACACGACCGCGATCGTGTGGGGGAACTCCGCCAACGACAACTACTGTGGGGCCGGAATCCGGGTCGGAGTGCCTGGCGTGACCGTCAGGGACAACACCGCCAACAGGAACCAGATCGGGATCGACGCGGCCGAGGGCACGATCGACCGCGGCGGAAACACTGCGTCTGGAAACACGGTCGCGGAGTGCTTCGTCGTGGTCTGCACGCCGTCGCTGGTTCCCTGACCCCGGGGCCCGCCGCCCGGTTTGTGCTCACGTCGCTTCGATCCTAGCGGCGCTCACGCGCCCGCCACCGCGAGCACCGCGCGGATGCAGCGCTCCCGCAAACCGCGGCTCAGCCGGCCGCCGGGAAGCTCGACCACAAACGCGGTGCCGCCCGGGAAGCGGTGGTTCTGCCAGCTGGTCGCGGTCCCCGGATAGGGCGGGAGCCGCCGAAGCGGCAGCCCCGTGCGGCGGGCGAAACGCCGCTGGACCCGCACATCACCGCCCGCACGCACGACAAATCCGAGCGGCTGGTGGAACCAGATCGTGACCGCCGGGCGGACACGCCGCACGAGCGCCCGTGCGATTCGGGTCTCCGGCTCGGAGAGCGCCTTCGGGCCCGACCAGGTGGGATCCCCGCGGCGGCCGAGCGGGCGCCACCGATGCGGAAAATTCCGGTTCAGGTCGACCCCGCGTGCGTTCTGGCGCGTGTGCGACGCGACCCCGTCAGGGTTGAGCTTCCGTACGATCCAGAGGCCGGCCGCAGCAGGTGGCAGCACCCGCTCGAGCCGGCGTGCGATCGCGATCCCGGCGGTCTCGTTGCCGTGGATGCTTCCGAACACGAGGACCTTGCGCGACGCCTCAGGATTTCCCCGTTCGACGGCCTCGATTCGGCGACCGCGGACCGAGCGCCCCAGCATCAATCTGCGTGTCACGCTCGCCGCGGCACCGGATCCCGGCCGAGCGAGTCGCCGCCGATAGCGTTTCATGGTGGCGTGGCTGAAGTCTGCGTGAGTCTGGTGCTGAAGCGCTTTGACCCGCTCGTGGTGATAGGGGCTCCGGAGACTCTCGCTGTGGCCGATCACGTTGCGGGTCTCGACCCCGAACCGCCACTGCAGCCATCTGGTCAACCGCAGGGACGCGTCGAGCTGGCGCCGGTTGGAGAGCACGGCCTGGTCGCTCGTGCCGACGTGCTCGATCCCGATCGCGGTCCAGTTCAGCCCCACCGTGTGGCGGCACATCAGCCGCAGCGATACGAGCTGGTGGATGACGCCACGGCGGTCGATCAGGAAGTGAGTACAGACGCCGGGCAATTCGCGGAGCTCAGGATCCGGGACGTCGGCGGCGAACGAATTCCACGTGGCGCTGTAGCTGTTGGTGCCCGTGAAGTGCTCGACGATCACCCGCGGGCGGTCGAGCGTATGGCGCCGGATCCCGTAGTGACGGACCGCGTAGCGCCGCATCTCGGCCTTGCGCTTGGCGGGAAACGGGATCCGGCTCTGGGCGATTGGCGGCTTCGGTGGCGCGGGCTTCGTCCCGCCGGCCGTGACGGCAGGGGTGGCGGCGATCGCGGCCGCGGCCAGGAGGGACAAGGCGATCCTCACGACCCCAAGCTTGACGCCTGGAGTGACCGATGTTGGCCGCCCGCCCGCCCGGCGGGTATCGCCGCAGGGCGTGGCGGTGTAACTGAGCGTAGGCTGCGTTCGTGGACCTCGAGGAGGCACGCGCCTTCATGCGGGAGAACCATCGGGCGGTGCTCGCGAACCGGCGCCACAGCGGGATCCAGCAGAGCCCCGTGATCGTCGCGGTCGACGACGAGGGCCGGGCGATCATCAGCAGCCGTGAGACCGCCTACAAGGTGAAGAACCTGCGACGTGATCCGTGGGCGCAGCTCTGCGTGTTCACGGACCGCTTCTACGGCAAGTGGGTCTACGCCGAGGGCCGGGCCGAGATCGTGTCGCTTCCGGAAGCGATGGAACCGCTCATCGACTACTACAAGCGCTTCCCCGGCGAGAATCCGGACTGGGACGACTACCGGGAGCGGATGGAGCGCGAGCGGCGGGTGCTGATCCGCATCACGCTCGAGCGCGCCGGACCCGACCGGCAAGGCTGACGGCTCCTACCGCGCGCGGATCTTCCGGAGCGTCTCCGCCTTGTGCGCCGCCTCCTTGCCGGAGTCGGTCCTCACGAGGTAACGCGGATCCTCGAGCGAGGCCGCGACCTTCTGCCTGCCGATCGTGGTGGGCTCGGTCAGCTTCCGCCTGACTACTCCGACCGCCTTGCCGCGGCCGAAGTTCCACTCGACGCGATCGCCGCGACGCAACTCCTTCGTCATGTCAGCTCTCCTTGTCCACGGTTCATGACGCTTGGGATGATGGGCGCCGAGATGTGATGGCTCAAGATCCTTCTGCGAAGCAAGCGAAGCGCCGATTCAGCAGATTCGTGACGAACCGGCTCGTGAACCCGCTCGTACGCCGTTTGCTCGAGCGCGGGCTCGCACCGTCGACCCACGCACTGCTCGAGACGACTGGGCGCAAGAGCGGCCGGCCACGCCGCGTCCCTGTCGGGAACGGCCTGAGGGGAGACAAGTTCTGGATCGTGACCGAGCACGGCTACGCCGCCGACTACGTCAAGAACATCCAGAAGAATCCCCGCGTGCGGGTGAAGGTCAGGCGCCGATGGCACGGGGGCACTGCGCAGCTGCTGCCCGCGGACGACGTCGCTGCGCGCCTGCGGTTTCTGCGGCGGCCGGTCAACGACGCACTCGTGCGCATGGTGGGCACGGAGCAGCTCACGATTCGCATCGATCTCGACGAGCCGTGAGGGCCGATCGGTCCGGCGGCTCGTGGCGCGCTAAGGCGCGAGCGCCCCTGGCAGGTCCCGCCAAGCGGCCCATGACGGCCGCTCCTCGCCGAGGCTCTTGCTCCACGCGAAGTCGTCGCGGAGGCCCGACTTGAAGTCGTTGCCGGCCTTGTCGCTGATCGTGTGCTGGGTCCACATGTAGACGTCGGAAAGCTGCATGGTCTTGCGAAAGCTCCTGTCGATCGCGCTCGCCTGAAGCCGGCGCTGAGCCGGATCGCCGGCTCGGCGACCGAGATTGAGCCCTCCCTCTGTGAGCCACAGCGGTGCGACGTCGCTCTCCCAGCCTGCCCCGCGAAGCATCGCGAGCACGTCCTCCACGCGGGATGTGCCGAGCCGCACGTCGCGGTAGTTGTGATGGGACCAGCGAAGCGGCACGGGTGCGCGGTATCCGGCGAGCGCGCCCAGAACGCCGCGGGTGAAGTCGCTCCATACCGTCCCCCTGATGCCGCGTGCGCTGCCGGTGGTCGAGTCCGGGAAGTCCGACGTCGCGGGAGCAAGGATCGGGATCCCGCCCCATCTCGCCGAGAGCTCGGTGGCGGAACGGATCATCTGGGCGGTGACCTCGGCGACTCCCTCCTGGGGCCAGCCGAGGTGGTTCGGCTCGTTGCAGATCTCGAGCGCGTCGATCGAGGCGCCGTCGGGATTACCGAACGCGGCGCCGTCGTGCGGTCCCACCGGGTTCGGCGCGGACCCCGTCCGGTAGCGAGCCATCAGGTAGGCGATGAACCATCCCCATGGCCCCTCCGAAGAGACGTCGAGGGGCAGCTTCTGCTCCACGGGCTTGCTGGGATCGTTTGGGTCAGGTCCGGTGGCGGCGCTCGACCAGGTCGGATGGGCGTGGTAAAGCGTGAGCAGCACGCCGAGCCGGTCGTCGTTCACCGCGCGTACCTGGCGATCGAGGCGGCGAAGCCAGGACTGACCGGCAGGCGCTCCGTTCAGGTGTCGCCAGGACGCCGCCCGCCCGCTCGGCGCGACGCCGAGCTCCTGCTGGAGGTCGTACCACGAGACCCAGAGCTTGACCCACCTGGTCCCGCTGATGTCGCGGATGTACTCGCGATTTCCCCAGAGCAGGTAGTCGTCCGGATGCCCGTCTGCGCGAAGCGAGCCGGGGCCGCCGAGCGAGATGCACTTTCGAAGGCCCGGCGCGGCTGGAGCCACGTCTGCGATCCGGCCCAGAGACCAGATCCCGGCGGTCGCGGTGGCGGCTGTGAGCCGGCCGCCGTGGACCAGGAACTGTCGACGGCTGAGCGTCATCGCCGGGTTTCCAGCGTAGCGGCGGGCGTGAATCCCCACGCCACTTGTGAAGCTGCGGCCAGCGCGCAATCACGTGCCTAAGGTGCCAAAAGCTGCGTGCCGATACAGGACATGTCCGTCTCGCGCGGTCGCCGGCGCCTGTGAAGGCGCTGGCGGCGCAGCCGACCCCGGCGGATTAGCTCCCTCATGACAACCAGGAAGACTCTCGACCGCGTGGCTAACGGTGACGGCTCGGGCGCCGCCCCGGTGCGACCGCTCGGCGACGCCGAGCGCACACCACTCGAGGGCTACCGCACGCTGGTGGAGGGGATCCCCGGCATTGTCTACACCGCCGAGGCGGGTGAGGCGGGGCAGTGGTTCTACGCCAGCCCCCAGATCGAGTCCATTCTCGGCTACACGGCCGAGGAGTGGTGCTCTGACGCGACGCTCTGGTTTCGCTGCCTTCATCCAGCCGACCGCGAGCGCGCGCTGCTGGACGAGAACCGAAGCCGCGAAACGGGGGAGCCGCTCAACTCCGAGTACCGGATGATCGCGCGAAACGGCAACGTCATCTGGTTCCACGATCAGGCCACGATCGTTCAAGAGGAGAACTCCACGGGACCGTTCCTGCAGGGTGTGATGTTCGACATCACCGACCGGAAGCTGGCCGAGGCTCAACGGCTCGCGGAGATGGGCAGCTGGGAGTACGACCTCGTCTCGAAAGAGGTCACGCTGTCCGAGGAGCTATTCCGGATCTGCGGCATCCGGCCCGACGATTTCGAGGAGAACTACGAAAACGCGATCCAGCTCGTCCACCCGGACGATCGGCCTGTCGTCGAGCGCACGATTGGCGAGGTGACGCGAGACCCGCGGCCGTTCGGTTACCAGGCCAGGATCCTGCGACCCGACGGAGAGGTCCGGACGATCGAGAACCACGGTGACGTCGTCCTCGACGACGACGGTCGGCCGGTCCGTATGGTCGGCACCGTTCAAGACATCACCGATCGGAAGCGAGCCGAGGGAGCGTTGCGCCAGAGCCACGAGCAGTTTCAGTCGATCATCGACAACTCGCCGTCCGTGATCTATGCCAAGGACCGGTCCTTCAAGTACCTCTTCGTCAATCGTGAGTTCGGGCGCATGTTCCAGGTCGAGCCGTCAGCGATGATCGGCGGGACCGACGAGACGATCATGCCGCTTGACGTCGCCGGCCGCGCTCGGGCCAGCGACCGGAAGGTCCTGGAAGGGGGAGAGGTGGTCCAGGAGGAGGAGGTGATCTGGCGCCGCGGCGGCGACCGCACCTACATCACGCAGAAGTTCCCCCTGCGCGACACCGACGGTGAGATCTACGCCGTCTGTGCGATCTCAACCGATATCACCGAGCGCAAGGCACGGGAGCGCGAGCTCCGTGCCGAGGTCGACTGGTCGATCCGGGTGCGGGAGGCGATCCGGGAGTCGAAGCTGCTTCTGCACTCGCAACCGATCATCGACCTCGCCACCAACACCATCCAGCAAGAGGAGCTGCTGGTTCGGATGAAGGGCGATCGCGGGTTCGAGGACCTGGTGATGCCGGGCGAGTTCCTTCCTCCGGCCGAGCGCTTTGGCCTCGTTCAGGAGATCGACCGCTGGGTCGTCGCGGAGGCGGTGAAGATCGCCAAGCATCGCCGGGTCGAGGTCAACCTTTCCGGCAAGAGCATCGGCGATGCCGACCTGATCCGGTTGATCGAGACGCTGCTTCGAGACCACGCCGTCGATCCCTCAAATCTCATTTTCGAGATCACCGAGACAGCGGCCGCGGACAACCTCGACGCCGCACGCGACTTCGCCTGGCGTCTGCGGGGGCTGGGCTGCGGATTCGCACTCGACGACTTTGGGACCGGATACGGCACGTTTGCCTACCTCAAGCATCTCCCGGTCACGTACATCAAGATCGACATCGAGTTCGTCAGGTTCCTCGCGATCGACCCGTCGGACCAGAAGATCGTGAAGTCGATCATCGCGGTCGCACAGAACTTCGGCGTGCGGACGATTGCCGAAGGCGTCGAGCACCAGGCGACGCTCGACTTGCTGCGCGACCTCGGCGTCGACTACGCGCAGGGCTTCCTGATCGGCGAGCCCAAGCCGGTCGAGTACGTCCCGGCCCGCTAGCCATCTAACCGCTCAGACGTCAATACGATGGCGCTCTTGGAGCGCTCGGCCGTCGGCGTGATCGGAGGAGGAGTCGTGGGTGCGGCGGTCACGCTCGCCCTGGCGCGACACGGGGTGAACGTGGTGCTGCTGGAGGCCCAGGAGCACCTCGGGCTTGCCGCGAGCGGCACCAACTCGGGAATCCTTCACACCGGCTTCGACTCGGTGCCGGAAGCGCTCGAGACCAGGCTGATTCGCCGCTCGGCGGAGCTCCGCGACGAAGTGCTGGACACGCTGGGCGTTCCCGTGCTTCGGTGCGGCGCCGAGGTGCGCGCATCGGCCGCCGAGGCCGAGCGGCTCGGCGACCTCGTGGAGCGAGCGGACCGAAACGGCGTCGAAGTCGAGCTCGCTCGCGACCGTCTGGTGGTCCCGGGGGAAGCGGTGACCGACCCGGTGCACTTGACCTTGTCGCTCGCCCGGGCCGCCGAGCGGCTCGGCGCACGCATTGTGTGTTCCGCTCGTGTCACAGGGATCGAATGCGGGGAGGAGGTCGTGCTTGCGGGGTCCGAGGGCGAGCTCGCACGCTGCCGTGTGGCGGTGAACTGTGCCGGACTCTTCGCGGACGAAGTGGCGCGGGCAGCCGGCGATGACAGTTTTCGGATCTATCCGCGCAAGGGCGAGTTCGTCGTCTTCCGGCCGGGGCAACGTGCGGCTACGCTCCGGCGCATCGTGCTTCCGTTGCCGACGGCCCGCACCAAGGGCGTGCTCGTGTTCCCGGCGATCGGGGGGACGGTGGTCGCCGGCCCGACCGCACGCGACCAGGAAGACAAGCTCGACTGGAGCGTGTCGGAAGCCGCGATCGCCGAGTTGGTGGTGCGGGCACGGCGGATCGAGCCCGGGCTCGAGCGCTACGAGCACTTCTTCTCATATGCGGGCCTCCGGCCGGCCGGCGCCCGGGGCGTCAACTACCTGATCGAGCCGTCGCGCGCGTGCCCACGGCTGATCCATGTGGCGGCGATCCGCTCGACCGGGCTTTCAGCCTGCCTCGGAATCGCCGAACACGTCCTCGGTCTGATCGAGGATGCCGGCGTCCCGGTTGGGCCGAAGCAGCCGCTGCCCGACATCGACCCGATCGATACCGGTGGCCCCTGGTGGATGCGCGCGGCCGAGTACTGGACATGAGTCCGCCGCTGATAGTCGCGGTCGACATCGGCACCACCGCGGTGAAGGCAGCCATGTTCGACCGCGCCTTGACGTCGCTCGGCCACACCCAGCGGCGCCTGCAGTCGCGACATCCGCACCCCGACTGGGTGGAGCAGGACGCCGACGACGTTTTCGATGCGGTCGTCGGCTCGGTCGCCGAGCTCCTTGCCGACGTCGAAGGCGAGGTGGCCGCATGCGGTCTCGACCACCAGGGCGAGTCGATCGTGGCCTGGGACGCGGAGACGGGCGACGCGCTCTCGCCCAACGTCGTGTGGCAGTGCAAGCGCTCGGTCGGCGTGCTCGCGCGACTCGCCGAGCGGGGCGACGACGAAGAGGTCCAGCGTCTTACGGGGATGCCGCTCGATCCCTACTTCTCCGCGAGCAAGCTCACCTGGCTCCTGGAGGAGGTCCCAGCCGTCGCGGAGGCTCGCGCCCGTGGAACGCTGCGCCTCGGCACGCTCGACGCGTTCGTATCCGACCGGCTCGGCGCCGGCTCCGCGACGGACCCTTCGACGGCGTCGCGCACGCAGCTCCAGCGGCTCGGCTCGACCGGCTGGGACGAGCGCCTCTGCGACATCTTCGAGGTGCCGCGCGCAGCGCTGCCGGCCGTCAACGACACCGTGGGTGCGCTGGGCGAGCTTCGCCACGAGCGCTGGCCGGTGGCGCTTCCGCTCACGGCGCGGCTCGTGGACCAGCAGGCTGCGCTTGCCGGCACCGGTTGCGTCGAGGCCGGGATGTGTAAGGCCACCTACGGCACCGGCGTCTTCGTCCTTGCGCACACCGGCAAGAGCGTGCCGGCCGCTGTCGGCGGGTTGCTGCCAACCGTCGCGTGGACGATCGACGGCGAGACCGACTATGCCCTCGACGGCGGCGTGTTCACGGCCGGGGCGCTGCTGGAGTGGCTTAGCGGGCAGCTCGGCCTTGCGCCCGACCCGCCCGCGCTCTCCGCGCTCGCGCGGACCGTGGAGGACTCGGGCGGCGTCCGCGTGCTGCCGGCGCTCGCCGGCCTCGGCGCACCATGGTGGGTGCCGGAGGCACGCGCAGCGATCGCCGGTCTCACGGCAGCGGCGGGTCCGGCTCAGATCGCCCGCGCCGCGCTCGAGGGAATTGCGTGGCGCGTCGCCGACGTGCTCGAGACGGTGGGCACGCAGGTCGAGGTCGAGTCCCTTCGCGTGGACGGCGGCCTCATCCGCGAGCCGCTCCTGCTCCAGCTTCAGGCGGACGCGGCGGGCGTGCCGGTCGAGCCGATGGAGGCGGACGCGACCGTGCAGGGAGCGGCACTGCTGGCAGCGGTGGGGGCGGGACTCCTGTCCAGTCCCGCGGAGGGCGCGGCGCTGGTCCAGCCGGGGGTCCGCGTCGAGCCGTCGAGCGACGCCGCTTGGCGCACCGCGGAGCACGAGCGCTGGAAGCGCTTCGTCGAGCTCGCGGCGAAGCTCTGACCATCGCTGACACCGTGGTCCGCGCCGCCTTTTAGGATCGGTGGGATGCCCGAGCGCTGGATCGCCCACGTCGACATGGATGCGTTCTTCGTGAGCGCCGAGTTGCTGCGCCGTCCCGAGCTCCGCGGCAAGCCCGTCCTCGTCGCCACCGGCGCGGACCCGGGCGCACGGGGCGTCGTGATGGCGGCTTCGTACGAGGCCCGGCGCTTCGGCGTCCACTCGGCCGTGCCGCTCGCAGTCGCGCACCGCCGCTGCCCGCAGGCTGTGCTGATCACGCGTGACATGGCCTACTACCGCGAGCTGTCCGGAAAGGTGATGGCGATGCTGGCTCGATACAGCGACCGCCTCGAGGTCGTGGGCCTCGACGAGGCCTACCTGGACCTCACCGACTCGGCCGCGCCACGCGCCTGCGGCCGGCGGATTAAGCACGAGATGAGACAGGAGCTGGAGCTGACGTGCTCAGTCGGGCTGGCGCCCAACAAGCTGCTCGCAAAAATCGCTTCCGATCTCGACAAGCCCGACGGGTTCCGCGTCCTGCCCGCCGACGAGATGTTGACAGCCGTGGGTGACCGGCCCGCCTCGCTGATTCCGGGCGTTGGGCCAAAGACCGCCGCGCGCCTCGGGCGGCTCGGGATCGCGACCGTGAGCGACCTTGCCGGGGCGGATCCGGCAGTGCTCGAGCGGGCCGTCGGGGCACGGCTGGGCGCGTCGCTCCGCGCGCGAGCGAATGGCCGTGACGAACGGCCGGTCGAGACCGAGCGGGAGCCGAAGTCCGAAAGCCGCGAGACCACGTTCGCCCGAGACGTGGACGATCTCGAGCTTTTGACCGAGACGCTCGACCGCCTGGTGGCAGACCTTTGCCGGGGCCTCGCGGCCGGAGGGCTGCGGGGGCGCACTGTCACGCTGAAGATCCGCCTGCGACCGTTTCGAACCTACACGCGCTCGCGCACGATCGAGGTTCACACGCGCGACCGCTCGACGATCACGCGCGTCGCGCGCGAGCTCTTCGACGCGTTCGCGCGGGACGCGCCTGTGAGGCTGCTGGGCGTGGGCGTCGGCTCGCTGGTGCGCGACGCACGCGCATCGCAGCCGCCCCAGGAGCGTCTCGAGCTGCGCTCTGATGCCTCACACGCCTAAATTGCACGAATTCTTGTAGCGCCTGGCACGTCGTTGCTATAAGGTGGCGCTGACCCGGGCGGGGTACTAACGGCACGGCGGCTGCAAGGGAGGCAACCTGCAACCGGACGAGCCACCACTGCGACGGAGCTCGCGGGTGAGCACGGCAAGACATGACGTCTGAAACCAGGTTTGCTGCGCATACGGCGGAGAGTGAATTCTCTGCCGTGCTCGACGGATCGCCGGTGACCCTTAACGGATCCCGCCCGCGGCCGACCGTCCGCGGGAAGTTCCTGTTCGTCGGCGGGCGGAAGCTCTACGTGCGGGGCGCGACCTACGGCACTTTCCGGCCGGACCACGAGGGTGGGAGGTTTCCCTCTCCGGAGATCGTGGCGCGCGACTTCGAGGAGATGGCGGCGAACGGACTCAACGCCGTGCGCACCTACACCGTGCCGCCGGAATGGGTGCTCGACATGGCCGCGGACAACGGCCTGTACATGATGGTCGGGATTCCTTGGGAGCAGCACGTGAACTTCCTCGAGAGCCGCCAGCGAGCCCGGTCGATCGAGGATCGCGTGCGGGCGGACGTTGCCTCCTGCGCCGGCCACCCTTCGGTTCTCTGCTATGCGGTGGGAAACGAGATCCCGAGCCCGATCGCGAGATGGCTGGGCCGGCGCCGGGTCGAGCGCTACCTCGAACGCCTCTACCGCGCCGCCAAGCGGGAGGATCCCGGCGGGCTCGTCACGTACGTGAACTATCCGCCGACCGAATACCTCCAGCTCGACTTCCTCGACCTCGTCTGCTTCAACGTCTACCTCGAGAGTCGCATCGCGCTCGCTGCGTACCTGGCGCGGCTCCAGAACATCGCCGGCGAGCTACCGCTCGTGCTCGCCGAGATCGGGCTCGACAGCAAGTCCAACGGGGAGGACACGCAGGCCACGATGCTGGACTGGCAGATCAGGTCAGCCTTCGAGGCCGGCTGTGCAGGAGGCTTCGTCTTCGCGTGGACCGACGAGTGGTATGTCTCCTACCTCTCCAGCGAGGGCACCGCCGCCGGCGGACTCGAGGTCGACGATTGGGACTTCGGTCTCACGCGCAGAGACCGGACGGCCAAGCCGGCGCTTGAACCCGTTCGCGACGCATTCGAAAAGAGCCCCTTCGGGCAGGAGCAGGTGTGGCCGCGCGTGTCGGTGATCGTCTGCACCCACAACGGATCCAGGACGCTTCGTGCCTGCCTTCAGGGACTTCGAGAGCTCGAGTACCCTGATCTCGAGGTGATCGTGGTCGACGATGGCTCGACCGATACCTCGGCCGAGATCGCGAGCACGTTCGGCTTCCGGCTGATCAGCACCGAGAACAATGGCCTTGCGACCGCTCGCAACATCGGCCTTCAAGCCGCCACCGGAGAGATCGTCGCGTATCTCGACGACGACGCGAGCCCCGACGTGCACTGGCTCCACTACCTGGCTCTGGGCTTCCAGGACGGACGTTACGCGGGCGTCGGGGGACCAAACCTGCCACCGCCCGAATCGGGTGCCGTGGCGACCTGTGTGGCGGATGCACCGGGCGGGCCGACTCACGTGCTGGTCTCGGACTGCGAGGCCGAGCACATTCCGGGGTGCAACATGGCCTTCCGGAAGAGCGCGCTCGAAGACCTCGGAGGCTTCGACCCGCAATTTCGCGTCGCGGGCGACGACGTGGACATCTGCTGGCGCCTGCAAGCCGCCGGTCAGAAGCTCGGCTTCAGTCCCGCTGCCTTCGTCTGGCATCAGCCCCGAGGCTCGGTCGGCGCCTACTGGCGCCAGCAGCGCGGTTACGGGCGGGCCGAGGCGCTGCTCGAGCGAAAATGGCCGGTTAAGTACGGGGGGGGCGGGGGGGCCCGCTGGTCGGGTCGCCTATATGGAAGGTCACTGCGCACAGGACTCGGCCGCTGGCGCGTGTATTACGGGACCTGGGGCTCCGAGCTCTTCCAGTCGCTTTATGAATACCGGGGCAGAGCGTCCTTCGCCAACCTGCTCGGTCCGGAGTTGTACGTCCTGATCGCGGCGCTTGCGCTCATGGCGGCCAGCGCGGCCGTGTGGCGGCCGATGATCGCGACGGTGCCGCTGCTCGCGGCGGCGGTTGCCGTGCCCGTGGTCGCGGCTGCTGCGAGCGCCTCTCGAACGCGCGCGATGACGAGGCGGCTGCTCCCACCGCACCAGCTCGCGGCGCGATGGCTGCTGACCACGTTCTTGTACGTCGTCCAACCGCCCGCCCGCATGGCCGGCCGCCTCCGCGCCTCTGTGGCGCCGGCGTCTGGTCGCGGCCGGCGCTTCGCGCCACCGCTGCAACGCGTGATCAAGACCTGGAGCGAATCCTGGCGTTCGAGCGATCAGAGGCTGGCCGAGATCGCATCCGGCCTCCGGCGCACGGGCGCGATCGTATCCTGTGGCGGCGCCTATGACCGCTGGGATCTTCACGCGAGGCACGGGCTGACCGCCGCGGTACGGATCCGCATGGGGGTCGAGGAGCACGGCGCGGGCCGGCAGCTCGTGCATGTCCATCTGGCTCCCCGATATTCGAGAGTCGCGATCGCGCTGGTGGTGTTGCTCACACTGCTGGCGATCGCCGCCTGGATGGACCACGACCCGGAGGCGATGCTGCTCTTCGGGGCGGTCGGGCTCGTGATCGCAGGTCGTACGGCGCATGCCGCCGGCACGGCGATGGCGACCGCGGCGCACGTGATCGGCGGCTCGACCGAGGGCGAGCTGGTGGTGAGCGGCAGGGTTCGCGAACGGCGCCCTGTGCAGCGGACGACATGAGCGGCGCAACACGCGCCTACACCGACCTCGACCTCTTCCGCAGGCTTGCCTCAGAGGCGCGTCCCTACCGGCTGCAGATCGCGTGCATCTTCGTGGTCAGCATGCTCGCGGCCCCGCTCGCGCTGCTCACGCCGGTGCCGCTCCAGATCGCGGTCGACAGCGTGATCGGCTCCCACCCGCTTCCGAGTTTTCTCGACCCCCTGGTGCCCGCGGCGCTCAGCGACTCCCAGGACGGGGTGCTGATCTTTGTGGCATTCATGTTCCTCGCGGTCGCCGTTCTGACTCAGGTCCAGGACCTCGGCAACACGATCCTCAAGACATACACGGGCGAGAAGCTCTTGCTGAACTTCCGCAGCAAGCTGTTCCAGCAGAGCCAGCGCCTCTCGCTTTCCTATCACGACCGCGTTGGCACGTCGGACTCCACCTACCGGGTCCAGGAGGACGCCAAGTCGCTCCAGTACATCGCGGTGGAAAGCCTCATCTCGCTTGTCACCGCGGCCACCACGCTCGTGGCGATGATCTACGTCACCGCCCTGATCGACTTCGAGCTGGCCCTGGTCGCCATCGCGGTGTCGCCGGTACTATTCCTCGCCGCGAAGCACTTCCGGCCGCGCATGCGGGCCACTTCGCGCGAGGTGAAGAAGCTCGAGAGCGGCGCCCTTTCGGTGGTTCAGGAGGTACTGACCGGCCTGCGCGTGGTGAAGGCGTTCGGCCAGGAGGATCGCGAGCAGGACCGTTTCTTCGGCCAGTCCAGTCTCGGCATGCGAGCCCGCATCCGCCTGGCGATGCTCGAAGGAGGCTACGCCTTGCTGGTGGGAGGGATCATCGGCGCCGGAGGAGGTGTCGTCCTCCTCGTCGGAGTCCACCACGTTCAGCGGGGGACCATCACCCTCGGAGAGCTCCTGCTGGTGATGGGCTACATGACCCAGCTCTACGCGCCGATCAAGACGATGGCCAGGAAGGCCGGCAGCCTCCAGAACTACCTGGCAAGCGCCGAGCGGGCATTCGGTCTCCTCGAGGAGCCCGCGGACGTCCCCGAGCATCCCGACGCTCGGCCCCTTGCTCGTGCCTCGGGAGCTGTGGAGTTTCGCGCTGTCTCCTTTTCCTACGGTTCGGATCGTCTGGCGCTGGACCGCGTCTCGTTTGCCGTCCTGCCGGGGATCCGCGTAGGCGTGGCGGGCGTCACCGGGGCAGGCAAGACGACCCTGATGAACCTCCTCACTCGTTTATACGATCCGACCTCGGGCCAGATCCTCCTGGACGGCGTCGACCTTCGCGACTACAAGCTGGCTGACCTGCGCAACCAGTTCGGGATCGTGCTGCAGGACACGGTTCTCTTCTCCACCAGCATCGGCGAGAACATCGCCTACGCCCGCCCGGAGGCCGGCCGGCGAGAGATCGAGGCGGCGGCGGCGGCCGCAAACATCCACGACTTCATCGTCGGCCTGCCGGAGGGCTACGACACCGAAGTGGGGGAGCGGGGGATGCGACTCTCCGGCGGCGAGCGGCAGCGTATTTCATTGGCGCGCGCCTTCCTCAAGGACGCTCGAATCCTGATCCTGGACGAACCCACGAGCTCCGTCGACGTCAAGACCGAGGCGCTCATCCTGGAGGCAATGGAGCGCCTCATGGCCGGCCGGACCAGCTTCATGATCGCTCACCGCCTGAGCACGCTCGAGGTTTGCGATCTGCGGCTCGAGATAGACAAGGGTCGCATCGTCACACGCGCGCGCCAGCCGGCGCCGAAGACTCCGCAGACGGTGCGGGTTGCCCGTCCCGCCGCGCCAGACGAGCTGTCGGACCACCCCGCGGTCAGGGCATGGCTGTCGGTGGGCGGCGCGATGCCGCGTCAGGTACTTGCCGTGCAATCGAGCAAGCGGCGCAAGCGTGCCACCTACCGGCTCGAGGGCGCCGGTCCCGGTGGTTCGCCGGTGATCGCGAAGCTCTGCAAGCGGGAGACCGCGGAGACCGAGATCACCGTGTACCGGAAGCTGCTTCCGCTCCTGCCAACTCCGAGCCTTCGTTTCTACGGAGAATTGGAGGACGGGGACAGACAGCACTACTGGCTGTTTCTGGAGGACGCCGGCGGCCAGAAGTATTCGCCAGGGGCGCTCGAGCACCGGCGCCTGGTCGCGCGCTGGCTCGCGACCGTCCAGCTTCATGCGGCGGAGATCCTAGAAGCCGCGGACCTGCCGGACAGGGGACCGAGGCACTACCTGATTCACCTGCTGAATGCCCGTGAAGGGATCGAGAGACATCTCCGCCGCCAGCAAGCCGGGGCAGACGGGGCGCTGGTCCTGGGCGATCTGCTGTTCAAGCTCGAACTGCTCGAGTCGCGCTGGAGTGAGTTGACCGCCTTCTGCGACACCCTTCCCCGGACCCTCGTTCACGGCGACCTCTTCCCGTCGAACCTTCGCATCACCAGCAACGGACGCGCCATCGGGCTCGCCATCTTCGACTGGGAATACGCGGGCCTCGGGGCTCAGGCCCCCGACCTGGCGCAGCTGCTGGAACCAGAGCGTTCCGAGGTCGCACTGCTGCATCGATCGAAACGGTTCTATCGGTTCTCCGCAAACCCCTGCCTCGACACCTACCGCTCCGTGCTGACTGCTTCGGGAACAAGATTCGAGGCCGAGACCGTCGAGCACTCGGCAGCGGTCGGAAGTCTGTTCCGCTGCCTGGTCGGCATCGACTGGGCTTGCATGCAGTCCACGGCTACCTGGTGTCCGATGGACGATTTCCGCGTTTACTCGGGATGGCTTGGCGGCGCCATGCAGGTGGCTGGATGGAGCGCGTCCGGCCAAAGGGTGCTCCAGCTGAGATGACCGAAGCAGCCGAGGTGCTATTGCCGGGCGAGGCGCCGCCAGGCCCGCCCGGGTTGAAAACATGCCTGCGGGAAGCCTTCGCCGGCCGCTCCGTTCAACTGGTCGGTCACGAGCAGCTCAAGGCCAGTGTTCACCGCCTGCGAGTTGACGTCGACGGCGCCGAACGGTCGCTCGTCGTCAAGTGGTCGGATCCCATGGTCGCGCGTCGCTGCTGGCTGGTGGCGCGGCGATGGCTTCCTGCCGTGGGGCTCGAAGATCTCGGGCCGCCGCTTCTCTCCCTCGTCGCAGAGCGGGCCGGCGAGGGGACATGGCACGTGTACGACGATCTCGCGGGTCAACCGCTCTCGACGGACCGACCGGTCGGCAGCGAAGTGGAGGAAGCGATCGAGGCGATCGCTCGCGTGCACACGGCCTTCGCCGAGCATCCCCTGCTTCCCGAGTTCAGGCTGTGGGGCGGCGATCGGGGAAGTCACTTCTACTCCACCAACCTTCGCGACGCGGTCCGGGCGCTTCGCTCGGCCGAGCTCGATCGGCTTGACGCGGACGCGGTCGCAGCCCGTGATGCGCTGCTACAGCGCATGAGCGCTCTGAAGGCGGAGGAGCCCGCCCGGGCGGAGGCCCTGGCCGCCGCGGGAGGGCCCGAGACACTGGTTCATGGCGATCTCTGGCCGACGAACGTGATCATCCTTCCGCACGGGAACGCGGTTCGCGTGCGCCTGATCGACTGGGACGAGGCGGCTGCCGGACCGATCGGATTCGATCTTTCGACGTTTCTTCTTCGTTTCGATGCGCCACACCGCCGATGGATCCTCGACGCCTACCGGCGGGCCGTCGATCGGCTGGCAGGATGGGACCTTCCCGACGAGCACGACCTGAACCTGATCTTCGAGACCGCGGCCTACGCGCGGCTGGTGAGCCTGCTCGTCTGGAGCATCGCTGCCGCGGTCGATGGTGAATCCAACTGGTTGCCCGCGCGTCTCAGCGAAATGGTCGAGTGGCTCGATGCGGTCGAGCCCGTGCTCCCCGCCCGATGAAGAGCTTGATCGTCAACGGCGACGATTTCGGGGCCAGCCGCGGCATCAACCGCGGAGTCATCGAGGCGCACGAGCGGGGAATCCTCACGAGTACCAGCATGATGGTGGACGAGCCGGCGAGCGCGGAAGCGGCACGGCTCAGCGCGCGCTTTCCCACCCTCGGTGTGGGTCTTCATGTCGTGCTCCGATCACCGGCCGATTCGCTTACGACCGAGGCAGAGCTCGAACGGCAGCTCGAGCGCTTCATCGAGTTGACCGGGCAGCTCCCGACGCACATCGACACGCACCACAACGTCCACCGAGAAGCGAGTGCGCTGCCGGCCTTCGTCGCGGTGGCCGAGCGCTGCGGGCTGCCGCTCCGGGGCCACTGCGGCGTTCGCCACATCGCGGGGTTCTACGGGCAGTGGAACGGCGAGACCCATCTCGAGCACGTTGGTGCGGGTGCCCTAGCCCGCATCGTCGAGAGCGAGATCGAGGACGGCTTCAACGAGCTCTGTTGCCACCCCGGCTACCTTGGTCCGGATCTGGCGTCCTCGTATGCGCGCGAGCGGCAGGCCGAGCTCGAGACACTTTGCGATCCTGAAATTGGCGCCCTGCTGGGCGAGCGGGGGATCCGCCTCGTGACATTCCGCGACGTGCCCCGGTCATGACCCGCGTGCTGATCGCGAGCGTTCGGCTGCTGGAGTTCCTCGAAGGCGCTGGGCACTTCTGGGTGTACATGCAGTACGCGCAGGCCCTCCAGCGCCTGGGATGCGAGGTCTACCTCCTGGACAGCTACACCTGGTCGGAGGAGGAGCCCGACGCGCGCCGGCTGCGCGAATTTCTCGACCGGATGGAGCGTTACGGCTTGCGGGACAGGGTGGTGGTCGCCGCTGCGCGCGGTGACCAGCCGGAGGGGACGCCGGCGGAGCGGTACTTCGGCATGGACGCATCCGAGGTCTCCGACCTCCTGGCCGGAGTCGATCTCCTACTCAACTTCAACTACCACCTGAGCCAGGACGTCGTGTCGGCGGTCCGGCGCAGTGCGCTGGTCGACATCGACCCCGGACTGCTGCAGTTCTGGATCAGCCGTGGATTCATCTCTCCGGCGGCTCACGACATGTACTTCACGACCGGTGAGACGGTCGGCAAGCAGTCGAGTCCGATCCCCGACTGCGGCATCGAATGGCGCCGGATTCGCCCGCCCGTGTGCCTGGACCTTTGGCCATCGGCATACGACTCCGACGCCGAGGCCTTTACGACCGTGTCGACCTGGTGGGGCGAACGGGACTACGTCGGCAGCTCCGAGGACTATTACGACAACACCAAGCGCACGGCCTTCCTCGACTTCATCGACCTTCCGCGGCACACGGATCAGCCCCTCGAGCTGGCGCTCTTCTTCGCGGAATCCGACGAGTCCGACAGAAAGACCCTCGAGAGCCGCGGCTGGCGGGTTCGCCACTCGCGGGACGTCGCCGGCAGCCCCGAGAATTATCGTGCGTACGTCCAGGAGTCCCGGGGCGAGTTCAGCTGGGCGAAGGCAT
>JBKOZI010000050.1:0-8351 GCA_046725795.1 Actinomycetota bacterium
GCAGCAACCGGCTTCCGGGCGAAGCGGCTAGCGTTCGAGGCATGCGACTCGTCACGTACCGGTCGAAACGCGGCGCGCGCGCTGGTGTCCTGCGCGACGCAGACGTAATCGACGCCTGGGATGTTCTGGATCCGGGCGCGACCGAGTCGACCGTGCGGGAACTGCTGCGTCACGATGCACTCGGGCGGCTCCGGGAGGCAGTCCGCGGCGAGGGGATCCCGGTCGAGCAGGTGTCTCTGGACGTGCCCGTGCCTGACCCGGAGAAGATCGTCTGCATCGGCCTGAACTACCGCTCCCACGCCGCCGAGGCCGGGCTCGACCCGCCTGCAGCGCCCACCTTCTTCGCAAAGTTCCGTAACGCGCTCACGCCCGCGGGCGTGGACGTCACTCTGCCCACCGCGAGCGAGAAAGTCGACTACGAGGCCGAGGTCGCGTTCGTGATCGGCCGCCGCTGCCGCGGCGTCTCCGAGGACGATGCGCTGACGTACGTGGCCGGCTACACGCTGCTCAACGACCTGTCGGCACGGGACCTCCAGTTCGCGACACCCCAGTGGATGCCCGGCAAGGTGTTCGACGGCTCCGCTCCCTGCGGTCCCGCGCTCGTGACGCCCGACGAAGCGATCGCGAACGGCGCGATCGAAATCTCGCTCAGGCTGAACGGCGAGACGATGCAGTCGGCCTCGACCGACGACCTCGTCTTCTCGGTCGCCGCACTCACCTCCCACCTCTCCCGCCTGATGACGCTCGAGCCGGGGGACATCGTCTCGACCGGCACGCCGGCGGGCGTCGGTAGCGTGCGGCAGCCGCGCGTCTGGCTCGAGGACGGCGACCAGGTGGTGGTCTCCTCACCGACGCTCGGGGAACTGCCGACGACGATCCGCCGCTAGATCTTAGATGGTTGGTTCCGCGGCCCGACGCACGTCCGGGGCGCGGCAGATCAAGCTGGGCTAGGACGCAGGGCGAAGGCCATGCCGGTGGGCATGGGCGAGCCCGAGGACGACGATCCAGCGCAGATATGACGCGTCCCGGCGTGTGCTCGGGTCGTGGAATCAGCCATCTAGAAGCCCTCGGGGTGGCGCACGACGTAGGAGCGGCTCGAACGCGCCGTCTTCCGCCAGCGCGGACCGCGCTCGCCCGGGCCTGAAGTGTCGAAGCGGAGCCCGGCAATCACTGCGTAGGCGTGGCCCGGATTCGTGTACACCGTGATCCAGACGCCACGGCCGGGAAGACCCCACTTCATGAAAGCGGTCGAGTGCAGGGGGCTGGTCAGCAGACCGCCACCGCGGAGCGCGTAGCTCACCGAGCCGGAGCAGTCATAGCCCTGGTCCTTCCAGGTGCGGTGGCCGCCGCCGTAGCGGTATGGCTTACGTGTGATCTGGTTCGCTGCATAGATCGCATTCTTGACCGCATCGGGCGCAGTGACCGGCGGGATCGCGGTGCGCCCGTCGGCCGACAGCTGCGCGGTCGGAAGCGGCGTGGTCGGCATCGGTACGCCGCCGGGTGGCGCGACTCCCCCTCCGGTGTCGGGGGGCGGGAGCGTGAGAGCTCCGGCGCCGCCGCTGCCGCGGCCTGTGACGGCACTTGCCGGTGCCGCGGCCACCGCCGAGGCCCAGACGGCCAACAGCGCGAAAGCCAGGGCGTATGTACTACGTCCAAGCGCGAGAACGCGCAAACCAACAACTCCTTCGTCGGCCTGCGGGGTTAGCTGACGGGCTGGCGCTAAAGGAGCCTGCGCCTCCGCCGAAGCGGATTAGCCCCAATTACTGGTTCCCCCGCTCCCCACGCGTTGCGCGGGGATTAGGCATCTGCTCGTTTACGAGGGCGGGGAGTCTAATCAAAAAAGCCGACGCAATGTCACGTCGCCAAGTCGCAAAAGCGACAAAGAGCAGGCAAAAACGCTTCAGCAAGCTAAAAAGGCATACTGCGCTTACGGAATTCGCAGACCTGATCCGCGCCGGCTATGCCGCCTTCGACCGCGGCGACACCGACTTCCTGGTAGCCCATTCCGACCCCGAGATCGAGGTCGTCGAGCCGCCTGACCTGCCGGATGCAAAGACCCATCGCGGACACGCGGGACTGATCCAGAGCCTGCGCAACAAGGGCGGCGCGTGCCACGTCGAGCGCCTGATCGACGCGGGCAGGGAATGCGTGATCGTGGTGGTGCGTGGCAGTTCCAATGGCGCTCCTGAGGAAGTTCACCTCCACATTGGGAGGGACGGCAAGGCGATCCGCTGGGAGATCTTCCACACCCTCGACGACGCGTTCGCCGCGATCGGGTTGCGGAAGCTGAAGGGCGAGCGCTAGACCGAGAACCGGCCGTTCGACTGCATCTCGACGCCGTCGACGATGATCCGGCCGCCGCGGCGCAGGTCGCAGACCATGTCCCAGTGAACGGCGGAGTTGTTGATTCCACCCGTCTCCGGATAGGACATGCCGATCGCGAGATGGATCGTGCCGCCGATCTTCTCGTCGAGCAGAATCTCTTTGGTGAAGCGATCGATCCCGTAGTTGGTGCCGATGCCGAGCTCGCCGAGCCGGCGAGCGCCCTCGTCGGTGTCGAGCATCTTCAGCAGGAAGTCCTCGTTGCGCTCCGCCGAGGCGTCGACGACCAGCCCGTCCTTGAAGCGCAGCCTTACGCCCGCGACCTCGCGCCCGCCGTAGACCGCCGGATAGCTGAACGCAACCTCGCCGTTCACCGAGTCCTCCACCGGCCCCGTGAAGAACTCGCCGTCGGGCATGTTGTGCCGACCGTCGGCGGCGACGAACTTGCGCCCCGACACATTGAGCATCAGGTCGGTGCCCGGCCCCTCGAGACGGATCTCCTCCCTCCCGGAGATCCAATCTGCGAGGCGGCGGGTTTCGTCCGACTGCTTTCGCCAGGCCTCGACCGGGTCGGGCCGGTCACAGAGGCAGGCCCGGTAGAAGAAGTCCTCGTAGTCGGCGAGCGACATCTCCGCCTCGGCGGCGTAGGCCTCGGTCGGGAAAAGCGTGAGGCTCCATCGAAGCGCGCCCGCCGCGCTCCGGCTCATCATCGTCTCCATCAAGGGCCGTACGGCCGACTGGCGCCGGGTTTGGCGCTCGGGGTCGACTCCCGAAAGAGCGCGCGTGTTCGTATCGGCCATCAGGCGAAGGCGCACGTCGGCCTCGTCGGCGGCCCAGCGCGAAGGCGGCGACACCCATTCGAGCTGCGCGTCGGAGGCGTGCTTGAAGTAGGCCGGTGCCTGCCCCTCCATTGTGAGGTCGACGACCGGATGGGCGCCGCGCTTCAGGACCTCCTCGTACACAGCGAGCAGCAGCGGCTCGGCGGCGGTCTCGCCCTGGATCAAGCAGACATCGCCCTCCTTCACACCGCACGAATACTCGACCAGGATCCTGGCCAAGGCCTCTGCACGCTGGTCTTTCAAGTGAAAACCTCGTCCCGCCCCGAACCCGACCGCCGGCTTGCCGGCGGGCGGCGGTTGTTCTGCTCGGCCGCCAGGGCGAGAAAATACGCATGCAGCCGGAGGTCGTCGGTCAGCTCCGGGTGGAATGCGGCGACGAGCATGTTGCGCTCGCGCGCCACGACCGCGTGGCCGTCGAGCTCGGCCAGCACGTCGACCTCCGGTCCCGCCGACTCGATCCACGGTGCACGGATGAAGACGGCGCGAAGGGCCTCGTCGCCGAGGCCACGAATCCCGACGTCGGCCTCGAAGCTGCGAACCTGGCGGCCAAACGCGTTTCGCCGCGCGTCGATGTCCATCAGGCCGAGATGCGCGCGGTCGAGCACGATCAAACCTGCGCACGTGCCGAAAACGGCACCTCCCGCCGAAACGAAGTCTCTGATCGGTTGCTCGAGGTCATAGGCCTCGAGCCCCATCGAGATCGTGGTGCTCTCGCCGCCCGGGATGACAAGGCCGTCGAGGTTCGCAAGCTCCTCCGCCCGGCGCACCTCGGTCGTCTCGACACCCAGGCGCCTCAGCGCGTCCACGTGCGCCTCGAAACCGCCCTGGATCGCGAGCACCCCGATGCGCAGCGGACTGCCGCCAGCCGCGCTGTGGTCGGGCGGAGGAGTGGCCTCCGCCTTACCAGCCACGATGCTGCAGCAAGCTCTGTTCGTGGAGCGAGCGCACGTCGAGACCGGACATCGGCTCGCCGAGCGCGTCGGAAGCTTCCGCGATCGCCGCTGGGTCCTCGAAGTGCGTGGTCGCGTGCACGATCGCGCGCGCCCGGGTCGGGGGATCGGACGACTTAAAGATTCCGGAGCCCACGAACACGCCCTCGGCACCGAGCTGCATCATCAGCGCGGCGTCCGCCGGCGTCGCGATCCCGCCCGCCGAGAAGTTCACGACCGGCAGCTTCCCGGTCGAGGCGACTTCCCTGACGAGCTCGAGCGGCGCCCGGAGGTCGCGCGCGGCTGTCGACAGCACTTCTTCATCGAGCGACTGGAGCCGGCTGAGTCCCTCCTTGATCGCCCGCATGTGCCGCACGGCCTCGACGATGTTGCCGGTCCCGGCCTCCCCTTTCGTCCGGATCATGGCCGCACCCTCGCTGATTCGGCGAAGCGCCTCTCCGAGGTCGGTCGCGCCGCAGACGAACGGCACCTTGAACTTCCACTTGTCGATGTGGTGCGACTCGTCTGCCGGGGTCAGGACCTCGGACTCGTCGATGTAGTCGACCTCGAGCGCCTCGAGCACCTGCGCCTCGACGAAATGGCCGATCCGCGCTTTTGCCATCACCGGAATCGACACCGCTTCCTGGATCTCGCGGATCTTGGTCACGCTCGCCATGCGCGCCACGCCGCCCTCCGCGCGGATATCGGCGGGCACCCGCTCGAGCGCCATCACCGCGCAGGCGCCGGTCTCCTCGGCGATCCTCGCCTGGTCGGCGTCCGTGACGTCCATGATCACACCGCCCTTGAGCATCTCGGCGAGCCCGCTCTTGACGCGGAAGGTCGCTTCCTCGCGCATACGGCTCAGTTTATAGGCGGCTGTCGGCGCCCCGAACGGTCATCCCTGCCGGCCGTCCGCTTGCGGACGGTCGGCACTTTCATTTCAGCTTGAAAGCGCGGATCCGCTCTTCGTACCGGGCCTCGTCATCCGAGTAGACGGCGTAGGCGAGCGCCTGGATGAGCGAGAGCAGTGCCGTGTGCGAGCGTGTATACGAGGGGCTGTTGGAGGAGTAGTAGAGACAGTGATCGGACAGCTTCGTGAGCTCGGAGATGCTCGCGTCGCTGATCGCGACCGTCGCGCAATCCCGCTTCCGAGCGAGCTTCACGGCCCGCAGCACAAGCGCGTGCGGGCGTCCGCAGGAGAAGCCGATCACGAGCGCACCCTCGTCGATCCGCGCGAGGCGGGCGAGCGCCTCCTGGCTGGCCGAAGCGACCACTTCACCGCGAACCTCGAGCAGCGCCAGCAGATGGCGCAGATAGCTGGCAAAGAACGCCATCTGGTCGACCCCTACCAGCACGACGCGCTCCGAGCGGGCGATCAGGCCCGCAACTTCGCTGACGTCGTCCAGCACGACCCTGCGTGCGCTCTCGTCGAGATTGACGAGATCTGTCGCGAGCGCCGTCTCGAACTCACTGTTCCCGAGCGTGAGCAGCGCGGAGTCTGACTGCTCGGAGCCCCCGCTCAGGGCATGGGTACGGCGCTTGTACTCGTCGCGCGCCGCGTCCTGAAGCTCCGGAAAGCCCTCGAACCCGAGCGCCTGCGAGAAACGCACGACCGTCGAGCTCGACGTATCGGCACGCCGCGCCAGCTCCTCAGCGGTCTGGAACGCGGCTTCCTCGAGGTGGTCGACGATGTAGCGGGCGACGTCCTTCTGCGAGCGCGAGAACTCTTCGAACCGCTCGCGGATGTAACCCGACAACGTAAGTCCCTTGGGAATCGGCTGCGAACCGTTCGTTTCGACCGCCGTCCCAGCGGATTCGCCGGAGGCGCGGGTGGGAGTGCCGGTGGATGTCTTCATGGCGCATGGAGTTCGACGCGCCGGGGCGCCTCCCTGCCACACGCTCGTTCAATCCGGGATGACTCGCAGCGACGCCCAGAGGTACCAGGTCGCGACGGACCGCCAGGGCCGCCACGGTCGCGCCAGCTTCACAAGCCGGGCCGGCTCGGGGAGCTTGCGGAGGCGGTACGCCAGCATCGCGGCGCGCCGGATGCCGAGATCGCCGACCGGAAGGACGTCCGGGCGGCCCAGATGGAACAGGAGGTACATGTCCACGGTCCACTGGCCCACGCCCTTCACCTCCAGGAGCCTTCGCGCGACCTCGTCGTCGGGAACGTCCTCGATGTCATCGAGCTCCAGCTGCCGAGAATCCAGCCGGTCGGCCAGGTCGCGCAGGAATACGACCTTCGCTCGCGACAGACCGGCCGCCGGGCGAAGCTCCTCCGGGTCGTCGGCGAGGAGCTGAGCCGGGGTCGGGGTGCGCCCGCCGTAACGCTCGGTCAAGCGCCCGTAGATGCTGCGCGCCGCCGAGACCGAGAGCTGCTGTCCGACGATCGCCCGCAGGAGGGCGCCGTAGTGGTCGTGGGCCGGTCCGCCCCGGTCGGTCCGGGCGCCGAGCATGCAGGGTCCAACCCGGTCGATGATGTCCGCCATCACCGGGTCCGCCGCCCGTATGTGTTCGACCGCCTCGCTGTGATCGGGGTCCGGCCGCATCGCGCGACCCTATATGGAGCCGGCCTCGAGCACCCGGAAATTGAGCCGCAAGTTTTTGCGAAGGGCTGCGTCTTGGTTAGTGAAGGATCAAGCGACGTGTCCTATCTTGGCCGGGGGCGTTGTACTTGTGGATTCGGAGGGCAGGGGCGCTGAGACTACGGAAGGCCCTCAGCGCCCGTCGCCTGTAGCATCGTCGTTTGTGTTCGGCCAGCCTCGCCCACAGAGAGGCGCGCTCCTCCTCGCGCACGTCAAGGGGCTGTAGGCCGACGAATCAGGACAACGTGAGCCTGGCTCGTCGGGGCTACGAAGCGCTCGCAAGAGGAGATCTCGAGAGCGTCCTGCAGATCATCGACCGAGACATCTCGGTCGAGATTCACACGGGTCGCCCAGACCTGCCGGAGCTGCTGCATGGCCATGCCGGGTTCCTGGAGAACCTGAGCGGGCTCACGGAGGTCTTCGAGGACATCGAGGTGACGCCGGAGGAGTTCATCGACCTCGGCGAGCGCCTGATCGTGACGATCTTCACGGCAAGTCACGGCCGTGCCAGCGGAATCAGGGTCGAGAACCGGGTCGTGCACATCTGGACGATCCGCGAGGGAAAGGCGACGCGCTTTCAGGTCTTCGCGACCAAGCGGGAGGCCTTCGACGCCCTGGGGCTGTCCGAGCAAGACGTGTCTTGACCGAGCTTGCAGCGAGCGCCGTGTCAGCCACGCAGTCGGCCGAGCGTGAGCTTGCGCCGGGCCAGCGCCAGCTCGAGCAGGACGAGGTCGCGCGGCCGCCCCGGTTCGAGGCCGGTCAGCTCTGCGATCCGCCGCAGTCGATAGTCGAGGGTGTTTGGATGGACGTGAAGTCGCTGCGCGGTCCGCCGCCGGTCGAGCTCGCATGCTAGAAACGCCTCGAGCGTTTCGAGCAGACCGGAGCTGCGCCGTTCGGCGTACGCCTCGAGCGGCCCGAGCACGCGCTCGGCGAGCCTGGCCGCGAGGTCGGGCGAACGAGCGAGCAGCAGCTCGAGCAGGAACCCGTCCACCTCGATCTCGCCCTCGATTCCCTCACGCCTGGCAACGCCGAGGAGCAGCCGCATGTCGTCGAGCGCGACGGCCAGCTCTGCACGCTCCGCCGGCCTCCCCAGCGCGAACAGGCCATGGGGGCGGCCGAACACCGCTGCTTCGGCGTCTTCGGTCGCAAGCCCGGTCACGCGGTCGCCCTCCGTGAGCGCAAGCACTCCTCGCGCACGCAGCTCCGACGCGAGCTGCGAGTGCGCATGCGTCGGGGCGCCCGGGAGCGACTTGGCGAACGGCCGGTAGCGCTCGGCGAGCGGGAACCCGACACGCTCGGCCAGGTCGCGCAGCGCCGGCACCTCACGCTCCGGATGGACGAGCGCATCGAGGAGCGCTCTTTGGCGACGCTCCTCCTCGGAGACGAGGTGCTGGTGTTCGTCCAGATAGGTCTGAGCAACGGCTGCCGAGACGCTGTCGATGTAACGCATGAGGAGCTCCGCAGCCGCCAGCAGGGCGGGGTACTCGTCCGGGCGTGCCGCCGCGAGCAGGGCCTGCCAGCCGAGTCTTCCACCCAGCCTGTAGGCGTGGAGCAGGTCCTCGAGCGGCAGTCCCTATTCGGCACGCGACCGGGCGGATTCGCGGAATGGAAGGAGCTCTTCCTCGGTCGGCCCGCGCATTTCGGTGATCGAGCGGAAGAAGAGCTCGACGTTGCTC
>JBKOZI010000051.1:0-14282 GCA_046725795.1 Actinomycetota bacterium
GACTATTGGCGTTCCTCGACAGCGAACCCGACCTAGAGGTCGTCGGTGATGCGAACGGCGGAGGGCAAGCGCTCGAATTGCTCGCGCGGCTGGACTCCGAGGGCCGCCGACCCCACGTCGTCGTAATGGACCTCGAGATGCAGCCGCTCGACGGGATCGAGTCGACCCGCCGGATCCGCGCACGCTACGACGACGTGGAGGTCGTGGCGCTCACATCGTTCGGCGAGGAGCAGCGGGTGACCGCGGCCCTCGCAGCAGGCGCTTCCGGGTACCTTCTAAAGGACGCCGAAGCCGACGAGGTCGCAGCGGCCGTGCGGGCCGCTCATCGGGGCGAGCTCCAGCTCGATCCCGCCCTCGCCCGGCGCCTGATGTCCTCACTTGGCTCAGGGCCACGCGGGCACCTCGCGGCGGAGCTCACGTCCCGTGAAGTTGAAGTCCTCCGACTCGTGGGCGCGGGCAAGCCGAACAAAAGCATCGCCGCAGAGCTGGGCATCACCGAGCGGACGGCTCGGACCCACGTGTCGAACATCCTGCGCAAGCTCGGCCTGACATCGCGCACCCAGGCCGCCCTCTGGGCTGTTGGGGAAGGCCTTGCGGACGTGGGCGCCGAGCGTTACTGAGCCGCCGCTAGCGCTGCGGCGACGTCGAGCTGCCCGCCCGTGACCGTATTTCCCGCCAACGCCGGGCTCGGCACGACGTGGTCCTTGATCAGCGAGCGCAGCTTGCTGTAGCTCAAGCTCGAATTCTGCTCGTGCAACATCGCGACGGCCACCGTGACGTAAGGGGTTGCCATAGGGATGGGGTCGGCACGTGAACATCGAGATCATCATCCTGGCGCTGGCGAACGCGCTGCGCCCGACCAGCCTCGCGGCCGTCTACGCGCTCCTGGCGACCAAGGAGCCGCGTCGACTGCTGACCGCTTTCATCCTCGCCGGCGTTGGATTCAGCATGGCAACCGGCATACTCGTGGCCGGTCTCATCCACGGCGCGCACATCAGACACGGCACGTCGACGTTCGACGCGATCGTCAATCTCGTGGCTGGGGTTGCCGCACTGGGGCTCGCCCTGGGCGTTGCACTGGGCCGGGTGCAACGACGGTCGCGCGAGCAAGCGGAACGGGGCGAGTCCGTGCTCTCGAGACGCCTTCGCAATCCTTCGCTTGCGGTTGCGGCCGCCGCCGGCATCGCCACGCACCTTCCCGGTCTCCTTTACCTGGTCGGGCTGAACCAGATCTCGGCGGAGGGGCCCCAGCTGGGAGTTGCGATCGTCGACGTCACCGTCTTCAACGCGATCTGGTGGAGCATTCCGATCGCGTCGCTCTTGTTCTTCTTGATGCGGCCGGCCGCCACCCGCGACGGCCTCGGGGCGGCCAACGTCTGGACGCGGAATCATGATCGGGTGATCGTGGCGGCGTTATCCGCTGCCGTCGGGATCTACCTCACGGCCAGGGGTGCTGTGAACCTGCTCGGCTGAGCTAGGCGTGGCGTGACTGTGCCGCCATGGTGGGCGCCATTAGCGCACCGATCACCCAGAACACCGGGAGGAAGAGGCCGAGTATGAACATGACCCAGTGGCCCTTCCTGATCGTTGCGACGCCGCGTGACTAGCAGGACGATGTAGAGCACCGCCGAGCACCACTCATCGCGACGGCATTCCCCTTCCTGGAAGAATGCACCCATGGCAGATGACTTCCGGATCGTGGTCGAGTTCGAAGAGGAGGGGCACGGGCTTCACTTCGGGCGGCGTCTCGGCGAGCGTCAGTTCGAAAGGGAGGTGCGGGAGCAGCTTGGTGACGGAGTGCTCGTCACGCGCGACGGTCCGCACGTCTTTCTCTACACCGCCACTCGAGAGCAGGCGGAGGCCGCACAGCAGACTGTCCAGCAGGTGCTTGCCGAGGATGAGATCCGCGCCGGCGTGTCGCCGGTGCTTCGCTGGCACCCCGCCGAGGAGCGCTGGGAGGATGCAGCGAAACCCCTGCCTGGGACGGCAGAAGAGAGGGAGGCCGAACACGCCCGCTGGGAGAAGCAACAGGCGGAGGAAGCGGAGGCGTCCGGCTACGCCGAGTGGGAGGTGCGCGTGGATCTGCCCTCCCACAAGGACGCCGTTGATTTCGCCGAGCGACTCGAGGCCGAGGGCATCACGCCGATCGTGAGACGCTGGAAGTACGTACTCATCGGCACCGCAACGGACGACGATGCCCAGGCGCTTGCCGAGCGGCTGCGCGCCGAGGCGCCTCCGGGCGCGAGTGTCAAGGCGGAGGCGAGCGCGACGATGGGGTGGGAGGTCGCGAGCGGCAACCCGTTTTCGCTGTTCGGGGGCTTCGGGCCTCGACCCTGAGCCCTCACCCAGATCGGGTGACGTCGAGCGCGACGGGCTGTTGTAGCGTGGCGCCCGTCAAGCATCGGGAAAGGGGAACAGGTGGTAGTTGCAGCGGACTATCCGTTTCTGGACGTTTTGTGGTCGATGGTCGTCTTCTTCGCGTTCGTGATCTGGGTGTGGCTCTTGATCACGGTCTTCGTCGACGTCTTTCGCCGGCACGACCTCTCCGGGTGGGGAAAGGCGGGGTGGACGGTGCTGCTGATCGTGCTTCCGTACCTGGGCGTGTTCATCTACCTGATCGCCCATGGCAAGGAGATGGCCCAACGCAGGGCCGATGATCAACGCGCCGCACAGGCTCAATTCGACGACTACGTGCGGGATGCCGCCGACGGCGGGGGGCCCGCGGCAGAGATCAAGCGTGCGAAGCAGCTCCTCGACGCCGGTGCGATCACCCAGGCCGAGTTCGAGGCGATCAAGCAAAAGGCGCTCGCGTAATACGAGTTCGATAGCGAGGTGATGGCGTCCCGGATGGCGCGGATGGAGGCTCTCAGGGCGGAGGCGCCGGAGGCGAGCCGGTAGGCGCCCGCGCGTCCTTCGCGCTCCGGAACTCGAGCGCGGCATCGAGCTCGACGCCCATCAGGAGGGTGAGGTTGGTGAGCCAAAGCCAAACCAGGCCTGCGATCGTGGTGCCGAGGCTGCCGTACGTGCTGTCGTAAGTGGCGAAGGCGTTCACGTAGATCTCGAAGGCGACCGAGACCACGATCCACGCGACCACTGCTACCGCTCCTCCGGGCGTCAGCACGCGCCATCTCGTCGCGGAGCGCTCCTTGCTCGGAGAAGCTCGATAGAGAATCGCAACGAGCAGAGTCACCACCACCAGCAGTGCGGGCCACTTCAGGAAGGAGTAGAAGTCGAGCACTTCCTGGCCGATCCCCAGCGCATCGCCGACCGATTTCGCAAGCGTCCCGGTCAGGACGATCAGGAGCAACGCGGTCGCCAGCAGCAGCAGGAACGCCACGGTCAGTGCCAGGCGAAGCGGCCACGCGCGCCAGGCGGGACGCCGTTCGGTTCCCCAGATTGTCGCCGACGCCCGGAAAAAGCAACCAACGTAGGCCGAAGCGGTCCACAGGATCGCGAGCAATCCCACGCCGAGCAGGGTGCCTGACTCGGCGTCCTCGCGGATCAGCGACTCGAGTGGCTGGCGTGCTGCCTCGTCACTCGCATTCGGGCCGACGTCGTCGATGATCGAGATCACCTCGTCCACGGTGCCCTGGTCGCCGAACAGCCCGATCACGGCGAACAGGACGAGGAGGGCGGGGATGAGCGACAGCACGGAGTAGTACGTGAGAGCAGCGCCCCGGTCGATCAGCTCGTGACGGCCGGCGCGGTGAGCGATCACCAGCAGCGGGCGCAGCCGGTCGGACGAATCCGCAGCGTCCTCCAGTCTCGTCAGCCGCTCCGCGCCGGCGGCGCGGGCAGCGGCAAGCCTGGAGTCTGTCTTCCGTTCGCTCAAGGACCTCTGATCGGCGGGTGCGACACCGTACTTCGAAACTCACCCAGTTTGGGTGATGCAGACCGAGTCCGGTTCCTTGTTTCATGGCAGTGCCCGGACAACTGCGCAGGGGGCGTACGAGATGGCCACGGTAGTCGAGCCAGAAACTCGGACTGCGGACAAGCACAAGCAGACCGACCAGCAGCCCGCCGACGTGCTGGTCGTCTTTGGCATCACGGGCGACCTCGCGAAGGTGATGACCTTCCATTCGCTCTATAGGCTCGAGGCGCGAGGCCTCTTGAGCTGCCCGATCGTGGGCGTGGCCGTCGACGACTGGTCAGCCGAGGACCTACGGAAGCGGGCCCGGGAGTCGATCGAGGCCTGCGGCGAGTCCGTGGACGACGAGGTGTTCGGCCGCTTCGCGGCGCGGCTCTCATACGTGTCAGGCGACTTCGCGGACGCGGGCACGTTTCAGCGTGTGGCAGCCGCGATCAAGAATGCGCAACACCCGGTCTTCTATCTGGAAATCCCGCCCTTCCTCTTCGGCGCCGTGATCAAGGGGCTCTCCGAAGCCGGATTGACCGAGAACGCGCGCGTCGTCGTGGAGAAGCCATTCGGCCACGATCTCGAGTCGGCCCGCGCGCTCGCCGGCGAGATCCACAGCTACATCGAGGAGCCCCAGCTCTACCGGATCGACCACTTCCTCGGGAAGATGGGCCTGGCCGAGATCCTCTACCTGCGGTTCGCGAACACGATGTTCGAGCCCGTCTGGAACCGGAACTCCGTCGCCTGCGTGCAGATCACGATGGCTGAGGACTTCGGAGTGGAGGACCGTGGGCATTTCTACGATCCCGTCGGTGCCCTGCGGGACGTGGTCGTCAACCACCTGATGCAGGTGGTGGCGGCGACCGCGATGGAGCCTCCCGCCGCGAGCGACCCGGACACGCTGAAGGATGCGATGGTCGCTGTCTTCAGGTCCATGCGCGCGGCCGATCCGGCCCACTATGTGCGCGGGCAGTACGACGGCTACCGCGCGATCGACGGATGTGCCGACGACTCGACCACGGAGACATACGCGGCTCTCCGTTTGGAGATAGACAACTGGCGCTGGTCGGGCGTGCCGTTCTTCATTCGCACGGGCAAGCGACTGCCGGCCCTGCAGACCGAGCTTCGGATCGTTTTCCAGGAACCACCGCGGCTGGCTTTCAGCTCGGGGCGCGGGCGACCGGACCCCGACCAGCTCATCGTCAGGCTCGACCCCTCGACCGGCATCAGGCTGCTGGTGGAAGCACAGCGCGGCGAGGCAATGGATCCCGAGCAAATCAACCTCGACATGGAGTTCGCGGAGGAGGGCGGCGAGGGCCCGACGCCCTACGAGGTGCTCCTGCTCGCCGCGATGCAGGGCGACAGCCGGCGCTTCACCAGGCAGGACGGCGTGGAGCAGACCTGGCGTGTGCTTCAACCGCTGCTCGATGCGCCTCCACCCGTTCACGAGTACGCAAAGGGCTCGTGGGGGCCCGAGGCTGCGGACAAGCTCGTGTCCCACCACGGCGGCTGGCGCGGCCCCTGGATCGCCTCATGACGACTACCAAGCCAAAGCGCAAGGAGCCGGCGGCACGCGATGGCGCGAGCGACGTGAAGGCGCCGGCTCCGGCGCGCACCGAGCCTCGCGAGCAGAGCGCAGCCGCCCCGTCCCCCTTCCCGCCGATCGCAAACTACGCCTTCCTGTCCAACTGCCACACGGGCGCGCTGGTGGCTCCCGACGGGGCGATCGACTGGCTGTGCGTGCCGCGCTTCGACTCGCCGAGCGTGTTCGGCACCTTGCTGGACCGCGAGGCGGGTTCCTTCCGGCTCGGGCCGTTCGGGATCAACCACCCCTCCGGGGTGTACTACGAGCCGGGCACGAACATCCTGCTGACGACCTGGAAGACGCCTACGGGCTGGATCATGGTTCGCGACGCCCTCACGATGGGTCCGCGGCACGGCGAAGACGAGATCACGCCGCACACCCGGCCGCCCGCCGACGATGACGGCGATCACATGCTGGTGCGCACGGTCCTGTGTCTCGACGGCCACGTCGAGGTCGAGCTGATCTGCGAGCCGGTGTTCGATTACGGCCGCGTGCCGGCCGAGTGGACGCTGGTCGACGGGGACCGCCACACCGCCGATGCGACAGGCGCGAGCCAGACGATCAGGCTGCAGACCGACATGGCACTCGGGATAGAGGGGGACCGCGTGAGGGCCCGGCACGTCATGAAGCAGGGCGACCAGATCTATTGTGCCCTCTCGTGGGCCGAGGAGCTGGCCGTGCCGATGGACGTCGACGAGGCCCACGCGCGCCTCGCAGCGACCACGCGATTCTGGCGCTCGTGGCTCGGAAGGGCCCGCCTGCCCGACCACCGCTGGCGGGACACGATTCTGCGCTCTGCGCTGACGATCAAAGGACTCACGTACATGCCGACCGGCGCCACCGTTGCGGCGCTCACGACGTCTCTGCCCGAGACCCCGGGCGGCGAGCGCAACTGGGACTACCGCTTCACGTGGATACGCGACTCCACCTTCACCCTCCAGGCGCTGCATTTCCTCAACCTCGACTGGGAGGCGGACGAGTTCATGCAGTTCGTCGCCGACCTGGAGGCCAACGAGGACGGCGGGCTCCAGGTCATGTACGGGATCGACGGCCGCCGCGACCTCACCGAGTCCACGCGCGACGACCTCTCGGGCTACGCGGGAGCGCGCCCCGTGCGAATCGGAAACGGGGCTTTCGACCAGCGCCAGAACGACGTGTTCGGGGCAGTGCTGGACTCGATCCTGCTCCACACCCGACGCAGCGAGCGCCTACCTCGACGGCTCTGGCCGATCGTACAGTCGCAGGCGGAATGCGCGACGAACGTGTGGCGCGAGCCCGACCAGGGGATCTGGGAGGCGCGCGGCAAGCCGCAGCACTACACCTCTTCCAAGCTGATGTGCTGGGTCGCCATGGATCGGGCCGCGAGGCTGGCCCACAGGCGCGGTGACGCGAAGCAGAACGAGTCCTGGCAGGCCACCGCGGACGAGATCAAGGAGGACATCCTGGCGCACGGCCTGAAGGACGGCGTGCTGCGCCAGCACTACGAGACCGACGCACTCGACGCGTCGACGCTGCTGGCCGCGATCTTCGGGTTCCTCCCGGGAGACGACGAACGCCTGCGGGATAGCGTCCTTGCGATCGCCGACGATCTGACCGAGGACGGCTTCGTGCTGCGCTATCGCACCGGCGAGACCGACGACGGCCTGTCGGGCAAGGAGGGGAGCTTCCTCATCTGCTCCTTCTGGCTCGTGTCGGCCCTCGCGATCGTCGGCGAGCAGCAGCGCGCTCGCGATCTGATGGAGCGCCTCCTGAGCGTCTCCTCGCCGCTGGGCCTCTACGCCGAGGAGTTCGACACCAGTACGGGCCGTCACCTCGGCAACTTCCCGCAGGCGTTCTCGCACCTCGCCCTGATCGAGGCGGCGGCACGGATCATCGTCGCCGAAGAGCTCGCGGCGCTCACCTGATGAGCGAATACGACGTGATCGTGATCGGGAGCGGCGCCGGGGGCGGCACGCTCGTCCGGCATCTGGCTCCCTCCGGAAAGCGGATCCTTCTGCTCGAGCGGGGCGACTGGCTCACGCGCGAGCCCCAGAATTGGCTCGCCCAGGACGTGTTCGTCGACAACCGCTACATCTCGCCGGACACCTGGTACGACTCCCGCGGAAAGCCCTTCCAGCCCCAGGTGCACTATTTCGTGGGAGGCTCCACGAAGCTCTACGGCGCCGCGCTCTACCGCCTGCGCGAGGAGGACTTCGGCGAGCTGCACCACCACGACGGCATCTCGCCCGCCTGGCCGATCGGCTACGACGAGATGGAGCCCTACTACACGCTTGCCGAGGAGCTCTACCAGGTGCACGGGGCGCGGGCCGAGGACCCGACCGAGCCGCCCGCGAGCGGTCCGTATCCGTTCCCTGCGGTCTCGCACGAACCGCGGATCCAGCAGCTCTCGGACGATCTCGCCGCCGCGGGGCACCATCCCTTCCACGCTCCCTGCGGGATCATGCTCGACGAGGGCAACATGCCCTTCAGCACGTGCGTTCGCTGTCCCGACTGTGACGGCTTCCCATGCCTGGTGCACGCGAAGTCCGACGCCGAGGTGCTGGGCGTGCGACCGGCCCTCGAGCACGACAACGTCACGTTGCTGACGAACGCGACAGTCCAGGCACTGCACACGAATCCAGCCGGTACCGCTGTCACCGAGGTCGTGGTCGACAACGGGGGTCGTCGCCGGACGTTCTCGGCGGACCTCGTGGTGGTCTCGTGCGGCGCGGCCAACTCGGCGAAGCTGCTGCTCATGTCCGCCAACGACAAACACCCGAAGGGCCTCGCGAACGGATCCGACCAGGTCGGGCGCAACTACACGTTCCACAACAGCCAGGCCGTGCTCGCGCTCTCCAGGGAAGAGAACCCAACCGTGTTCCAAAAGACCCTCGGGCTGAACGACTTCTATTTCGGGAGCGACGACGCCCAGTATCCGCTCGGCAACATCCAGATGGTCGGGAAGTCTCAGCCCCCGATGTTCCGCGGTGAGAAGCCGCGGGAGACGAAGCTCGCGCCGCATTGGACGCTGGAGCGGATGGCGCGACACGCGATCGACTTCTGGCTCTCGACCGAGGATCTGCCGCGACCGGACAATCGCGTGACCGTTGATCGCAACGGCAACATCAAGCTGAGCTACACGCCGAGCAACGAAGTGCCCAAGAAGCAGCTATACGCGAAGCTCAAGTCGATGCTGGGACACCTCGACATGAACTCCGATCACTTGATCCACCGCTTCGCCTATGCGAAGACCGAGATTCCGGTCGCCGGCTGCGGCCACCAGGCCGGCACATGCCGGTTCGGGTCGGATCCGGATTCGTCCGTGCTGAACACCGACTGCCGCGCGCACGAGGTCGACAACCTGTACGTGGTCGACACCAGCTTCTTTCCGAGCATCGGCGCGGTGAACCCGGCGCTGACCGCGATGGCCAACGCAGTGCGCGTCGGCGATCACCTGCTGGAACGGATGGCCGTGAAACGGAGCGAAGCGAGCCACGTGTGAGCGCTGCGGATCAACGTCCACACGTGATCGTCGTGGGCGGCGGCTTCGCCGGGCTCGGCTGCGCACGGAAGCTGGCGGGGCAGCAGGGCGTGCGCGTAACGCTGCTCGACCGCAACAACTACCAGCAGTTTCAGCCCCTGCTGTACCAGGTGGCGACTTCCCAGCTCTCCGGGACGAATATCGCCTTCTCGATACGTGCGCTCTTCCGCAATCACCCGAATGTCGACGTGAAGCTGGCCGAGGTCGCGTCGATCGACCCGCAGACGTGTACCGTCACCGGGACCGGCGGCGAGACCTGGAACGGCGACGCGGTCGTCCTGGCAGCGGGCTCTCAACCAAACTTCTTCGGGACCCCGGGCGCCGACCTCTACTCCTACCCGCTCTACTCGCTGCGAGACGCCCAGCAACTGCGCTCGCGAATCATCGCGGTGTTCGAGCACGCCGATCGCGACCCCAGGCTGATCGAACGGGGCGCGCTCAACTTCGTCGTGGTCGGCGGGGGTCCGACCGGTGTTGAGACGGCCGGTGCGCTCGCCGACATGATCAACCAGACGATGGCCGTGGAGTACCGCGACATCGCGATCGCGAAAGCCGAGGTGCACGTCGTCGACCTCGGCCACACACTGCTCGCAGCGTTCTCGGAGCGCGCGCACGGTTACGCCGCGAAGGTACTCGAGGGTAAGGGTGTGAAGCTTCATTTGGACACCAAGGTCACGGAGATCGCTCCCGGGCACGTAACGCTGGAGGACGGCACCACGATCGCGACTCGCTGTGTGATCTGGGGCGGAGGCATCAAGGCGCCCTCGGTTGCCTCCACGACCGGGCTTGCACAGGGGGCAGGCGGGCGCATCGACGTCCAGCCGGACTTGACGGTCGAGGGCTTCCCGCGGTTCTACGCGGTGGGAGACGTCGCCAACATCAAGGACGCTGACGGAGAGCCGTTGCCGCAGCTCGGCTCCGTGGCTCTCCAGAGCGGCGTTTGCGCTGCCGAGAACCTGCTCGCGGACTTTTCCGGTCGCCCCAAAGAATCCTTTCGGTACCGGGACAAGGGGATCATGGCGATGATCGGCCGGAGCGGGCTCGGCGGGGGTGCCGCGATCGCGGCGATGGGAAAAAAGCGCAGGGAGGTGCACGGACCGATTGCCTTCGTTGCCTGGCTGGGTGTGCACGCGATGCTGATGACCGGCATCCGCACCCGTGTGGCCGCCTTGATCGACTGGGGTTGGGCATATCTCTCGAGCACGCGCGGCCCCCAGGTGCTCGACCGCGAAACCGCCATGCAGATCGATTGGAGCGAGAACGGCAGTTCCGAGCCCGCGGAGGTCGATGCGGGCCACCCCGCCGTCCCAAGCTCGACCTGACACATGGACCTGCTGAGCTTTCCTCTCGCCGCGGAGCTCACGCAGGCGCGCACGCAGATGGCGCTGACGCTGGGCTTTCACATCATCCTGGCCTCGCTGGGCGTCGCCTTCCCGGCGATTATGCTGATCGCCAACTACCGCGGGCTGCGCAAGGACGATCCCGATGCCCTTCGGCTGGCGGAACGGTGGTCGAAGGTGGCGGCCGTGACGTTCGCGGTGGGCGCCGTCACGGGCACCGTTCTGTCTTTCGAGTTCGGCCTTCTCTGGCCCGAGTTCACCAGCCGCTTCGGCGAGGTGTTCGGCGTCCTGTTCGCGGTCGAGGGCATCTTCTTCTTCCTCGAGGCGATCTTCATCGCGATCTACATATTCGGCTGGAAGCGGCTCTCCGGGTGGGCGCACTTCTGGACCGGGGTGCCGGTCGTGATCGCCGGACTAGGCGGCGCTTTCTCGGTAGTCGCCGTGAACTCATGGATGAACCAGCCGCAGGGATACACGCTGGGCGCCAACGGCGAGGTGACGGACGTCGATCCGTGGAAGGTGATCCTCAATCCCGCGGTCCCCTACGAAGTGCCACACATGATCCTGGCGGCTTACCTCGTCACGGGCTTCCTGGTCGCGTCGGTGTACGCGGTGGGGATGCTGAGAGGTCGGCGCGACCGGCATCACCGCCTTGGTCTCCTCATTCCGCTGACGGTCGCGTCGATCGCGACGCCGGTCCAGTTCGCCGTGGGCGACACCGCCGCGCGGTCGATCGCCGACGACCAGCCGATCAAGTTTGCGGCTATGGAATGCGTGCAGAAGACGTCGAGGGACGTGACGGAGTACATCGGCGGCCGCTGCACCTCGGACGGCGTCAAGGGCGGGATCGGGATCCCCGGACTCGATTCGTTTCTGGTCGGCTGGAGCACCAACACCGAGGTCACTGGGCTCGACTCGGTGGCGCCCGACGATCGCCCGCCGGCGAACACGCTGCTCCACTGGGCCTTCGACGCGATGGTCGGCATCTGCACGGTGCTGATCGGACTGGGGCTCTGGTTCGGGATCGCGTGGTGGCGGAAGCGCGACATCCCGGCGACTCCATGGTTCCTGCGGGCGACGGCTGTCTCCGGGGTGGCGGCGATCGTGGCGCTCGAGTCCGGCTGGATCGTGACCGAGGTGGGCCGCCAGCCCTGGATCGTCTACGAGGTGATGCGGACCGAGGACGCGGTTACGGACGCGAGCGGGGTCTCGATCACCTTAGCCGCGGTCGTGCTCCTCTACATCATGCTGGGAATCGCCACGGTGGTGGTGCTGCGTGCGATGTCGAAACGCTGGCGAGACGAGGGCGCCCCGGAGCCCGAAGTTCCATACGGACCCCGCCCGAGCACGCCCGATGCGGTGGAGGCGAGTTGAGCAAGGCGGACGCGGTCGCGGCGATTCTCTGGGTCGGGGTGACGCTGTATGCCGTGTTCGGCGGGGCGAACTTCGGGGCGGGGTTCTGGGCGCTGCTGGCTGGCGGGGAGCGTGGTCGGCAGCCGCGCGCGCTGATCATCTGGGCGATCGGACCGGTCTGGGAGGCCAACCACGTGTGGCTGATCTTCGTGCTGGTGGTGCTCTGGACGGCATTCTCGGAGGCCTTCGGATCGATCATGTCGACGCTGTTCATCCCGCTCAGCCTTGCCGCTCTCGGGATCGTCCTGCGGGGCTCGGGATTCGCGTTCCAGAAGCTTGCGCCGAGGGTCGGCGGACGGCGCGTCTCGGAGTACCTGTTCGCCGTCTCGTCCGTGCTCACACCCTTCTTCATGGGGTCGGTCGTCGGTGGTGTCGCATCCGGACGAGTGCCGGTGGGGAACGCGACCGGCGATCCGGTCACGAGCTGGCTGAACCCGCTCTCACTGCTCGTCGGCGCGCTGTTCGTCGCGACCGGCGCCTACCTGTCCGCGGTCTTTCTGGTCAGCGATGCCCGCCGCTTCGGGGACTTCGCGCTGGAGCGCTACTTCGCGGTGCGCGCGCTCGCCGCGGCGCTCGCTGCAGGTGCGATCGCGGTGGCGGGGGTGTTCGTCCTGCGAGACGACGCGCGCTACGTCTACGACCGCCTCACCGATCAGGCCCTTCCGCTGATGATCCTGTCAGCGGTCTGCGGACTGGGGGTCATCGCGCTGCTCGTCCGCGGCGCGCGTCGTGGTGCCCGGGTACTCGCCGTCGGGGCCGTGGTCGGGGTGGTCTGGGGCTGGGGCATCGCTCAGTTCCCCTATCTGCTTCCCGAGCAGTTGACGATCTCCGAAGGCGCCGCTCCGAGCGCGACTCTCACGGGTCTGCTGATCGTGTTCGGCGCGGCGGTCGTGCTCGTGCTGCCGGCCCTCGCTCTGCTGTACACACTCACCCAGCGAAGCATGCTGCTCGAGGGCGAGACCGAAAGCCCGGGCGGGTGAGCGCGACGGCCGCAGCCGACATGACGGCGAGCGAGTTCCGTGTGCTCTTTCAGACGGTTTGTAACTGGGATCGCTGGGGCGGGCAAGCAGATCGAGGCGCACTCAATTACCTCACCCCGGAGCGCGTCGCGGCTGCCACCAGGCTGGTTAGCAGCGGCGTCACGGTCACCCTCAGCCAGCCGCTCGACACGGAGCGGCGGGTCGACAACCCCAGCCCCATCGACCACCACATGACGATGATGCCGGATGTCGACATCGGGTCCGGGAGCGCTCGGTTCGCCAAGGACTACATCGGCGGCGACTACCACAACGAAGGTCACAGTCACGTCGACGCTTTCTCTCACGTCGTCTTCGAGGGCCGTCTGTACGGCGGCCACCCGGATGCCTCCGTGACCTCGAAGGGCGCAGAGTCCGGGGCGATCGACATTCTCGAGGACGGCCTGATCGGGCGGGGAGTGCTGCTCGACATCCCGCGCCTGCGCGGTGTCCCGTGGCTCGAGCCGGGCGAGCACGTCTTCCCGGCCGACCTCGAGGAGGCCGAGCGGGAACAGGGCGTCAGCGTCGGCCCCGGGGACATTCTTCTCATCCGCACCGGCCACGCGCGCCGCCAGGCCGAGCTGCCGCCCTGGGACACGGCCAGCGCCAAGTCGGGCATGCATCCCACGACCGCGTCCTTCCTCGCGGAGCGATCGGTTGCGGCGCTCGGGTCGGACGGCAACAACGACACCGCTCCGAGCACAACCGAAGGGATCGACTTCCCGATCCACGTGCTCGCGCTGAACGCGATGGGCGTGCACCTGTTCGACTACCTCCAGTTCGAGGATCTTGTTGCGCTGTGCGAGGCCGCGCAGCGGTGGGAATTCCTGTTCGTGGCGGCGCCGCTGCGGGTCGTCGGCGGCACGGGGTCCCCGCTGAACCCGATCGCATTGCTCTGAGGGCCGGGCGTGCTCCACCTGAGGGTCTACGGAGCAACTCGAGCGATCACCGAAGTCGGCGAGACGCTCGAGGAAGACGCCGCGGCGAGGCATGTGGCGCTTGCGCCCGGGGTGCGGCACGGACACGCCTTGCTCACGGAGGAGATCAGCCCGGGGTCAGCGGACGACGTGCTCGACTACCTGCTGAGCCACGGCGTGACCCGTGAGGACATCGCATTCGCCCGGTTCGACGAGATCGGCCCAAGCACACACGGACACACGGACACGAGCCTGATCTGGGCAGAGGTGCTCGGGCAGGCGGCACGTAACGCCCGGCCGGTTGCGCGCTATTTCGTCTTCATGGTAGTGGCGGGGGTGATCGCGGCGTTCGGAGTGATCAACGTCAACGCGATCCTGATCGTCGGGGCGATGGCGGTGAGCCCCGACACGCTCCCCGTGGCCGCCGCCTGTGTCGCGCTCGTGAGCCGCCGCCCGCCGCCTCGCCTGGCGCGCGATCGCCACGCTCGTCGTCGGACTGGCCGCAACATGTGCCGCGGCCGCTCTGCTCGCTGCGGGCCTCGACCTCTTCGACGGCCTTCCGCCAGGTTTCGAGGTGGGCAATTCGGCGCTGTCGGGTCTGACGGAGGTCAACTCGGCCACGATTGGAGTGGCAC
>JBKOZI010000052.1:0-12945 GCA_046725795.1 Actinomycetota bacterium
GACCGCGACAGCGTGAAGACGACCGCGTTCGCGTCGCGCTTGGACGTGACGACGACGCGGTAGTTGTTCGCGTTGGGCGTGATGTCGAGGCGCGAGCCCGCGTTGCGCAGGGTCGACTCGATGTCCAGGAGGGATGCCATCGAGCAGTCTGCGTAGGAGCCGTTCTGATCGGTGGCGCACGTCTCCATCGCCTTCGCCGCCGTGATCGCGACGGACTTGGCATCCGCATCGTCGCCTTTGCCCCTCTGGTTGAGGAAGGCCGGGATCGCGATCGCGGCGAGGATGCCGATGATCAGGATGACGACGAGCAGCTCGATCAACGAGAAGCCGCACTCGCCGTCATGTTCGGGGGCTGAGTTCACGTAAGCGGGATTGGGAAATCGCCTGATATCGGGATTTATCGGCAGCAGCACGAGCGACGTGAACATCCGCCGAGCGCGTTGCGTGTGGCACGGTCATCCGATTGGGAGCCTGACGGTGAAACGGCCGCCGTGCCCGCCTGGGTGCGCCTCGACCTCGCCTCGTGCCGCTCGGGCGAGACGCCGCGAAAGCGCGAGCCCCAGCCCGGCACCGACGACACCACCGTTCGCCTCCGCGGCGGCGCCTCGCACTCCCGGCTCGAAGATCCGTTCGCTCTGCGCTGCACTCACCCCGGGCCCGTCGTCGGCCACGGTGTACGTGACCTCTCCGTCGCGCGCCTCCGTGGTCACGGTTACGCGGCTTTCCCCGTACCGGCACGCGTTTTCGACAACCGGCATGAGGATCCGCTCGGCAAGATCGAGGTCCGTTGCGATGCGGACCGGAAGCCCGGTGTTCGAGATCTCGATCTCGACGCCCCGTGACGCCGCAAGCTCGGCGCAGCTCTCCACGGCACGGGAGGCCGCCTCCCGTGCATCGGCGGTGCCGCGGCGAGAGCCTCCCTCCTCGCGTGCGAGCGCCAGCAGCGTGTCGACGATCTGCTCCATCTGGTCCGAGCCGTCGAGGACGCGCTGGAGCGCGTCCCGGTAGCTCTGGTCGCTGCGCGGCTGGCGCAAGGCGAGCTCCGCCTCCGCGCGAATCTTGGCGAGCGGCGTCCGCAGCTCGTGGGAGATCTCGGACGAGAAACGTTGCTCGTGTCTCAGGCTCGCGGCCACCCGGCCGAGCAGTCTGTTCAGCGTCGCGGCAAGCGTCGTCAGCTCGTCGCGTGGCTCTCCGGCGCTGAACCGGCGGTCGAGATCGTGTTCGCTCCAGTCGGCCGCCTGCGCGGTCATGCGGGCGACGGGCCGCAGTGCCAGCGCGACGATCCACCGCGCCAGCAGCGCGACGATCACGAGCAGCACGCCGAGCGTGATCAGCGAGGCGCTCAGGGCGACGTGCGCGGTGTGCTCATACGGCACGAGCGAGACCCCCGCGACCACGGTCCCGAGGCGCTTACGCCCCGCGACGACATCAACCGCATAGAGTCGGATGTCGTCCTTCGGCAGCTCCAGCCGTCGCCGCGGCCCATCGGCGAGTTGAGCAGCCGCCCGAGTGATCTCGGGTTTCGTCCGTGGCTTTTCGATCAGACGAGAGCCGGCGAACACCCACGCTCCGCTTTCCAGGGCCGCGCTTTCGGGGGTCTCGTGGACGAGGAGTCGGCCGTGCTTGGTGGACAGTGTGGCCAGCTCCGCCTGCGCGCGTGCCTGGAGCACTTCGTCGGCGTCGTGAGAGAGCCGGTTGGCGAGCACCAGGTTGAAGCCCCCCAGCAGGGCGGCGAACGCGACCACCACGACCGCGAGCACCGCCATCACGAGCCTTGTCTGCAGCCCGCGCACGGCGCCCGTCAGCTGAGCGTGTAGCCGACGCCGTGCACGGTGGAGATCTCGGGCGCGCCCTCGAGCTCACGCAGCTTCCGGCGCAGCCTCGCCAGATAGGCGTCGAGCGTGTTGTCGTGGACAATCGCGCCGTGCGGCCAGGCGGCTTGGATCAGCGTGCGCCGGCGCACGACCTCGCCGGGCCGAGAGGCCAGCGCGGCCAGCAGGCGAAACTCCGTGGGCGTGAGACGCGCGCTCTTGCCGCCGCTCGAGACTGCGTGCGCTGCGGGGTCGAGCCGCATGGCGCCCACCTCAGGCACATCCGGCGAGGCCCGCCGGAGTAGTGCATGGAGACGCGCGATCAGCTCGTCGAGGGCGAACGGCTTTGTCATGTAATCGTCCCCCCCGGAGCTGAATCCGGCCAGCCGGTCCGGCAGGGCGTCCCGGGCAGTCAGGAACAGCACGGGGGCCTGAACGCCGCGGGCGCGAAGCGCCTGACAGAGATCTCGCCCGTCCGCATCCGGTAAGCCAATATCGACGACCAGGGCATCCGGCGTCTGCGCGTCGACGCTGGCGAGCAACTCGGCGCCCGTCATAAAGGCGCGGACCTCGAAGTCCTCCTCCCGCAGGCTCTGCACGAGCACCCGCCGGAGGTCGCCGTCGTCCTCGACGATCGCAATCCGAGGTGAGATCACCGTGCCTGAAGTATCCCGCGCCGCCGGGTTGCGCTCGCTGCTCTCACAGCTGCTTGATCTATTACCCGGCGGCGCGGTTGCGGGATACCGGGAACACCTGGTTGCCCGGAGTGTCGCCCGTGGCCGCAGACTGCGCTTCAGCCGAAAGCGCAGCGGGGTTCTTGGGCTTGGGCGAAGAAGCCTTGTCCGAGCCGCCGTACGCGCCTGCGGCGAGGGCAGCGGCCACGCTCAAGGACCATACGGCGGCCCGATTACGAGACGACTTCACACCTCGATTGTCCGCATCCAGCCTGAAACTGTCCTGACCGGCGCGCCTAAGCCCCGCTACCGTGCCGCAGATGGATTGGAAGCAGCGTGTGAACGCAGGACTGTCGAGGGCCACGGGCTACAAGCTCGTCAAGCCCGAGAAGATCGCCCCGCCGCCGCGGCCCCCAAAGCCGCCGAAGCGCGGTCTGCCGCGCCACTACGACGAGGAGGCACGGCAGACCATCCGGACGGTGAGGCCCCGCACCATGACGGCACACGAGAAGCTCTTTGCGCTGATCGTGGCGACGCGGTACGTCGTCGAGCGGCAAATCCAGGGCGCGATCGTGGAGTGCGGCGTATGGCGCGGTGGGAGCATGCAGGCAGTGGCGCACACCCTGCTCGCATTGGGTGCCACCGACCGTGACCTGCACCTGTTCGACACCTTCGAGGGGATGCCCGAGCCGACAGCGGAGGATCGGCGCTATGACGGCAAGACAGCATCCGAGTTGCTCGAGAGCCGCGAGAAGACGTCCAACATATGGGCTGTTGCGAGCCTCGAGGACGTACGGTCCGGCATGACGGAGGTCGGCTACCCCATGGAGCGAGTCCACTTCCACCAGGGCCTGGTCGAGGAGACCGTTCCGGGCGGGGCGCCCACTGAGATCGCGATCCTGCGGCTCGATACCGACTGGTACGACTCGACGAAGCACGAGCTCGAGCATCTGTACGACCGGGTCCCGTCGGGCGGGGTGGTGATCATCGACGACTACGGCTTCTGGCAGGGGGCCCGCCAGGCGGTCGACGAGTTCTTGGAGCGGAGAGGCGAGCGGCTGCTGCTCATGCCGATGGCTTCCGGCCGGATCGCCGTCAAGCCATGAGACTGCCGTTACGGAATGAAGACTCCCTGGACCGCGAAGAGCGTGCTGTCCTGGGTCGAGAGGCTGCCGTCCGCGCCACCGTCGAAGACCTGGAACTGGGTGAACTCCACGACCGCGCGCGGGGGCTCGGAGGTTTCGGGCACGATCGCCACGGGCGCCGTGTTGACGGTGCAGAAGCCGCCGATCGATGTGTCGGACGTGTTCGTGCAGTACATGTTCATGGGAAACGGGATGTCGATCATGGTGGCCGCCTCGTCCATGTTGGGGCCGTTGTTGTGGTCGGTGATGCGGATGGTCGCGTTGCCCTGCAGCTCACCCGAGTAGTCCGCGCCGCCCGCGGCATTCGCGCCGGTGCAAACGCTTGCGGCGGTACCGGCCCTGCAGCGCACATCCGAGATGCTCGTTTTGATCACCACGTCCTGAGGCGGGCAGCAGGAGTGGGGCACGACCCTGAGTTCGATGAACCCGATCGAGTTCGCGCGGGCGCCGTTGGCGTCGGGCGAGCCCACCGTCAAGAAGTTCGAGGCCTGCACCGGTGGTGCGCACGACGCAAACGCGAGCGCCTCGCCGTGCGTCCGGTTCGACGAGGCGGGTATGCACGGCGCATAGGCCGGCACGAGCGACACCCGAATCGGCGTCGCGCCCCGGGGCCGGACATGGGAAGCCCTGGCCACCTGACTCACCACCACGAGCCCAAGCACGCTGAAGGCGAGGCACGACCGCAGCACGAGCTTCGATCTGAGGATCGCCATGACTCCTCCTCGGGCCGGAAACACTACGCCACACCGGGCTCCTTTTCAATGCGCCCGATCGGCTTCGCGGCTCCGATACTCGGCTTCGGCAAGCAGCCAAGACTCAACTGGACGGGGTGGCGCGCCGATATGTTGGGAGCGATGGAGCATTACGTCGAGCACGTGGTGATCGAAACGGACCGCCACCGGATCGTCGGGTCTCTGCGGCTGCCCCGTGACGGCTACCGCAAGCGGATAACCGACTTCCTCAACAACTCCGAACGCGACTTCCTGCCTATTATGGATGCGGTAATCGAGCCTCTCTCCAAAAACGGAGAGCCGCCCTTGCGTCGAAAATTCCTTGCCGTAGCAAGACGGCACATCGTTCTGGCGATGTTGGTCGATGACGAGCCGGCCGACCAGACCAAGGCACCGGATGGTACGGCTCGGGAGCGGGCTCAAGGAAGACAAACCCCGCCTTAGCTGGGTTCCTGCTCCATGCGCCCGGTCGGATTCGAACCGACGACTCCCGGATTAAAAGTCCGGAGCTCTGACCCCTGAGCTACGGGCGCCGCTCAAAGTTAGCGCCCATGCTTGCCTACGGCCGCGCCGACTCGCCGGCGCAGTCGTAGACCCAGACGACCTTGCCGTCGCGGAAGCATCTTCTCTACGTTTTCCGCGGACATGCCGCCGAGGGAGGCTGTCTCAGTGGCGGAAGTGGCGACGGCCGGTGAAGACCATCGCGATGCCGGCGCGGTCGCAGGCCGCGATCACCTCGGGGTCGCGCCGCGAGCCGCCCGGCTGGATCACGGCCACGACGCCGGCTTCGATCGCCGCCTCGACCCCGTCGGCGAACGGGAAGAAGGCATCGGAGGCCATCGCCGAGCCGGCGAGCGCCTCGGGACGGTTATCCCGCGCCTTCTCGATCGCGAGTCGTACCGAGTCCACGCGACTCATCTGGCCCGCGCCGATCCCGATCGTGGCGAGGCCCTTCGCGAGCACGATCGCGTTGGAGCGCACGTGCTTGCACGTCTTCCAGGCGAACTGCAGCTCGCCCCACTCCTCCTCCGTGGGCTTGCGCTCGGTCACGACCTCCATGTGCGAGCGATCCTCGAGATCCGCGTCGGGATCCTGCACCAGCAGCCCGCCGGACACCCTGCGAAGGTCGCGTTCCCCCGGTGTGGCCTTGCGTCGCTCGGAGTCCTCGATGATGCGGACGTGGGGCTTCGAGCGGAGGACCTCGATTGCGTCGCCCTCGTAGCCAGGCGCGAAGATCAGCTCGACGAAGCCCTCGTTGAGCTTCGCCGCGAGGTCGTGCCCGACCTCACGGTTGAAGATCACGACGCCGCCGTAGGCGCTCTGCGGGTCGCATGCGAGGGCTCGCTCGAACGCTTCGAGCGCGGTCTCGCCGACGCCGACCCCACACGGGTTGTTGTGCTTGACGATCGCGCAGGCCGGGACCTCGAACTCGCGCAGCAACCGCCGCCCGGAATCGAGGTCGAGCAGATTGTTGAACGACAGCTCCTTGCCGTGCACCTTGACCGTGCGCGCGAGCAGATGCGTGCGCATGCCGACCTGCTCGTAGTAGGCCGCGCGCTGGTGCGGGTTCTCGCCGTAGGAGAGGTCCAGCACCTTCTCGAAGGCCGCTACGAAGTGATTCGGAAAGTCCTCCTCACGCTCGGCGAACCAGCGCGAGATCGCCGCGTCGTAGCGGGCGGTGGCCCCGAAGGCCTCGGTCGCGAGCGACTCGCGCGTCTGTGCCGAAAGGACGCCCCCCGTCTCCTGAAGCTCCTCGATCACGGCGTCGTAGCTCTCGGGCCGCACGACCACCCCGACGAACGCGTGGTTCTTGGCGGCGGCCCGGATCAGCGTGGGACCGCCGATGTCGATGTGATCGATCACCTCTTCCTCGGAGACGCCGCGGCGAGCCGCCGTGCGCTCGAACGGATAGAGGTTGACGACCACCAGGTCGATCGGCGCGATTCCGTGCTCGGCGAGCGTCAGCCGGTGCTCCTCGCTCGAGCGCACCGCCAGCAGCCCGGCGAAGATGCTCGGGTGCAGCGTCTTGACACGCCCGTCGAGGATCTCCGGGAAGCCCGTGTAGGTCTCGATCGGGGTGGTCTCGACGCCCGCCTCGCCGAGCTCGCTGGCCGTGCCGCCCGTCGAGATGATCTCGACGCCGAGCTCGTTCAGCGCCCGCGCGAAGTCGACGACGCCGCGCTTGTCGAAGACGGACAGGAGGGCGCGCTCGACCTTGAGCTCGCCCAGCTCGGTCGGAGGCTGCAGCGCCGCGGCGGACCTACCGTTGCCCATCGTGCTCCAACGCCGGCTCGTCCACGAGGACCAGTCGCGGATTGCGCTGGTCGAAGCTCACGCGGCCGCTCGCGATGAGCCGGATCGCGCGCGGAAGGAGCTGGTGCTCTGCGTCGTGCAGGACCGTCAGGACATCCTCCTTGCTCCGAGTGTAGGGAAGCGAAACCGCCTGTTGCAAGATGATCGGACCTGTATCCATGCCGTCGTCCACGAAGTGGACCGTGACCCCACCCACCTTCACGCCGTACTCGAGTTGATCTTCGACCGGGTGGGCCCCGGGAAAGGCTGGCAGCAGCGCCGGATGGACGTTGATCACGCGCGCCGGAAACTCACGCAGGAACGCCGAGTCGAGCAACTCCATGAACCCGGCGAGCACGACCAGCTCGACGCCTCGCTTGTTGAGCCACGCGGCCATCGCGCCGTCGCGCTCACCGCGGCTGGGATAGTCGCCGGCATCGAACACGCCGGTCTCCACACCCGCCGCCCGGGCACGCTCGAGGGCTTTCACAGCAGGTTTGCTGCTCGCGACCGCCGCCACCTCGATCCCGTCCCTGCCATGAACCTTGTCGAGGATCGCCTGCAGGTTGGTGCCGGAGCCCGACACGAGAACCGCAATCGGGAACCTTTTGCTCACGTCGTCCCGCCTGAGACCCGGCCGCGGGCTTGCCCGCGGGCGGCCATTATGTGTTGACGACGGCGAGCTCTTCGAGGGCGTGCTTGCCGTTTGCGCGCTCGGTGCCCTCGAGCGGGTAATCGCCCGTGAAGCAGGCGTCGCAGTGCGTGTCGCGCCCGGAGCCGACCGCCTCGTAGACGCCCTCGAGTGACAGGTAGGCAAGCGAGTCTGCCCCGACGATCTCGGCGACGTCCTCCACCGTTCGCCCGTGGGCGATCATCTCTTCGCTGGTCGGCATGTCGATGCCGTAGTGGCACGGGTGCCGGATCGGCGGCGAGGACATCCGCAGGTGGACCTCCTTTGCGCCCGCCTCGCGGAGCATCTGGACGATCTGGCGCATCGTGTTGCCGCGCACGATCGAGTCGTCCACGACCACGAGGCGCTTCCCGCGCACGACGTCGGGCAACGGGTTGAACTTCATCCGCAGGCCGTGGCGCCGCAGCTCCTGTCCCGGCTGGATGAAGGTTCGCGCGACGTAGCGGTTCTTGATCAGGCCGTCGTCCTGCGGGATCCCGGAGGCGCGCGCAAAGCCCTTCGCGGCCGCGTTGCCCGAGTCCGGGACGGAGATCACGAGGTCCGCGTCCACCGGGGCCTCCTGCGCCAGGATCTCGCCCATGCGGCCCCGTGCCGACTGCAGGGTGCGGCCCTCGAGCTTCGAGTCGGGCCGCGAGAAGTAGATGTGCTCGAAGACGCAGCCCGCAGGACGATCGGACTCGACCGCCTGCCGGGTCTCGAGGCCGCGCTCGCTGAGCGAGATCAGCTCACCGGGCTGGACCTCCCTCATCAGCTCCGATCCGATGATGTCGAGCGCGCAGCTTTCGGAGGCGACGACGAAACGGTCCTCGAGCCGCCCCAGGCAGAGCGGGCGCACGCCCGCGGGGTCGCGGAACGCGACGACCGCGTCCTCGGTCATGACGACCGTCGAATAGGCGCCGCGAAGGCGTCTCATCACGGCCGCGACGGCGTCCTCGATGCGCTCGGCCGGGTGGCAGGAGATGAGCGCCGCGATGATCTCGGAGTCCGACGTCGAGCGGAACCGAATGCCCTGCTCGAGCAGCTCGTTGTAGAGCTCGACCGCGTTGATGAGGTTGCCGTTGTGCGCGAGCGCCACGGGTCGGCGGTCGTGTCGGTAGACAGGCTGAGCATTCTCCCAGCCGGTCCCGCCGGTCGTCGAGTAGCGGACGTGCGCGATCGCCATCTCGCCGGTCAGCGCGCGCAGTGAGCGCTCGTCGAAGACCTGGGAGACCAGGCCGAGGTCACGCTGGGTCGTCATGTGGCCGCTTTCACAGGTCGCGATCCCGGCCGACTCCTGGCCACGGTGCTGAAGCGCAAAGAGCGCGAAGTAGGCAAGCCGGGCGACGTCGTGCTCGGGCGCATAGACGCCGAACACGCCGCATTCGTCCCGAGGGCCGTCACGCATCTCGTGCGCAGGTTCGGACGGACGGACGGGCGAACGCGCGCCGCGAAGAAGAGTAAACCCGCCCGCGGGCTTGACCGCGGACGGCCTTTTGTTTGAGTTCATCACGAGAGCCTTGCCGGCAACCCGGAGTGGAAGAGTCTGCCCGCCTCTTCGACAGACAAGCCGATCCTAGCAGTGCCGGCACCTATCTCGATTGCGTCGCCGCCGACCGCACCGAGCGCCAGAAAGCCGACTCCGCGGGCACGGTGGCTGATCGCCATCAGCGCCTCGCGCGGGCCCGACACGACGACTCCGCCGGGGCCTTCCCCGAAGAGCGCCGTCTCGCCATCGACCTTCTCGCGCTGAAGGAGCGGCTCGAGGGCGAGGCGGACGCCGATCCCGCCGAGCAACGCGCTTTCCGCAACGCAGGTGGCAAGCCCTCCGTCGGAGATGTCGTGCGCGCTCGAGAGGCTGCCTTCACGGACTGCCTCGCGCACGATCGCGAGCGCTTCGACGACGGCTGCGAGGTCGAAGGGCGGAAGACTCGGAAAGAGCTCGCCGCGGAGCTTCTCCAGCTCGGAGCCCACCAGCGAGGGCCGGAACGGCCCGACGAGCGCGACCACGTCACCGTCGTGTCCGAATGCGGACGACGCCGCCCGCGCGGCGTCGGGCAGCTCGCCCACCATCCCGACGATCGGCGTGGGGTAGATCGGCCCGTCAGGGCTCTCGTTGTAGAGGGAGACGTTTCCACCCACGACCGGCACGGAGAAGGCACGGCAGGCGGCTGCCATGCCTTCCACGGCGCGCGTGAGCTGCCAGGCGACGTGCGGCTTCTCGGGATTGCCGAAATTGAGGCAGTTCGTCAGGCCGAGCGGCTCGGCGCCGGCACAGGCGAGGTTCGCGGCGCACTCGCACACCGCCTCCGCTGCGCCGATGTACGGGTCGGACGCCACCCGGCGACCGCTTCCGTCGATCGATACGGCGAGCCCGCGCCCGGTGTCGACGCCGTCGTGCGCGAGTCGGAGGACGGCCGCGTCGGCCTGCTCGGGGCGGCGCACGGTACGGCTCCCGACGAGGAAGTCGTATTGCTCGAACACCCAACGCCGGCTCGCCACGTTCGCGGAGGCGAGCAGCGCCCGCAGGGCGTCGCCGGCCGGGAGCTCGTGATCCACCACCGCGGGTTGCTGGGTGAACATCGCGAGCCGGTTGGCCGGCTCCGAGGGCTCGAGGTCGTAGAGCGGGCACTCGTCCACCAGCGCGGGGACCGGCATGTCCCCCACCAGCTCACCCCCGTCGAAAACGCGCAGGCGGAAGGTCTCCGTCACGACCCCGATCGGTGTCGCGCTTGTCTCCCACCGCCGGCATACGGCCAGCACCTCCTCCAGGCGCTCCGGCTCGACCACGCACAGCATGCGCTCCTGAGACTCCGAGATCATGACCTCGAACGGCTCCATGCCCGGCTCACGCCGCGGCACCTCCGAGACGTCGAGGTCGATGCCGACACCTCCCTTCGAGGCCATCTCGCTGGTGCTCGAGGAGAGACCCGCCGCGCCGAGGTCCTGGAGCGCGACCACCAGATCGTGCTCGACCAGCTCGAGGCAACACTCGATCAGCTTGTTCTCCTCGAGCGGGTCGCCGATCTGGACGCTGGGACGCTTGGCGTGGTCGGCCTCCGAGAGCTCGGCCGAGGCGAGCACGCTCGCGCCGCCGATGCCGTCCCGACCGGTGCGCGCCCCCAGCAGCACGATCAAGTTGCCCGGACCGCGGGCCGCGGAGCGCACGAGCCTGTCCTTGCGGGCGAGCCCCACGCACATCGCGTTGACGAGGCAGTTCTGCTCATAGGGCGGCTCGAAGTAGATGTCGCCGCCGACGGTCGCAACCCCGACGGAGTTTCCGTAAGAGGAGATCCCGGCGACGACGCGCTCGAGCAGATAGCGCGTCCGCGTCGTGTCCGGGTCTCCGAACCGGAGCGAGTCGAGCACCGCGACCGGCCGGGCGCCGATCGCGAACACGTCGCGGAGGATGCCGCCGACCCCGGTCGCGGCGCCCTGAAAGGGCTCGACCGCCGAGGGGTGGTTGTGGCTTTCGACCTTGAAGACGACGGCGAGCCCGTCACCTGCGTCGATCGCGCCGGCGTTCTCGCCAGGCCCCATCAGGACCCGATCGCCACCCGTCGGCAGCTTCTGGAGGAGCTTCTTCGAGTGCTTGTAGGCGCAGTGCTCGCTCCACAGCAGCGAGAAGACCGCCAGCTCCAGGGAGTTTGGCTCGCGGTCCAGCAGCTCCACGATTCGCTCGAATTCGGATCCCGTGAGGCCCAGCGCCTCGGCCCGAGCAACATCCGGCACGGTCACAGTCACGCGGCGACTGCCGAGAGGTGTCGGGCGAGCGATCCGAACAGTCGCAGCCCGTCGGTCGAGCCGGTGAGCTCGTCGACGGCGTGCTCGCAGTGGGGCATGAGCCCGAAGACGTTGCCGTCCTCGTTCGCCACGCCGGCGACGTTGGCGAGCGAGCCGTTCGGGTTCGTGCCATCGGCGTAGCGCAGCGTGACCTGGCCGGCCGCCTCGAGCCGCTCGAGCAGGTCGGGCGGCGCGAACCAGCGCCCGGTCGTGTGCTTCACGGGGAGCGACAGCTTCTCTCCGTGCTCGCATCCGGAGGTGAAGGGAGTGTTCGCGCTCTCCACGGCGACCCGCACCTGGCGACACGTGAACTTGAGCGACTCGTTCACCAGCAGCGCCCCGGGCAACAGCCGCGCCTCGCAGAGGATCTGGAAGCCGTTGCAGATTCCGAGCACCGGGCCGCCTTCGCGCGCGAACTCGATCACCGCCTCCATCACGGGCGCAAACCGCGCGATCGCCCCGGCGCGCAGGTAGTCGCCGTAGGAGAAGCCGCCCGGCAGCACGATCGCGTCCGAGCCCTTCAGGTTCCGTTCGATGTGCGGCAGGAACTGGGCCTCGAGCCCGTCCGTACGGTCCACCGCCCGCAGGGCGTCCTGCTCGTCGCAGGCTCCGGGGAACACGACCACGCCGACGCGCGCGCTCACGGCTCCACTCCGGTGGTGTGGACCTCGTAGCTCTCGATCAGTGGGTTGGCGAGAAGCCGCTCGCACATCTCCTCGACGCGCGCGGTCACGGTGCGCTCGTCCCCGCCGACGTCGAGCTCGATCAGACGCCCCACGTGCACATTCTCGACGTCCTCGTAGCCAAGCGCGGGGAGGGCGCGCTCGACGGCCTGGCCCTGCGGGTCGAGGATCCCCTCCTTGGGGCGAATGAGCACGCGAACCCTCAGCGGTTCAACCAGCCGTCGAAAGGCTCACCCGTTATGCGCTCGTACGCCTCCGCGTACTTCGCGCGCGTGTTCCGCACCACGTCCTCCGGCAGCTCCGGACCCGGGGGGGAGTGGTCCCACCCCGACTGGTCGAGCCAGTCGCGCACGTACTGCTTGTCGAACGACGGCTGGGAGCCTCCCGGTGCGTAGGTGTCGCGCGGCCAGAAACGGGAGGAATCCGGCGTCAGAACCTCGTCGGCGAGCACGATCTCGCCGTCCGGCCCGAGGCCGAACTCGAACTTCGTGTCGGCGAGGATGATGCCCTGCCGCTCCGCGTGCTCGGTGGCACGTCGGTAGACCTCCAGGGAGAGACGCCGGAGCTCTTCCATCAGCCCGCGGTCGCCGACGATCTCTGCCGCCCGGCCGAAGTCGATGTTCTCGTCGTGGTCGCCGATCTCGGCCTTCGTCGCGGGGGTAAAGATGGGCTCCGGTAGACGGTCGGACTCGCGCAGCCCAGGCGGCAGCGCGATCCCGCAGACGGTGCTGTCGCGACGGTACTCCTTCCATCCCGAGCCTGACAGATACCCCCGCACCACACACTCGACGGGAAAGATGTCGAGCCTGCGCACGACGAGCGCGCGGCCGCGCACCTCGTCCGGCACATCGGTCGAGAGGAAATGGTTCGGGACGATGTCGGCCGTCCGGTCGAACCAGAAAACGGATAGGCCGGTGAGCACCTTTCCCTTGTCCGGGATCGCCGTCGGAAGGACGACGTCATAGGCGGAGATGCGGTCACTCGCGACCATCAACAGACGGTCGCCGAGGTCGTACATCTCCCTGACCTTGCCCTGGCTGTAGAGGTCCAGACCGGGCAGCTCGGCGGCTGTCATGGGCACGATCGCGATGCTAACAGTGAGATCGGCCTAAGCCGAACTGAGTTCCTCGAGCCGCTCGAACAGATCGGGGACATTGCG
>JBKOZI010000053.1:0-8437 GCA_046725795.1 Actinomycetota bacterium
CGGGACCACGCGCAGAGCGGCCGCGACCGCCTCTGGATGCCGGTGGCGCTCCATTCGCTGGCGGATCGCCTGCTCGATCAGCTCGCGGAAGCGCTTCTCGACCGGAGGCGGTCCCATCGCCCTCATGAAGCCCTCCACGCCGTCGCGCTCCAGCGCGTTCGCAAGCTCGTCCCACCGATCCCCGCCGCTCGCGTCCCTCGGCAGCCCGAGGTGCGCGGGAGTCACCTGCACCAGCGCCCGCACCCGTTCCGGCGAGCGCAATGCGAACGCGAGCGCTGTGGCGGCGCCCATCGAGGCTCCCACGAGCACCGTCCACCGAACGTCACGCTCGTCGAGCACGCGCTCGAGATCCGCAACCAGGTCGTCGTACTCGTAGGCACGGGGATCCGGTGCGGGCTCCGACTCGCCGTGACCGCGGGCGTCGTAACAGATCACCCGATGTCCCGAGCGCTGCAACAGCTTCGATCCGTGGACGACGTATCGGCGCGTTGCCGTCAGCCCGTGCGCCAGCACGATCGGAGGTCCGTCGCCACTCTCCTCGACCGCGAGCGCGACCGTCACGCGCCGCCGGTCCGCGCCTCACCGGCGAGGCTCGACCAGATCTCGAGCTTCGTGCGCACGCGCGCCAGCACCTCGTCGGTGAACTCGGACGTGCTCGCGTGGCCGCCGAGGTCCGGCGTGCGAACGCCGGCCGCGACCGCCTCCAGCACCGCCTCGTAGACGGCGCGCGAGGCAGTGGTCGCCTCCGGCAGCTGCGATCCCTCGCCGACATATCTCAGCAGCGCGCCGACCGCCAGGATCATCGCCATCGGGTTTGCGATGTCCTTGCCCTCGAGTGCCGGCGCAGTCCCGTGCGGCGCTTCGGTCATGACCACGCGGGTCCGGTACTGGTCGTCGAAGGACAGCACCACCGATTCGGCGCCGGCGATCGACCCGAACAGCCGCAGGACCAGCTCCGACAGCGAGTCGCCGTCGCGGTTCAGCGCCGGGATCACGAGCGGGGCGTCGGAAGCGGCCCCTCCGACGAGACCCGCGAACGTGACGTCGATCAGCTGCGGCTGGTAGGGGACGTCGGGATGGCGGCCGGCCGCGGCGTCGAGCTCCTCCTTCAGCATCCCCTCGTAGTGCGGGCTAACGGTCCACTTGGGCCCGCCGTACACGCGGGCGTGCATCCTCGTGGCGGCCTCGAAGGAGTACTCGGCGACCGCTCGGCAGATGGAGCGATGGATGCGCTCGGTGCGGAAGGCGACCTCGTCGCCACCATTGGGCTCACGGCGCTCCTCGGCGCCGTAGGCGTCCTCGACCGCCATCCGCACGACCGCGATCGGGAAGTGGATGCCCGCCACGGGTGTGACTCCGGGGATCCGCCGCCCGGTGCGGATGATCACCTTGCCGTCGATCTCGGCTCGCAGGATCTGGTTCGGGCTGCCCACGTCGTCGCGACCTTCAGGCGTGATCGTCGCCGCCTTCACGCCGTAGCCCGACTCACGCATCGCGCGGGCGGCGCTCACGACCACCTCGTTGTGGGTTTTCCGCCGGTTCTCGAGCGAGAGGTCGTAGTGCTCGAAGTCGAGCCTGACCCGGCAGACGGCGGGATCCAGTACGCGCAGCGCCTGGTCGAGCAGCTCCTGGCCGGTCTGGTCTCCCTCGAGCACGATAATCCGTGGCGGGTCCGGCATAGGCGCTGAATCTATCGAGAGGACAAGCGCGAACGCGATCGGCAACAACCGCGAGCAAGGAACGACCGCCTGCACCTGGTGCGGGAGCCCGGTCGAACCCAACGACGGGTACCGCCTCGGCGAGCACGCCGGCGACCGGGGCGCCGCCTTCTGCCGCCTCGAGCACGTCGTCCCCTGGGTGATGCAGGGCGCGCACTGGGAGGAGCATCGAAAGGCCGGCGAGCCCATCGAGCCGAGCATCCTCGGCGACTCGGGCGAATGTGCCCAGTGCGGTGCCGCGCTCGAAGAGGATCACCTGCTCCTCGTCCGTCACCGCGGCGAGCACCGGGTCCCCGACGGTTTCTGCTCGATCGATCATCTGCTGGCGTGGGCCAAGGCAGGTGGACGGTGGCGCGCCTAGAACCTCGGGGGCGGGTGTTACCCTAAGCGCGGTCGCATTGGGCGTCGGCGCGGCCGGAAAAACAACCCGCCGCTAATGGACAGGTTCACGATCAGACGTGGAGGCGCGCAGGCGAGCGCGGTGGCGCCTGCTCCCGCCGTCGACGCCGGCAGGATGGACAAGCTCGTGATCGAGGGCGGTTATCCGCTCTCCGGGACGGTCGTCCCGGCCGGAAACAAGAACGCCGCGCTGCCGATACTCGCGGCCTCGTTGCTGACCGAGGAAGAGCTCGTGATCGGCAACGTGCCGCGGATCCGTGACGTCGACGCGATGCTGGCCCTGCTGGAGGACCTGGGGGTGAGCGTCGAATGGCACGACGATCACGAGGTCTCGCTGCGCGCGGACTCGATCAGCCGCCACACGGTCGATCCGGAGCTGGCAACCCGGATCCGCGCCTCGTTCCTGCTCGCCGGGCCGCTGCTCGCCCGCGTCGGGGAGGCGTACATGCCCTTGCCGGGCGGCGACTTCATCGGGCGCCGGCGCCTCGATCCTCACCTCGACGCGCTGCGCGCGCTTGGCGCGCGGATCGAGGTCGACCGGGGGTACACGATGCACGCGCCCGACGGCCTGCGGGCCTGCGAGTTCTTCATGGACGAGGCGAGCGTGATGGCGACCGAGAACTCGCTCATGGCCGCGGCGCTCACACCCGGCACGACCACGATCCGGAACGCCGCCTCGGAGCCGCACGTCCAGGACGTGGCGCGGCTGCTCGTGTCGATGGGGGCGGCAATCGAAGGGATCGGCTCGAACGTGCTCACCGTGCACGGCCAGGAGCGCCTCGGGGGCGCGCGCCACGTGATCTGCCCGGACCACATCGAGGTCGCGAGCTTCATGGCGCTTGCCGCCGTCACCGGCGGCGAGGTGCGCATCAAGCAAACGGTTCCGGAGGACCTCGAGATGATCCGGATGGTGTTCGAGCGGCTCGGCCTGAAGTCGTACCACGACGGCCCCGACCTGCTGGTCCCGCCGGAGCAGCGGCTTCGCGTGAAGGACGACGCCGGCGACGCCATCCCCAAGATCGACGACGGGCCATGGCCGGCATTTCCAGCGGATTTGACCAGCATCGCGCTCGCGGTGGCGACGCAGGCCGAGGGCACCGTGCTTATATTCGAGAAGATGTTCGAGAACCGACTCTTCTTCGTGGACAAGCTCACCTCGATGGGCGCTCGGATCGTGCTCTGTGACCCGCACAGGGCGATCGTCAGCGGTCCGAGCCGTCTTCATGGCGAGCGCATGGAGAGCCCCGACATCCGAGCCGGTATGGCGATGCTCATCGCGAGTCTCTGCGCGGAGGGCGTGTCCGAGATCGGCAACGTGGGCCAGATCGACCGCGGCTACGAGCGGATCGACGAGCGCCTGCGCGCGCTCGGCGCGCGCATCGAGCGCGTCGCGGCCTGACCCTGAAAGACTGAGCGGCGAAGGGCGCCGCCGATGAACTATCCGATCCCGCCGGGAACGCGCGACATCCTGCCCGACGAGATGCGCGAGCTGCGCGTGCTCTCGACGGCGCTGCTCGACACCTTCGAGCGGTTCGGCTACGGCGAGGTCTGGACGCCCACGCTTGAATACGAGGACGTGCTCGTGAAGGGCGACGAGCGTGCCGCCGGTGCGAGCTACCGGCTGTTCGACGAAAACGGCCAGGTGCTTGCCCTGCGCTCGGACATGACGATCCCTATCGCCCGGCTCGTCGCTACCCGCTTCGTCGATCAGCCGGGGCCGCTTCGGCTCTGCTACCTCTCGCACGCCTACCGGGCGGTCACGCCGCAGCGCGGACAGCAGCGCGAGTTCCTCCAGGCCGGCCTCGAGCTGATCGGGGCCGACGCGCCGGCGGGGACGGTCGAGGTGATCGAAGTCCTGTGCGCGGCGCTCGATGCGGCCGGCCTGCCGCGTGCCCGCATCGGCCTGGGGGACGCCGGCCTGTATCGCGGCCTCCTGGAGGGGATCGGCGCCGGCAGCGGCAACGGCGCCGGCGCGGTGCTGCTCGCCCTCGAGCGGCACGACTTCGTCGACCTCGAGGAAAGAGTCGCCCAACTCGGCCTGAGTGAAGACCAGCAGCAGACGCTCGTCGCGCTCCCTCAGCTTCGCGGCGGGCCGGAGGTGCTGGAGCGGGCGGTCGAGCTGGGCGGCGAGGACGTTCGGCAGGCGACGCGGCGTCTGAGAGACGTCGCCGATGGAGTGCAGGAACGCGGGCTCGCAGAGCGGGTCATCTTCGATCTCGGCCTCGTGCGCGACCTCGGTTACTACACGGGCGCGATCTTCGAGGTCTACGACCCGGCGCTTGGTCACGTGATCGGCGCGGGTGGCCGCTACGACGACTTGATCGGGCGCTTCGGCGACGCGCGCCCGGCATGCGGCTTCGCGCTGTTCGTGGAACGCCTCCACGTCGCACAGGCCGAGGAGGAGCGCCGCACGGGATGACGGAGCCATTCCGCCTCGCGGTGCCGCGGGGCGCGCTTTTCGAGGAAACCCTCGACCTGCTCGACTCGATCGGAGTCGACAGTGCGCCGCTTCGCTCGGACTCGCGGTCACTGCTCTTCCCCGGCGAGGAGATAACCGTTCTCACGCTGAGGCCCAGCGACGTGCCGACATACGTGGAGGCGGGCGCCGTCGACATCGGCATCACGGGTAAGGACGTGCTCATGGAGCAGCACGAGCGGGTCGTCTACGAGCTGCTCGACCTCGGATACGGCCACTGCCGGATGGTGGTCGCCTCACGGGCCGGGGACCAGTTCGCCGAAGACTTGGAGCGCCGGCTCGGCGCCGTGCGGATCGCGACGAAATATCCCCGGGTGGCCACGCGCTACTTCGAGGAGAGTGGGCGCCAGGCCGAGGTGATCGAGGTCAAGGGCTCTGTCGAGCTGGCGCCGATCGCCGGCCTCGCCGATGGGATCGTCGACCTCACGGCGACCGGCCGCACGCTGGAGGACAACGCGCTCGAGATCCGCGAGGTAATCGGCGACTGCACCGCGCGCCTGGTCGCCAACCGGGTCGCGCACAAGCTGCGGCAGCGAGAGATCGACGCCCTCGTGGAGCGGATCGGTGCGCGCCCGTAGGTACCAGTTTCCCGGGGTGAGCGCCGCGGAGCGGCGCGCGCTCGTGCCGGCGCCTTCAAACATCCGGGAGGCCGTCGCAGAGGTCGTCGAGGACGTGCGTGCGCACGGCGACCAGGCGGTGCTCGAGTGGACACAGCGGTTCGACCGCACGGAGCCGAGGCGCGTCGGCGAAGGTGAGCTGAACGCGGCGCTGGAATCGCTCGACGCCGCTGTGCGCGCGAGCCTCGAAGTCGCGCTCGACAACATCCGGCGGGTCGCCGAAGCAGAGCTGCGCGGATCGATTCAGGTCGAGCTGGACGAAGGCCAGCGAGTGGAGCTCCGGGAGCTGCCGGTGCGCCGCGCCGGGATCTACGCGCCCGGCGGTCGTGCGGCATATCCCTCGACCGTGCTGATGTGCGCCGTTCCGGCACGCGTCGCCGGTGTCGGAGAGCTGGTCGTGGCGACCCCCGGCAGCGAGGTGATCCTGGCGGCCTGTGCGCTCTGCGGCGTGGACGAGGTTCACGTCATGGGCGGCGCGCAGGCGATCGCGGCGCTCGCTTACGGAACAGAGGCGATCGAGCCGGTTGACGTGATCGTCGGTCCTGGCAACGCCTATGTGCAGGAGGCGAAGCGCCAGGTCGTGGGCGCCGTCGGGATCGACGGGGTCGAGGGCCCCACGGAGCTCGTGGTGGTCGCGGACGAGGAGGCCGACCCGAAGCTCGCGGCGCTCGATCTGGCCGCGCAGGCCGAGCACGGCGAGGAGACCCTGCTGGCGCTGGTCACGCCGAGCGAAAGGCTTCTCGAGGCGGTGGAAGCTGAGGTGCGTGGGCTCACCGAGCGGCCGAGCGTCTCCGCGGCGCCGCTGGCACTGGTTCGAACCGCGAGCCTCGAGGCCGCGCTCGAGCTCGCCAACGCGATCGCGCCCGAGCACCTCGAGCTCGCGACCGCCGACCCCGAGCGTCTGCTTCCGCTGATCCGCGCGGCCGGGTGCGTCTTCCTCGGTCGCAACGGTGGCGCGGCGTTCGGCGACTATGTCGCGGGCTCGAACCACGTGCTTCCCACCGGAGGCGCGGCGCGCTTCGCCGGACCGCTCGGCGCGAGCACGTTCCTGCGCCGACAGGCGCTGGTATCTTTGCCCGACGGGGCGGCGCAGCGGCTCGCGCCGCACGTCGGAAACATCGCGCGCGCAGAGGGCTTCCCCGTCCACGGCGAGTCCGCCGAAGCCAGACGCTGAGCATGAACGACTCAATCCCTCCACGCGCGGCCTCGGTCGAGCGATCCACGAAGGAGACGCAGGTGCGTCTCGAGCTCGAGCTGGATGGGTCCGGCCGCAGTGAGATCTCGACGGGGGTCGGGTTCTTCGACCACATGCTCGACCTGCTCGCGCGGCACGCCCGTCTGAATCTGTCCGTGAGCGCGAACGGGGACCTGGAGACCGGTGCCCACCACACCACCGAGGACGTCGGGATCGTGCTCGGACAGGCGCTTGACCGGGCACTCGGCGACCGCAGCGGGATCGCCCGTTACGGGGACGCGATGGTGCCGATGGACGAAGCGCTCGGCGCCTGCGCGATCGACGTCAGCGGACGCCCGTACTGCTCGTTCGAGGCGGACCTGCCGGCGACCTCGATCGCGGGGTTCGAGACCGAGCTCACGGAGGAGTTCTTCCGCGCGGTCGCCAACAACGCCAAGCTCACGGTTCACCTGCGGGCGCTCGACGGCTCCAATGCCCACCACAAGATCGAGGCCTGCTTCAAGGCGTTCGCGAGGGCGCTGCGCGCAGCGGTCGCCGTGGACGAGTCGGAGACCGGGGTACCGTCCACGAAGGGAGTCCTGTGATCGCGATCCTGGACTACGGCATGGGCAACCTGCGTTCGGTCGAGAAGGCGCTCGAGCGCATCGGCGCAGACCCGGTCGTGACCGCCGATCACGAGGTCGTGCGTGCGGCCGAGGGTGTGATCCTGCCCGGCGTGGGCGCCTTTCCCAAGGCGATGCGCAACCTTCGCGAGCTCGAGCTGGACGTGTTGATCGGCGATCGCCTCGCCGCCGGGGTGCCGACGCTCGGGATCTGCCTGGGACTGCAGCTTCTGTTCGAAGCCTCGAGCGAGAACGAGGGTGCCTGGGGGCTGGGATTGCTGCAGGGGCGCGTCGAGCGCCTTGCGGCGCCGGGCCTGAAAGTCCCGCACATCGGCTGGAACACGGTCCGATGGAGCAGGGGCTCGCGCCTCGTCGCAGAGCTGCCCGAAGCGTGCCCGTTCTACTTCGTGCACTCGTTCGCGCCCGTCGTGACCACCGATGACGACCTGCTCGGAACCGCGGTATACGGGGAGCCGTTTGCGTGCGCGGTCGAGCGCGAGCCGCTCTACGGCGTCCAGTTCCACCCCGAGAAGTCCAGCACCCACGGCCTCAAGCTGCTCGAGAATTTCGCGGGCATCTGCGCCGCCGTCGGCGCCGTCTGACGTAGCGATGGTGGAGCTTTATCCCGCCGTCGACGTGCTCGGCGGCAAAGCAGTGCGACTCGAGCAGGGAGACTTCGAGCGGCGGAAGGTCTACGACTCCGACCCGCTCGACGCGGCCCGCCGCTGGGTCGAGGCCGGTGCCCGCCGGCTGCACGTTGTCGATCTCGACGGGGCGCGCGCCGGAAGGCCGGTGAACCTTCAGCAGCTCGAGCAGATCGCGAACGCCCTACCGGTCCCTGTCCAGTACGGAGGCGGTCTCCGGTCGCTCCGGGACGCCGAGGCTGCCTTTGGTTGCGGCGCAGCACGAATCGTGATTGGCACCGTTGCATTTCTTGACGAGCGCCTTCTGACCAATCTCCTGCTCGAGCACGGTGACGGCATCGCGGTTGGACTCGATGTCCGGGGCGGACGAGTCGCGATTCAGGGCTGGAGGGAGCGCGTGCGAGTCACCCCTGTGGGCGCCGTGGAGAGATTGGTGGCGCGGGGTGTCAAGACGATCATCTACACGAAGATCGACTGGGACGGCACGATGCAGGGCGTCGATCTCAGAATCACGCGAGAGCTTGCCCAAGCGGCGCGCGGGGCGGAGCTCCTCTACTCGGGCGGGATCGGCTCGCTCGACGATCTTCGGGCGCTTGCGGGCCTGCGACTGGAGAGCTTGACCGGCGTGATCGTGGGCAAGGCCCTCTACGAGGGCCGGTTCACCGTCGAGGAGGCGTTGGAGGCCCTGTGAGCGTCCTGAAGCGGGTGATTCCGTGCTTGGACGTGGACAAGGGACGCGTCGTCAAGGGCACCAACTTCGTCGGCCTTCGGGACGCGGGGGACCCG
>JBKOZI010000054.1:0-10856 GCA_046725795.1 Actinomycetota bacterium
GTCGGTGCCACCCGCTCCAGCACCCTGCGCGCCGCTGCCGTCGCGGTTCATCACGACGATCCCGTCGCGCGCGATCTTGGCGCTGTCGAACCGCCAATCCGGGTTCTCGTGTGTCGTGTGGGGTGGCGGGAAGGTGATCCGCGTCAGCCCCGTGCCGTTGGGGGCGACCGTATAGATCCCGTCCTCTTGATCCGCGTTGAGCTGGACCGTGAACGCGATCAGACTGTTGTCCGGGGCCCAGGAGGGCTCGATCTGTTCCCGGTCAACGAGCGTGACGAACCGCAGGTTCGTGCCGTCGGCATTGATGATCCAGATGCCTTCCGGCGCTCCGTGACCGAGAGTGCCGTACACGATCTGGGTGCCGTCGGGCGACCAGTCCGGATCGAGTCCGGCGGACTGGATGATCGTCTGCGCGTCGCTGCCGTCGGCATTCATCCGCATCAGATCGCCCTCGGACGCCGGGTCCGAGCCGCGCGTGAAGGCAATACGGGTGCCGTCAGGCGAGATGGACGGCGCGTAGTCGGCCGCCGGGTCGTTCGTGAGCTGCACGACGTTCGACCCGTCCGGGTCCATCGAGTAGATGTCGTAGTCGCCGTCGCGGTTGCTCGCGAAGACGATCTTCTCGCCCTGGGGAAACGCGGATGCCGGCGCCGCGAAGCATGCCGATGCGGCGACGATTACGAACAACACGCGGACGATCCGCAATGCTCCCCCTCTCCGTGCGGCCCATTCTAGGCAGCGGTGAGGAGCGGATCAAGCCGCTCCGGATGCTCCGCTCGCCGCTCCGCGACCACCAGCGCATCGTGCTCCGGCACGAACGTGATCGCACGGCGTCGCATCGGCTCGGGCTCCGGAATCGCGGCGCGCAACCGCAGCGCCCGCAGCACGACCGGGATCGCGACCTTCATCTCGAACATCGCGAAGCTCGCGCCGATGCAGCGCCGGATGCTGCCGCCGAACGGCAGCCAGGCGTACGTGTCGGGCTGGACGCCGACGAAGCGCTCCGGCCTGAAGCGATCGGGCTCCGGATAGACGTCCGCACGGCGATGCGTGAGATAGATGCAAGGTGCGACCATCGTGCCTGCCGGCAGGTCGTAGCCGCCGAGCGTGACGTCCTGCGTCAGGGTGCGCCCGACGACCGGCAGCACGGGCCGGATGCGGAGCGTCTCCTTGATCACCGCGTCGAGGTACTCGTCCCCGCCTTCGGCCAGCTCGCGCTCGAGCCGCCCAAGCGCTTCCGGGTTCTTGAGCAACAGCTCGAACGCCCAGGCGAGCGCGGTCGCGGTCGTCTCGTGTCCGGCGACGAGCAGCGTCATCAGCTCGTCCCGAAGCTCGTCGTCGGTCAGCGAGTTGCCGTCCTCGTCCTGCGCCTGGACCAGCAGCGACAGGATGTCCTCACGCTCGGCGAGGTCGTCCACGGCGCGGCGGCCCCGAATCTCGTCGTAGAGCAGCTTGTCCACCGCCGTCCGCGCGGCCACGAACCGCGCCCATGGACTGCGGTCGCTGCCGAACCGCCGCTGGAGCATTGGCATCAGCGTCGTGACCCATCGCGCCCGGCCGGTGCCGGTGTCCATGAAGTGGGCCAGGCGCCGTCCGAGCTCCGTCAGCCGATCCGTCTCCTCGACGCCGAACACGGCCCGCATGATCACCTCGAGCGTGATCGCTTGAGTGTGCGGGCGAAGCGCAAACGGGGTGCCGACCGGCCAGCCGGCGAGCTGCCGCTCGGCGACCCCTGCGATCAGGTCACCGTAGCTTTGCATCCGCTGCCCGTGGAACGGCGGCAGCATCAGCTTGCGCTGGCGCATGTGATCGGGCCCGTCCAGCAGGAGGATCGAGCGACTTCCGACCACCGGCTCGAGGAAGGAGTTGCTTTCGCCGGCCCGCATCGCGTCGGGGCTCGCAGTGAAGACCTGTTTGATCACGTTGGGGTCGGAGATGAACACGGCCTTGTCGATTCCGAGCGGCCACAACGTGAACATGTCTCCGTAGCGGCGCGTGCAGCGCTCCATCAGCTCGATCGGACGGGCCACCCATTGGGCGGTCTGCACGACGCGCGGCGCGCGCGGACCGGCCGGAAGCGTCATGCCGTCACAGCTTCACGGCTCGCCGCCGGCCGCTTCTCGGTCACCAGCACCCGCGCGTCCTCGTGTGGGGCGAAGGTGATCGCGCGGCGACGGATCCGCTCCGCGGGCCCGGCGGCTTCGATTTCGACCCGCCGGAGAATTGCCGGGATCACGACCTTCATCTCGTACATCGCAAAGCTTGCACCGAGGCAGCGCCGGATGCCGCCGCCGAACGGGATCCACGAGTACGTGTCGGCGCCGTTCTCGAGGAAGCGCTCCGGCAGGAAGCGCTCGGGCTCGGGATAGACGGCCGGGTTCCGATGGGTGAGGTAGATGTTCGGAGCGATGCGCGTGCCGGCTGGGATCTCGTAGCCGCGAAGCTCCAGCGGCTCCGTGAGCTTCCGCACGACGCCCGGAACCACCGGTCTGATTCGCAGGGTCTCCTTGATCACGGCGTCGAGGTACTCGTCGCCGCCGGACGCGATTTCCTCCTGCAGGCGGGCGAGCTTGTCGGGGTGATGCAGCAGGAGGTCGAACGCCCAGGCGATCGACGTGGCGGTCGTCTCGTGACCGGCGACCAGCAACGTCATCAGCTCGTCGCGCAGCTCGACATCGGTCAGGGGAGCCCCTTCCTCGTCGCGGGCCTGCAGGAGGACCGAGAGGACGTCGTCCCGGTCGGGGGTCGAGGGGTCTTCGCGGCGGCGGCGGATCTCGTCGTAGATCAGCTCGTCGGCCTCGCCGCGAAGCCGAAGGAAGTTGTCCCAGACCCGCTTCCCGAACGTTTGCCGCATGAACGGAAACGCGATGCTGACCATCGCGAGCTGGTTCGTGCCGATGTCGAGCAGCGGACTGAGAGCATCACGGAGCCGCGCGAGCCGCTCCGCTTCGCGGACCCCGAAGACGGTCCGCATGATCACCTCGAGTGTGATCGCCTGCGTGCGCATGCGAAGGGGAAACGGCGTGCCGATCGCCCAGGAGTCGATTTCCCGGTCGGTGATCTCGTGCATCTGCTCGCCGTAGCGCTGCATGCGCTCGCCGTGGAAGGACGGGAGCATGAGCTTGCGCTGGCGCATGTGCTCGGGCTCGTCGAGGAGCAGCACGGAGTTGCGGCCCATGATCGGCTCCAGCGGCGGCGCGTTTCCTTCGCCGGCGTGCAGCACGTCCGGGTCGCCGGTGAACACGCGCTTGATCACGTCCGGGTCGCAGATCCAGACGATGTTCCCCATCACGAAACGGACCGTGAAGAAGTCGCCGTACTGGTCGCGACAACGCTCGATGAACGGCACCGGCCTCAAGACCCACTCCGCCATCTGGACTGCGGCCGGCGTGCGTGGCCCAGGAGGAAGACTCATGAACGGCAATTTACTTAATGGTTCCGCTCGTATGTGCGTGACAACGATCACGCGAGTAGGCTCCGCCTTCCGATGAGGTTCGAGGGGCGGACAGCACTGGTCACCGGCGGCGCCAGCGGGATCGGCGCCGCGACGTCGCGCCGCCTGGCCGCCGAGGGCGCGCGGGTGGCGGTCTGCGACCTCAACCTCGAGCGTGCGCACGAGGTCGCCTCGGAGATCGACGCGGAGGCGTTCGGGATGGACGTGACCGATCCGGCCTCGGTCGGAGAAGCGGTGGCGGCCGTAAGCAATTCGCTCGGGCCGCCGAGCGTGCTCGTCAACAACGCGGGCAACGACGAGTTCGCGTTCTTCAAGGACACCGATGAAGGTCTCTGGCAACGCGTGCTCGACGTCAACCTGCTCGGCGTGCTGCGCGTCAGCCACGCGGTCCTGCCGGGGATGATCGATGAAGGCGGAGGGCGGATCGTGAACGTCGCGTCGGAGGCCGGTCGGGTCGGATCGAACGGCTCGGCCGCCTACTCCGCCGCGAAGGGCGGCGTGATCGGCTTCACGAAGGCGCTCGCTCGCGAGGGCGCGCGCTATGGGGTTCTCTGCAACGCGGTCGCGCCGGGCCCGATCGACACGCCGCTGCTGAACCGGGCTCCCAAGGAGCTCGGCGATCTGGGGCAGAGGGTGGTGGACGTGATGGTGGGTTCGACTGTGCTCCGCCGCATGGGAACGCCGGACGAGGTCGCGGCGGTGATCGCCTTCCTCTGCTCGGACGACGCGTCCTACGTGACCGGACAGGCGCTCGGCGTGAGCGGCGGGCTTGCGATGATTTGAGTAGAGGCGCATGGCGTCCTTTCCTTCGAAAGTCCGCATCCGCGAGGTGGGCCCACGCGACGGGTTTCAAAACGAGCCCGAGGTGATCGCGACCGCCGACAAGGTGCGGTTGATCGACTGCCTTTCCAGGACGGGCCTGAGCCGGCTCGAAGTGACGTCCTTCGTGCGTCCCGACGTGATCCCCCAACTCGCGGACGCCGAGGACGTCCTGCGTTCGATCACCCGTGCCGAGGACGTCTCCTACACGGTCCTGATCCCGAACGAGCGCGGCCTCGAGCGAGGGATCGCGCTCATGCAGGAGACGGGCGCGCGGCTCTTCGACGAGGTCAACCTCTTCCTGTCCGCGAGCGAGACACACAACCGCAAGAACGTCAACCGCTCGGTGGAGGAGTCGCTCGCCGGACTCGAGGGCGTGGTCGCGCACGCACGAGTGGAGGGGCTTCGCTGCGAGGGCGTGATCTCGGTCTCGTTCGGTTGTCCGTACGAGGGTGAGGTTCCGGTCGAGCGCGTGTTCGCGATCGCCGAGCGTCTCGTCGCGGCCGGCTGCGAGGAGGTCGCGTTCGGCGATACCACCGGGATGGCGAACCCGGTACAGGTGCGCGAGTTCTTCGAGCTTGCCGGCGAGCGTCTGACCGGCGTGGAGCTCACCGCGCACTTCCACAACACGCGCGGGCAGGGGCTTGCCAATGTGCTTGCCGCGCTGGAGGCGGGAGTGTCCTCGTTCGAGAGCTCGTTCGGGGAGCTCGGCGGCTGTCCCGTCCCGAAGGGGGCCACCGGGAACATCGCGACCGAGGACCTCGTCTCGATGCTGCACGAGATGGGAACCGAGACCGGCATCGACCTCGAGCGCCTGCTCGAGTGCGCCCGGGCCGCTCAGCAAGTGCTGGGGCGGCCCCTGAGCGGACACCTATTGAGCGCAGGCCCGATCGACTGGCACGTCGCCGCGCCGGCCGCCCGAACTTCGTAGCTTCCGCAAACGAGGTTTCGCTTTTCGGCTCGGCGACAGCGGGTATGTAGACCTGCGCAGTCAGAGAGAGAGAGGAGAAGCAAATGAGTGCCGGTGTAATCATCGCGATCGTCATTGGAGCGATCATCGTGATCGCCTTGGTAACGCTTGTCTCCAAGCGCCAGCAGGTGCGCCGTCTCGAGCAGCGTCGCGTCGAACGCGACGAGCATCGCGACGAGGCGCGCATCGCCGGGGCCCGGGCCGAGCGCGAACGTGCGACCGCGGACGAGCAGTCCGCCGCCGCGCGGCGCCAGGCCGCGGAGGCGGAGGAGCGCTCGGTGCGCGCCCGACGGGAGCAGGCGGTCGCCGAGGAACACGAGACACGGGCTCGGGAGATCGATCCCGACCGGGACGAAGACGAGGACAGGGACGACCGCGAGGTCGCAGGCAGGACCGACCGGTAGCGCGCGCGTCCTTCCACAGTTCATCGATGGTACGGCGGGTACCTGCGGGTGCCCGCCGCCGTTACTGCGACACTCGCCGGCATGGCGGCGTGGACCAGACAAGCGCGCTTGCAGATCGTGCCGGCACGTGCGGCGCTGGCGACCGTCGGCGTGTTCGCAGTGGCGCTCGCGATGTTCGCAGCGTTTCACCGGGAACCCGGTTCGCCGGCGCAGCTGTCGGACGAGCGGGCGGTTCGGGCGGCGCTCGACGAGGCCTCCGTCCGTGAGCACCTGGCAGAGGCCGGCTTCACGCGAGAGCGAGTGACGCCGATCGACGACCGGCTCGTCCGTGTCAGCTTCTTTGACGGAGACCGAATCGTGCTCGACGCCGCCGTCGCGCCCGACGGTCGTGTCACGAATCAGACCCCGTACCGGCCGGGCAACGTCAGGATCGGCGGCGAGCTCGCTCAGCGGCCACTGGTCCTGGGCCTGCTGCTCGCGGTGTTCGCGCTCGCGACCGCTGCGCTCCCGTTGCGCTCGATGCGAAACCTCGACGTGTTGGCCCTCGCGTCGTTCGCGGTACCGGTGCTGCTGATGAATGCGCGCCTGCTCGGGGCGAGCGTTTACGCCAGCTACCCGCCGCTCGCCTACCTGTGCCTGCGCTGCGTGCACATCGGGTTTCGGGGAAGCCCGAAAGGGGAGGGGGTCAGGCCGCTTCTTCGGCCGCGACCACGAACGCTTCGGCTTGCTGCTGCAGGAGCCGTCGCGGCGCTCGTCCTGCTCGCGATCCCCGGCGGCCTTGTCGGCGACGTTGCTTTCGCGTCGATGGCGGGAGCCACGAACCTGACCGACGGCATCCTGCCCTACGGCCACCTTGCGCAAGGTGAGCTCGTCCATGGGGACACCTATCCGCTGTTCGCCTACGCCGCTTACATCCCGGCGGCGCTCCTCACGCCCGTCAAGACCGGCTTCGACCAGCTCGACGGCGCGCTCTGGATCGCGACCGCGTTCGCGCTCGCCGCTGCCGTTGCGATGCACCGGATCGGGGGGTTGCGGCTCGCGCTTGCCTGGCTCTGCTTTCCGCCTGTCGCGATCGCGGCCTCGGCGGGCTCGAACGACGTCGTGGCCGCGGCCTGCGTCGCCTGGGCGGCGGCGCTGGTCGTGCACTCGGGCCGATCGGCGGCGGCTTTCGCGCTTGCCGGGTTGGTCAAGCTGGCGCCGTTCGTCGCGCTGCCGGTTTGGGTGCTGCGAGCACGAGGGCGGGGCCTGGCTCGCGCAGTGCTCGCCTGCCTCGGAGTGACGGCGGCGGCGGTCGTCTGGCTCCTGGCGTTGAGCGGCCTGGACGGACTCGGCGACATGGCCGAGGCAATTTCGTTCCAGGCCGAGCGCGGCTCACTGCTCTCGGTCTGGGCCCTTACGGGCGCGGACGCGGCGCAGGTCGTCGTTCAAGCGGCGGTCGTGACGCTGGTCATGATGGGCGCGGTGCAGATCTGGCGCGATGGGGGCCTTGCGCGCGACCCGCAACGGGTCGGGGCGCTTGCCGCGGCAGCGCTCCTGGGTACTCAGCTCGCTGCGAACTACTGGACCTACGCGTACCTGCCCTGGGTGTTTCCGCTGATCGCGCTGGCGCTGTTGACGGCGCCTACGCGCGCTCGGGCTCGGGAACCGGCGCTCCGCCCGGCGGCGCGCCCGTGAAGCGAGGCGGACGCTTCTCCATGAAGGCAGCGCCGGCCTCGCGGAAGTCGTCCGTCGCGACCAGCGTCTGCTGGATCGAGACCTCCTGCTCGAGGCTCGCGGCGAGCGTCGGCTTGGCGACGCCGTCGAGCACCCGCTTGGCAAGCCCCGCCGCCAGCGGTGCGGCGGCGAGCAGCTCGTCGACGAGCGACTGCGTCGCCGCCTCGAGCTCCGCGGCGGGGGCCACCCGGTTCGCCGCGCCGATTCGGTAACACTCGGCCGCATCGATCGTACGCCCGGTCATGATCAGCTCCTTCGCGACCCCGAGGCCAACGACCGCGGGCAGCCGGCTCGAGCCGCCGACGTCGGGAATCAGGCCCAGCTTGGTCTCGGGAAGTCCGAAGAGCGCATCTTCGGCCATCACGCGCATGTCGCAGGCGAGCGCGATCTCAGCGCCCAGCCCGAGGCAGGCGCCGTGGATCTGGGCGATCACCGGCTTGGGCATCTCCTCGAGCAGGTTCACGAGCTCGATGCAATCGCGCCGGAAGGGGCGCAGCAGCGCAGCGCCGCCCAGGCTCCCGAGCTGGTAGACGTCGATGCCGGCACTGAAGGCCTGCCCCTCGCCGCGAACGACGACGCAATGAACGTCGGGCGCCTCGAACGCCTCGCGCGCAGCGTCTCGGAGCTCCAGGACCATGTCGTGGTTGATCGCGTTTCGCTTCTCGGGGCGGTCCAGGATTATGTGCCGGACACGATCCAGATCCGCGACGCTCACGTATTCGCTCATGAAATAGGCTCCCGACTCGTTTTTCGGCGGCTAGTCCAGGAGGCTACATGGCGATCAAGAACGTGGGCGTTGTCGGCTGCGGCCTGATGGGTCACGGGATCACGCAGGTCGCGGCGCAGGCCGGCTACGACGTCGTCGTGCGGGAGATCTCGCAGGAGAAGCTCGACAGCGGGCTCGGCAAGATCCAGAAGCAACTCGCGCGCGCCGTCGAGAAGGGCCGCATGGAGCAGTCCGAGGCAGACGAGGTGATCGGCCGCAACAAGCCGACGCTCGACTACGGCGATTTCGCCGACTCCGACCTCGTCATCGAGGCGATCACCGAGGACCTCGAGGCCAAGCGCGAGATGTGGCGGGAGCTCGATCAGATCGTGAAGGACGGGGCGCTGTTCGCGACCAACACGTCCTCGCTCGGGGTGATCGACCAGGCGGCGGTGACGAAGCGGCCCGAGCATTTCCTCGGTCTTCACTTCTTCAACCCCGCGCAGGTGATGCCGCTGCTCGAGGTCGTGCAGTCGATCTCGACCAGCACCGGCGCGCTGGAGGAGGGGTTCGAGTTCGGCCGGTCGCTCAACAAGACGGTCGTGCACGCGCGCGACAAGGCCGGCTTCATCGTCAACCGCCTGCTGATCCCGTACCTGCTGGACGCGATCCGCGCCTTCGAGGAGGGTTTCGGCTCGATCGAGCAGATCGACGCGGCCATGAAGGCGGGCGCGAACCACCCGATGGGACCCTTCGAGCTGCTCGACTTCGTCGGGCTCGACACGACCAAATCGGTCGGCGAGATCATGTTCGACGAGTTCCGTGAGCGGCGCTTCGGGCCGCCGCCGACGCTGCGCAAGCTCGTCACAGCCGGACACCTGGGCCGGAAGAGCGGACGCGGCTTTTACGATTACTCGGGTGACAAACCGGTCCCGATCGACCACGAGCACGCGGAAGACTGACGACGTGAGCAAGGCCGGCCCGTTCGGCGCGGCGCTCGAGCGCGCGCTCGCGGGCGGCCCGGAGAAGTATCGAGAGCGCCTGCCGGATCAGGGCAAGGTCCCGGTGCGCGAGCGAGTCGCGCGCCTCGTCGACCCGGAGTCCTTCGCGGAGGAGGCGCTTCTCGCCAACTGGGATGCGGATGGCCTCGGCGCCGACGGCGTCGTGACCGGGATGGCCCTGGTCGGCGGTCGGCGGGTCGCCCTGATGGCGAACGACCCGACGGTGAAGGCGGGCTCATGGGGACCGAAGACGGTCGAGAAGATCCTGCGGATCCAGGAGCAGGCGCTTCGGCACGAGGTGCCGATGATCTACCTGGTCGACTCCGCGGGCGCGCGGATCACCGAGCAGGTCCAGATGTTCCCGGGCCGCCGCGGCGCGGGCCGCATCTTCTACAACGAGGTGAGGCTCTCCGGGCGGGTCCCGCAGGTATGCGTGCTGTTCGGCCCCTCGGCTGCGGGCGGCGCCTACATCCCCGCGTTCTGCGACGTCGTGATCATGCGCGAGGGCAACGCGTCCATGTATCTGGGCTCCCCCCGCATGGCGGAGATGGTGATCGGCGAGAAGGTCACGCTCGAGGAGATGGGCGGCGCACGGATGCACACGTCGGTCTCCGGGTGCGGGCACTTCCTCGTGCCGAGCGACGAAGAGGGGATCGACCTCGCGCGGCGCTACCTGTCCTACTTCCCGTCGAACTGGCGTGAGCAACCGCCGCCCGGGCCGCCGGGCGAGCCCGCGAACGCGACGCCGATCGGCTCGCTGATCCCGGCGGACCAGAACAAGGCGTTCGACATGCTCGAGCTGATCGACGCCCTGGTCGACGAGGGATCCTGGCTCGAGGTGCAGCGCAGGTGGGCACCTGAGGTGATCGTCGGATATGCGCGACTCTCCGGGCGCGTGGTCGGGATCGTCGCGAACCAGCCGAAGGTGAAGGGCGGCGTGCTGTTCGTCGACTCGTCCGACAAGGCCGCACGCTTCATCTGGACCTGCAACGCCTTCAACGTGCCGCTGCTCTTTCTCGCCGACGTGCCGGGATTCATGATCGGGTCGAAGGTCGAGCGGGAGGGCATCATCCGCGCCGGCGCGAAGATGATCTCTGCTGTCTCTGAGGCGACGGTGCCGAAGATCTCCGTCGTGGTGCGCAAGTGCTACGGGGCGGGCCTCTACGCGATGGCAGGACCCGCGTTCGAGCCGGACTGCTGCCTCGCTTTGCCGACGGCCCAGATCGCAGTGATGGGACCTGAGGCTGCGATCAACGCCGTCTTCTACAACCAGATCCAGGCGATCGAGGACCCGGACGAGCAAGCCCGCTTCGTGTCGGAGAAGCGCGCCGAGTATTCGGCCGACATCGACATCCTGCACCTGGCCTCGGAGCTCGTTGTCGACGCGGTGATCGAGCCCTCCGAGTTGAGGGCGGAGCTGGAGCGCCGATTCGCACTTTACGAGGAAAAGGACCGCCGCTTTTCAGAACGGCGAAACCCGGTCACACCCGTTTGAGAGTCCCTCAGGAAACATTTATCTGAATCGCCCGCATTTGAGAGAAAAATTGCAGCTCAATGAGGTATAAAGGGGACCGCAAGGAGTGCCGATATAAGGACACATCCGGCAAGAAGCTGGATGCTGCGAATCCACAGACGACGGGCGAACTCCCATTACCTCTTACAGCATGGGAGATCCTCCGTGACGCGAAAGCGCCCCGCTGGCCAAGACGGGGCGTTTTCGCGTCAGGACCCAGATTCGTCGACCAACCTACGGATCGCGTCGAGCTCCGACTGCGGGAGCGTGCGGTGT
>JBKOZI010000055.1:0-8145 GCA_046725795.1 Actinomycetota bacterium
CCCTGGCGCCTGTTCCTGCTCCTGCTCGGGATCACCGGCGTCCTGCTGGTCGGGCTCGTGCTGGTCATACGCTGGGGTCAGTCCGAGGTCGAGGACAGGGTCACCGGCAGTGGATCCCCCGGTGCAGCCGCCCCGGCACCTGAGACGGCTCGCAAGAAGGGGGTACGGCTCGTGCGCATCGGGCGCTTCGACAGTCCGGTGTACGTGATCGCCCCGCCCGGCGACAGGCGGCGCATCTTCGTGGTCGAGCAGACGGGGCGGATCCGCGTGCTGGTCGGCGGGAAGCGTCGTGCCAGGCCGTTCCTGAATCTGGCGGGCAGCATCACAGCCGGCGGCGAGCAGGGGCTGCTATCGATGGCTTTCGCGCCCGACTACGCCAGAACCGGACGCTTCTACGTCGACTTCACGGACCGCAACGGAGACACGCGCGTCCAGGAGTTCACCCGCTCGAAGAGCAATCCCAACCGGGCCGACCGTAGTTCGAGGCGACCGGTCCTGTTCGTAAGACAGCCCTACCCGAATCACAACGGAGGTCTCGTGCTGTTCGGGCCCGACGGATACCTCTACGTCGGGATGGGCGACGGAGGGTCGGGCGGCGACCCCCACAACAACGCGCAGAACTTCGACAGCCTGCTCGGCAAGCTGCTGCGCATCGATCCTCGTCCCGGCGCCGCCCGCTCGCCCTCCTCGAATCCGTTCGTCGGCCGGCCCGGACGTGACGAGATCTACGCCTATGGCCTCCGGAACCCGTGGCGCTTCTCGTTCGACCGCAAGACCGGCGACCTCTACATCGGCGACGTGGGCCAGGACGCCCGCGAGGAGATCGACTACGCGCCGCGCGGAGGCGGGAGCGGCCGTGACTACGGCTGGAGCTGCTTCGAGGGAAAGCGCCGGTACGACGAGTCGCGACGCTGTCCCAACCCGACTCCGCCGATCCTCGACTACGACCGGAGTGGGGGCGAGTGTTCGGTCGTGGGCGGAGTCGTGGTCCGGGACGCTCAGCTCGCCGGGCTCGCCGGACGCTACGTGTACGGCGACTACTGCACCGGAGTTCTCCGCAGCTTCCGCGTCGTGAATGGAAAGGCCACGGGCGACCGGCGCGTCGGCCTCAACGTCGGATCACTGAGCTCCTTCGGAGAAGACGCGCGCGGACGCGTGTACGCGACGTCTCTGAACGGCTCCGTATACCGGCTCGCGCCACGCTAGCTCGCGACAAAAACCCGGTTTTCGGAGTTGGCGACCGGTCGGGCTTAGGACGTCTCCTAAACCGGACAGGCTGCGAGCGCCTCGACTACCTGCTCCTGATCGCGCGCTTCGCCCGGGGAGTTGACCTGTTTCCAGGCGACCTTGCCGTCCTTGTCGATCACGAAGGTGGCGCGTGTTGCAAATCCCAGCCCGTCCAGATAGGCGCCGTACTGCTGCGCGACGGCGCCCTTCGGCTCGAAGTCGGACAGGAGATGCGCAGCGATCTTCTCGTTCTGCCTGAAGGCCTTGAGCGCGAACGGGCTGTCCACCGAGACGCCGAACACCTGGGCCTCGCCGAACTTGCTCTCGAGGTCGGTGACGTCGTGCAGCTCCTTGGTGCACATGGAGCTGAAGGCGAATGGATAGAAGATCAGGACGACGTTCTGGCCACGCAGTGAGGACAGCGTCACTTCCTCGCCGTTCTCGTTCCTGAGGGTGAAGTCAGGCGCCTCGGATCCAACTTCCGCGGGCATGTTCCTCTCCTTGAGTCGGTCGGGTGCGCGTCAATGTTATTGGGGCTCGCGAGAGCTGCCGATAGAGGCCACATGACGCGCGTCCACCGGGCAGCGGCCGCGTGCGCGGCAGTTGCCGCGGCCAGCGTGCTGCTCGCCTACGCAAACGGCTCGACCGGCGACTACCCGAATGACGCCGGCGCCGCGATCCAGGCGCTCCTGGACGGCCACGTGGGGCGGGCACTCGCCGACCAGCCCCTGATGGGATCGCTGTCGGTGCTGATCCGCCTGCCGTTTGCCGCGCTTGCGAGCCTGACGGGTGGGGGAGAGCTGGCCGCGTACCGCCTCGGTTGCATTCCGTGCCTCGTCGCACTCGGCCTCGCCGGCCGCGAGCTCGCACGGGCGATGCGTCGCGCGGGCGCCGGAAACGGCGCGTGCGCGGCCGCCGCCGCGATCTGCCTCGTGAACCCGCTCACCTGGGAGGCGCTTCGGCTCGGGCATCCAGAGGAGCTGCTCGGTGCCGCATTCGTCGTGATCGCGGTGCTCTACGCCGTCGAAGGCCGCCCGGTCGCCGCCGGCATCGTGCTCGGGCTGGCGCTGGCGACCAAGCAGTGGGCCGCGATCGCGGTGCTGCCGGTGCTGGCCGCCGCACCTGCACACAAGTTGCGACTCGGCGTGATCGCTTGCGCGGTCGCCGCCGCGCTGACCGTGCCGGTGATCGCCGGCAACGCGAGCGGCTTCTACGGGGCGAGCCGCCAGGCGGGATGGGCCGGTGAGCGCGTTTACCCGTTCAACGCGGTGTGGCCGCTGGCGCCGACCGAGGACCGGGTGATCGACGTCGCCGGAGACACCAAGGTCGTTACCGTCCGCGTCATCCCCCGCTGGCTCGCGCACCTCCTTCACCCAGCAATCGTCCTGCTCGCGATCCCGCTCACGGCCGCGGCGTTGATGGTGCGAAGACGGCTCCGACCCGAGGACGTATTCGCGCTGCTGGCGCTGCTCTTCCTGCTGCGCTGCCTGCTCGACACCGTCGACAACGCCTACTACCACGTGCCGTTCCTGGTCTCCCTGGCCTTCTGGGAGGGACTCACACGGCGTCGTGCGCCGCTTGTCGCGCTGCTGGCATCGGTGGCCGTCTACTGGGCCTTCTACAAAGCGCACATGTTCCACACCAATGACCTGCGCAACGCCGTGTATCTGATGACCACGGTCCCATTCGCCGTGGCGCTCTTCGCCACGCTCTTCTCGCGGCGTGACGCGCGGATGCGAGACCGCCGCCCCGAATTCCAGCCGGTCGCAGCCACCAGCCGCTGACACACTCCTAAAATCGACCGGGAGGACGATGACCGCGACGGTCCCGGTCCATACGCTGATCCTCTCGCACGCGAACGTCGACTTCGACGCTTTCGCCGGGATGCTCGCCGCGCAGCTGCTCTATCCGGGCGGTCGCGTCTGCCTGCACGGCGGCGTCAACCGGAACGTGCGCGAGTACTACAACCTTCACGCGGACCAGATCCCGAGCGTCGAGCCGTCGGCGGTCGACCGCGACTCCGTACGCCGGCTCGTGCTGGTCGAGGTGACGAGCGCGGACCGCCTCGGAGAGTTCGCCGCCCTCTGCCGCCGTGACGACGTCGAGGTAGTGGCGTTCGATCACCACGGAGATGCGGAGATCCCTGGGGGCACGGCGCTGGTCGGCCATGACGGGAGCGTCGTCACGGGCATGCTGAAGCTGCTCCTCGAACGGGGAATCGAGATCTCCCCGATGCACGCGACCGCCTTCGCGCTCGGGATCCACGAGGACACGGGCTCGCTCACGTACACGTCCACCACTTATCGCGACGTCGAGGCGCTCGGGGCCTGCGTGCGCCTCGGCGCCAACCAGGAGCTGCTCGGGCGCTATCTGCGCGGGCCGCTTCAGCCGGACCAGCGAAATCTGCTCCGGGCGCTCGTGGCGAACCGGTCGGAGCGCGAGGTCGCAGGTCTGCGTGTCGTCTCCGCATGGGCGGCTGTCGAGAGGTACGTGGAGGACGTCTCGACGCTCGCTTCGCGCGTCGGCGAGGTCTCCGACTGGGACGTACTGCTGCTCTCGGTCGAGATGGAGGGGCGCGTCCTCCTCGTGGGACGAAGCCGGACCAGCGCGCTCGCCGTCGACGAGGCGCTTGCCGCGCTCGGCGGTGGCGGACACGCCCAGGCCGCGTCGTGCTTCGTGCACGGGGGCGATGCCCAGCAGGCGCTCGAGCGCGCACTCCAGGAAGTCGCTCGCGTCGCGCGTGCGCCGCTCCGCGCCCGAGAGGTCATGTCCCGCCCGGTCCACGCGGTCGCGAGCACGAATGAGATCTCCGCCACGCTGGTCGAGTGTCAGCGCCTGGGGCTCAGCGGGATCCAGGTCTCGGAGAACGCACACCTGACAGGAACGGTGTCGCGCGAGGACCTCGATCGAGCGGTGCGGCACGGCCTGAGCCACGCGCCGGTCAAGGGCGTGATGAGCTCCGGCGTGCCGGTGATCGGCGGGGATGCGACCCTGGGCGAGCTGCGGGAGCTTCTGGCGACCGGACGCGCGGGACGACTCGTGGTGGTGGGCGAGGGGCCCTACCGGTCCGAGCCGCACGTGGCGGTCGCGGCCGCGGAAGGAGTCGTCACCCGCGGGGATCTGCTGCGCGCGCTGCACGAGCCGGAGCGCCTCGAACGGCCGCTGCCCGATCCTGAGGCAACTGCCGCGGTGCGCGAGCGGCTCGGCCAGATCTCGCGGCTGCAGCACGTCCTGCCGGCGATCGAGCGCGTGGCGGTCGCGCACGACCCCGTCTACCTCGTCGGGGGCGCCGTCCGCGACGTGCTGCTCGGCGAGCAGAGCCTCGACCTGGATTTGATGGTCGAGGGCGACGCCCTGTCGTTCGCCGCCGCGCTCGCCCGGGAGCTCGGGTTCACTTACCACCCACACGACAAGTTCCAGACCGCGGTCGTCAAGGACCGTGACCGCGACGGCAACGACGTCCGGATCGACATCGCGACCGCGCGTACAGAGGTCTACGGCTCACCGGGCGCTCTTCCCGAGGTGGAGCGCTCGACGCTGCGCCATGACATGGCGCGGCGTGACTTCACGATCAACGCGATGGCGACCTCGCTCCGGGCCGAGGACCTCGGCGCCACCTACGACTTCTTCGGCGGCTTTCGCGACCTGCGCCGCGGCACGGTGCGGGTTCTCCACAACCTGAGCTTCGTCGAAGACCCGACGCGGCTGCTCCGCGCCGTGCGCTACGAGGCTCGGCTGGGGTTCGAGATGGACCGGCACACGCTCTCGCTCGCTCGCGGGTGCATCGAGATGCGCCTCGTAGGCGACCTGGCCTCGGCCCGCCTGCGTGACGAGCTGCTGGATCTTCTCTCCGAGCGCCAAGTGGTGGCGGCGCTCGCACGCACGGCCGAGATCGGCCTCGACCGAGCCCTTCATCCCGGCCTCGACGCAGGTGCCGAGACCCAGGTGCTGGTGGAGCGTGCGGCCGAGGTCGAACGACGCGATCCATTCGCGGGATCCGTGCGCCCGACGCTCGTCCGGCTCGCGCTGCTGTGCCGTCAGATGGGGGCAAGCGAGATCTACGACTGGCTCTCGAACCTGAAGCTGCGCCGCCGCGATCAGGATGTGGTCGCAGCGGCGGCGACGCTCGCGCCATCCCTCGCGGAGCGCCTGGGGCGTGAGCCCCCTCCCGCACCTTCGGAGCTGCGCGAGGCGCTCGACGACATCCCCCTGGAAGCGCTGCTCGTCGCCATCCTTGGCGCGCGCGATCCGGAGCTGGTCGAGCGGCGTGTTCGCTCCTACCTGGAGCTGGTTCGCAACACGAAGCTCGAGATCACGGGCGACGACCTGAAGGAGGCCGGCGCCCCCGAGTCTCCGGCAATCGGCCGCGCGCTGAGGGAGACGCTCGCCCTGAAGCTCGACGGGTACGTGGAGGGGCGCGACGAGGAGCTGCGCACCGCCCTTAGGCTTCTGGGCCGATGAGCGACCGCTGGAACGACCTTCAGTGGGGCGGCGAGCCGGGCCACTACGAGGTCTACTACCTGACGTTCACCGATCCCGCGACGCGCGTCGGCTTCTGGATCCGGTACACGATGGTGGCGCCGCTGCCCGAGACCGGGGAAGAGGCGACGTGCTCCCTGTGGCTGTGCGCGATGGACCCGGCCGACCCGTCCCGGAACGTGGGCGTGAAGAGCAGCCTCCCGGTCGCCTCCCTGTCGGCGCAGAAAGAGCCGTTCCGGCTTGCGATCGGGGAGGCCTGGCTCAGCGACCACGGGATGCAGGGCGCGATCGAGCAGGACGGCACGCGCCATGCATGGGACCTCGAGTGGACGCCGAGCCTGCCGGCGTACGGCCACGTCCACCCGCTGCTCAGGGCGTCGAAGATCGCCAGGACGATCTTGTTCCTTCCACACCCCGACCTGGAGGTGAGCGGCACGGTCTCGCTCGGGGATCGGCGGATAGAGGTTTCGTCGGCGCGCGGCGGACAGGCACACCTATGGGGATCGAAGCACGCGTCCCGCTGGGCATGGGTGCACTGCAACGACTTCCAGCGACCGGCCACGTTCGTGGACGGCGTGAGCGTGTTCGTGCCGCGTTTCGGCCGTGAGCTCGGGCCCAACACCCCCGTGGTCGGCCGGGTCGACGGCACTGACCTCAACTCGATCAGCCCTGTCGCCGTCAGCCGGAACTCGAGCGACTTCGACCTCGGCGGCTGGCGGTTCGAGGCGAAGGGGCGTGGGGTTCGGGTCAAGGGGACGGTGAGCGCGCGTCGCGAAGACCTCGTCGGCGTGACCTACCACGATCCCGACGGCGAGCTCGCCTACTGCTACAACACCGAAGTCGCCGACATGCGCCTGGAGGTCTTCCGCCGGCACTCTCGGAGCTGGAAGCAGGTGGACGAGCTGCGCTCGGACGGGCGCGCGCACTTCGAGTACGCGCAGCGGGCGCCGATCGAGGATGTCGAGCTGAAGATCGCGTGAGCCTCGCGATCAACTCTCCAGAGATGACGGCGCCATTCAGCTGGCGCGAGGCCGGTGAGCTCGTGTGGATTCAAGCGGACCTCGGCTCCGCGACGGCCGTCTTCAGCACACGCCTGGGAGGCGTGAGCGAGGGTCCGTATCGCTCACTCAACCTCGGAATCCTGACCGACGACGATCGCGACCGGGTGCTCGAGAACCGCGAGGGGCTCGCCGCGGCGCTCTGCCGCGAGACCAGCTCCGTCGTGATGGGGCGTCAGGTCCACGGGACCGATGTGCGCATCCGCGAGAGTCCGCCGGAGCCCGGCGCGCCGCTGAGCGAGGCGGACGCGCAAATCACGTCGGCGCCGGCGCTCACGCCGCTCGTGCTCGTCGCCGACTGCGTGCCGGTCGTGCTCGCCGCGCCCGGCGTGGTTGCTGCAGTCCACTGCGGCTGGCGCGGCGTCGCGGGAGGAATCGTGGAGCGCGTGCTCACGGTCGTGCGCGAGAGAGGGGAAGCATCGGCGGCGCTCGGGCCGGGCATCGGTCCCTGCTGCTACGACGTCGGAGACGAGGTCCAGGACGCATTTCGCGCGCGTGGCCACGGAGGCGCCGTGCTGCCGGAGCGCCGACTCGACCTCGCGCTCGCCGTGCGGCGGGAGCTCGAGCGAGCCGGCGTCGACGCGGCCCGGATCCACGACTGCGGCCTCTGCACCCGCTGCCACCCGGAGTTTTTCTTTTCGCACCGGCGTGACGGCGGCATCACCGGAAGGCAGGCCGGCCTCGCGTGGCTCAGCTCGTAACGGACCTGGATGCCGAGCGGGTGCGGGCACGCCTCTCGGAGGCCGAGGAGCGGATCGCGCGAGCGTGCGCGCGTACCGGGCGCTCGCCCACCGAGGTCGAGATCCTGGCCGCGACGAAATACGTCCCCGTTGACGCGCTCGGCGCGCTCGCGGATGCGGGCGTGCGCCTGGTGGGCGAGAACATTGCGGCCGACCTGGAGGCGAAGCAGGAGCTCTGGGGAGACCGGTTCACATGGGACTTCATCGGGCACCTTCAGAGCCGCAAGGCGAAGGCGGTGCTTCCCCGCGTGCGGCTCATCCACTCGGTCGAGAGCGAGTCGCTCCTGCGTCAGATCGACCGCCATGCGACCGCACCGGCGCGGCTGCTCCTCGAAGTCAACGTGGCCGAGGAGGAGTCCAAGTACGGCGTCCGCCCCGAGGCTGTCGACAGCTTCCTCCAAACGGCGTCGGGTTTCGAGGCCGTCCACTTCGTCGGTCTCATGACGATGCCACCACTCGCGCGTTCGGCCGAGGAGGCCAGACCTCACTTCGCGGCGCTGAAGCAACTCGCCGAGCGGCTGGACCGCACCTGGGCGCCGCAGTACGAATTCTCTGTGCTCTCGATGGGCACGAGCCAGGACTACGAGGTCGCCGTCGAAGAGGGGGCGACGATCTGCAGGCTCGGTAGCGTGCTATATGGG
>JBKOZI010000056.1:0-10771 GCA_046725795.1 Actinomycetota bacterium
GAGCATCGCGTTCGTCTATGAGATGGACGGCGACGCGCTGAAGACCGAGGACGACCGGCTCTTTGACGATGCGCCGTTCCCGTGGTCACGCAGCGTCAGCGCGGTCCGCGCGCTGGAAGATGCGGTGACGAAGACCGAGGGGCTGGAGGGCGTCGTGTTGCGGTACGGCTTTTTCTATGGCCCCGGGTCGTCATACGCGCCGGGCGGTCACTTCGCGCGCGAGGTGCAGCGCCGCCGCTTCCCGATCGTCGGCAAGGGCACAGGCACCTTCTCCTACATTCATGTGGACGACGCCGCCGCCGCGACCGTCGCCGCGGTCGAGCGGGGCAGGCCGGGCATCTACAACATCGTGGACGACGATCCGGCGCAGCTGCGGGACTGGCTTCCGGTCTACGCCGAGGCACTTGGGGCGAAGAAGCCGAGGCGGGTTCCGAAGTTCATCGCGCGCCTCGTGGCGGGGGCCTACACAACCCAGATGGCGACGGAGCTACGCGGGGCCTCGAACGCGCGGGCAAAAGAGGGGCTCGGATGGCAGCCGCGGTACGCGAGCTGGCGGCAGGGTTTTCGGGAATCCCTCGGCTGAAGGCGCACGGCGAGAGCCGACGCTCTCCCACCGCGCGATCCCCAGCACCAGCTCTCTCCCCATGGGCGCCGTGCCCCACGCTCAGATGCAGCTAATGGTGATTAGCACACGGCATCGAGCCGTGTCAAGGCGCCGCTTGGCGTCGTAGCTCTTCGAGCCCGTCCTCGCGCGTGCGCACCGGCTGGTATCCGAGCTCGGAGCGGGCGCGCGAGATGTCGATCGTGCACTCCTGTGCGGAAAGCCAGTACGCGAGCCGGGTCACGGGCGGGCTGCCCTTCCGCCGTAACACCCTCCAGGCGGTCTCGCTGGCACCGGCCGCGAAGCGCGCGACCGGTGCGGGCGTGTTGCGGTCCGGCGGCTCGACGCCGTTCGCGCGAAGCAGATCAGTTATGAACTCGCGAAAGACGACGGGCTCGCCGTCGGTGACGAAGTAGACGCCGCCGGGGCGACCGCGGGTGGCGCCCAGCACGAGGCCCTGGACGGTGTTGTCGACATGGGTGGTCGCGGTCAGGTGGACGCCGCCGCCGATCCAGGAGAAGCGCTTCCGCTCGATCGCGGCCGCCAACGACGGCACGATGGTCGTGTCGCCCGGCCCCCAGACGAGACGGGGACGCACGACCACGGTTTCGAAGCCGTCTCCGTTGGCGTCCCGCACGGCCTGCTCGGCCAACGCTTTCGTTGCCGGGTAGAGCGCCTTCGAGTCGGGGCGCAGCGGCGCGTCCTCGTTCACGTTCACGAGCGGCTCGCCCGCCAGCAGGGCCGCCTCGGTGCCGACGTGGACGAAGCGCCGAACACCGGCCGCGCGACTGCCGTCGAGGGCGTTGCGCGTGCCGCCGACGTTGTCGCGCTCGAACTCCTCGCGCGTGCCCCACTCGCCCAGATGGGCGGCGGCATGGAACGCGTACTCGCAGCTCTCGGCTCCGGCGCGCATGGCGGCCACATCGCCGAGCTCGCCTTTCACCGGCTCCGCGCCGAGCTCCGACACCTTCGCGGCCGACGAGTCGGAGCGCGCGAGCGCACGCACGCGCCACCCGTCGCCGACCAGACGTTTGATCAGCCGGCCGCCGATGAAACCCGACCCGCCTGTGACGAAGGCGGTGCTCACCAGGGAGTCTCCCTGCCGGCGAGCCGCCGCGACCAGTACACCGCGCCTGCGACACCGACGTCGATCACGAACGCCGCGAAGCGTCCTGAGGACCCGGTCAGCAAGCGGACGGCCAACCGTCGGCCACTATCCTTCATCACCGCCTCATCACCGCCTCATCACCGCCTCATCACCGCCTCATCACCGCCCAGCAGGCTAACGCTCCTTCCCTCACGATGCCCGTCAAGACCACAGTCACAGAGCTGCCCGACTCCCGCGTCCGCCTCGACGCCGAGGTGCCGGGCGAAGAGCTCGAGCAGCGCGTGCAGCGCGCCGCAACCGCACTCGGCCGGGAGCTGCGGATCCCGGGCTTTCGCAAGGGCAAGGTGCCGGGACCGATGGTGATCCAGCGTGTCGGCCGCGATGCGGTGGTCGAACAGGCCGTGCGGGACTCGCTGCCGGAGTGGTACGAGGAGGCGATTCTCCGCTCCGGTGTCTCGACTGTCGGCGACCCGAAGCTGGAGCTCGACCTCGACCAGGTTCCTCAGGCGGGCGCCCCGCTCAACTTCTCGATCGAGGTCTCGGTCACGCCCAAGGCGACGCTCGGGAACTACACGGGACTCGAGGTCGGCAAGCGCAGCCCCGAGGTCGAGGCCGACGCCGTCGACCACGAGCTCGAGCACATGCGGGAGCGCTTTGCGCGCGTGGAGACGGTCGACCGGCCGCTCGCGCAGGGCGACATGGCGATCGTCGACTTCGTCGGGAAGGTGGACGGCGAACCCTTCGCCGGCGGCGAGGCGCGCGACTACATGCTCGAGGTCGGTGGCGGCCGGCTCATCGAGGGCTTCGAGGAGCAGCTCCTGGGCGCGCAGGCCGGCGAGTCGCGACAGGTGGAGATCGACTTCCCCGCCGATTATCACTCCGAGGACCTTCATGGCAAGCACGCCGTCTTCGACGTGGACGTGAAGGACGTGCGCCAGAAGGAGCTGCCGGCGCTCGACGACGAGTTCGCCGCGGAGGCCAGCGAGTTCGACACGATCGAGGAGCTCCGCGCCGACATCGAGCACAAGCTCCGGCACGCGCAGGAACACTCGATCGAGGACGAGTTTCGCGAGGCGGTCGTCGACGCCGCCGCCGCCGAGGCCAGCGTGGAGCTTCCCGACGAGCTGGTGGCGGCGCGCGCGGAAGAGATGTGGGAGCGGACCGAGCGGGCGCTCCGCGCACAGGGGATCGACCCCGAGACCTACTTCAAGACGTCCGGCAAGACGCGCGAGCAGGTGATCGAGGAAACGAAGCAGGATGCGGCCAGACAGCTCGTTCGAGAGAGCGTGCTGGAGGCGGTCGCCGACGCCGAGGGGATCGAGGCGAGCGACGAGGAGCTGCGCGAGGCGCTGGCGCCGGCGGCCGAGCGCGAGCGGTCGAAGCCGGAGAAGCTGCTCGAGCGTCTCGTGAACAATGGCCGCGACCTGCCGATCCGCCGGGAGATCAGGCTGCGAAAGGCCGTCGACGTGTTGGTCGAGAGCGCGGAGCCGATCGACCCCGAGAAAGCGAAGGCGCGCGAGAAGCTGTGGACGCCGCAGAAGCAGGGCAAGGAGGGCTCGGCGCAGCTCTGGACTCCTGGTGAAAGGCCGGCCGGAGGCGAGAAGAAGTAAACGGCCGCGCGCTGACGACAGCGCGCTTGCGCGGGAAGGAAGACGGGGCGGCCGGCTGAAACTACCGGCGTGGCTTTGTCGCCGAGACAGCTGGCCCAACGCAGGCGGACGGACATGCTGATCCGCCTCGGAAATGAGTTGACTGCCCGCCGAGAGCCAAAACGCGCGTTGCTATCATCGCCGCGCGCGGGCCGAAAGGTCGCAGCGACGAACGCCGAACCCCCAGAGCTCCCGGAATCTGCGCCTAAGCAGATTCCGGCTTGAGAGGTGTCATGAGCCCACTGATCCCAATGGTCGTCGAGCAGACCTCCCGCGGCGAGCGCGCGTTCGACATCTATTCGCGCCTCCTCAACGAGCGCATAATCTTTCTCGGCACGCCGATCAACGAGGACATCGCGAACCTGATCGTCGCGCAGTTGATTCACCTCGAGTCCGAGGATCCGGACAAGGACATCAGCATCTACATCAACTCTCCCGGCGGCAGCGTGTACGCGGGACTCGCGATCTACGACACGATGCAGTACATCAAGCCCAAGGTCCAGACGATCTGCGTGGGCGTCGCGATGAGCATGGGCGCGCTGCTGCTGGCGGGCGGCGCAGAGGGCAAGCGCATGGCGCTGCCGAATGCGAAGATCCTGATCCACCAGGTCTCGGGCGGGTTCTCCGGCCAGGCCGCCGACATCGAGATCCACGCCCGCGAGATCATCGAGATCCGCCGCAAGCTGGACGAGATCATCGCCAAGCACACCGGGCAGCCGCTCGAGAAGGTCTCCCACGACACCGACCGCGACTACTTCATGAGCGCGGAGGAGGCCGTCGAGTACAACATCATCGACCGGGTGATCGCCGAGCACTAACCCCGGCGGGGGTTGCGAAAATGGGCGCGACTTTCAAGGCCGAAGCCCCTACCCTTAGAGGGCGTCGAAGGATGAACGTATGCCTCGCGCCTGACGGCGCTCGGAGGGCGGGGGAGAAGCAGTGACCAGACCGACGGACTCGAACGAGCAACTTCTCTGCAGCTTCTGCGGGAAGTCGCAGCGCCAGGTCAAGAAGCTGATCGCGGGCCCGGGCGTCTACATCTGCGACGAGTGCATCGATCTCTGTAACGAGATCATCGACGAGGAGCTTGCCTCGGCGCCGACTTTCGACGTCGACAGCCTGCCGAAGCCGACCGAGATCTACTCGGTGCTGAACGAGTACGTCGTCGGCCAGGAGAAGGCAAAGCGCACCCTTTCCGTCGCGGTCTACAACCACTACAAGCGCATCCAGATCGCGCGCACGGATGAGGACGGCGAGGTCGAGCTTCAAAAGTCCAACATCCTGCTGCTCGGACCGACGGGCTGCGGCAAGACTCTGCTCGCGCAGACGCTCGCGAGGATCCTGAACGTGCCGTTCGCGATCGCGGACGCGACCGCGCTGACCGAAGCGGGCTACGTCGGCGAGGACGTCGAGAACATCTTGCTCAAGTTGATCCAGGCGGCCGACTATGACGTCAAGAAGGCCGAGACCGGAATCATCTACATCGACGAGGTCGACAAGATCGCGCGCAAGGCCGACAACCCGTCGATCACGCGCGACGTGTCCGGCGAAGGGGTCCAGCAGGCGCTCCTCAAGATCCTCGAGGGCACGCTCGCATCGGTCCCGCCACAGGGCGGCCGCAAGCATCCGCACCAGGAGTTCCTCACGATCGACACGACGAACATCCTGTTCATCTGCGGCGGTGCGTTCGCGGAGCTCGACCGGGTGATCGAGCGGCGGATCGGCTCGCAGGGCGTCGGCTTCGGAGCGACAATCGATTCGCGCAAGGAGAAGGACCTCGGCCGCGTGTTCGAGCTGGTGCTGCCCGAGGATCTCATGCACTACGGCCTGATTCCGGAGTTCGTCGGGCGGCTGCCCGTCATCTCCGCGATCCACCAGCTCACCCGCGAGGACCTGATCTGCATCCTGGACGAGCCCAAAAACGCGCTCGTGAAGCAGTTTCAGCGCTTCTTCACCTTCGATGGGATCGAGCTCCATTTCGCAGACGACGCGCTCGGTTCGATCGCCGACAAGGCGCTCGAGCGCGACACCGGCGCACGCGGGCTCCGTTCCATCCTCGAGGAGATCCTGCTCGAGGTGCAGTTCGAGTTGCCGTCGCGCGGGGACGTCTCCAAGTGCGTCGTGACGAAGGAGACGGTCGAGCGCAACCTGAAGCCGACGCTCGTCACCGAAGGCGCGAAGGCACAGGCGAGCAAGAAGCGCGCACAGGCGCAGGCCGCCGCCGCCGAGGCTCAGCTCGGCGAGAAGTCCGCGTAGCGCATCTAACTACGCTTTGCTGCATGGAAGCGCTCGCCTGGGGCTACGGGCTCGTGGAGGCACCCTGCGCGGACGACGACGGCAGCGTCTACTTCAGCGACGTGCTCGGCGGAGGGGTCCACCGGTGGTCGGCCGGCGGCGGCGTCGAGACCGTGATTCCGAAGCGCCGCGGAATCGGTGGGATGTGCCTGCACGCCGACGGCGGGCTGGTCGTGTCCGGGCGGGACGTGTCGCACGTAAAAGACGGAGAAACGCGCGTCCTCTTCGCGCGCGACGGGGTCACAGGCTTCAACGACCTCGCCACGGACGCAGACGGTCGTGTCCATGTGGGCGCGCTCCGCTTCAACCCGTTCGCGGGCGAGGAGCCGGTCCCGGGCGAGATCTGGAGGATCGACAAGGCTGGTACCGCCACGGAGCTCCTTGGGGGCATCGACTGGCCCAACGGGATCGGCCGGTCCCCCGACGGCGGCACCCTGTACGTGTGTGACTTCGCCGGCGGAGAGGTGATCGCCTACGACGGCGAGACGCCCCGTATTCTCCTCGAGACCGACTCCGGCGAAGCCGACGGTCTCGCCGTGGACGTCGAGGGCGGCATCTGGGTGGCCCTGGGAAGCGGCGGAGCGGTCGCCCGCTACTCGCCGGGCGGGGAGCTCGAGCAGACTGTCGACGTTCCGGCAGATTTCGTGTCGAGCCTCTGCTTCGGCGGAGCGGACGGCCGTGATCTGTACGTCACCACCGTCGGAGCGCTCTTCCGAGGCCGCGTAGATCGAGCCGGTTTGCCGCTGCCGCCCGCCGTCGTCTAGCGTCCGCAACCCCGGCAATAAACTCCGAGCGTGGCCGAAAACCGCCATGCGAGGCTGAAAGACCGCACCCGCTACGACCCTTCCGAGGTCGAGCCGCGCGTGCTCGAAGAGTGGCTCGAGGCGGGCATCTTCCACCCTGAGGCGACCGGCACGCCCGAGGAGAACTTCTCGATCGCGATCCCCCCGCCCAACGTGACCGGCGAGCTGCACATGGGCCATGCGCTCAACGGCACGCTCCAGGACGTGCTCACGCGGATGCGCCGCATGCAGGGTCGAAAGGCGCTCTGGGCGCTCGGCACCGACCACGCCGGGATCGCCACACAGGTGGTGGTCGAGCGGCAGCTCGCGCGGGAAGGAACGAGCCGCGAGGAGCTCGGACGCGACCAGTTCGAGGCGCGCGTCTGGGAATGGCGCGAGCAGTACGGCTCGAAGATCATCGAGCAGTTCAAGCGCCTTGGCGCCTCGTGCGACTACGAGCGCGAGCGCTTCACCATGGACGAGGGCTATGTCCACGCGGTGATGAAGGTGTTCAAGACCCTCTACGACAAGGGCTACATCTACCGCGACAACTACATGGTCAATTGGGACCCCGGCGAGCACACCGCGATCTCGGACCTCGAGGTGGAGTACCGCGAGGTCGATGACACGCTTTATTTCATCGACTACCAGCTCGAGTCTGGGAACGGGCACGTCACGGTCGCGACGGTGCGTCCCGAGACGATGCTTGCCGACGTCGCGGTCGCGGTCAACCCCAACGACTCGCGTTACTTCCACCTGATCGGAGAGGCGGCGACGCTGCCGATCGTGGGGCGCCGGCTTCCGGTCATCGCCGACGACCACGTCGATCCGGAGTTCGGCACGGGTGCGCTCAAGATCACGCCCGGTCACGATCCGAACGACTTCGAGATCGGGCGAAAGCACGGGCTGCCCGAGATCTCGGTGATCGGCGAGGACGGGCGCATGAACGAAGCGGCGGGTGAGCGCTTCGCCGGACTCGCCGTCACGGAAGCGCGCGAGGCGGTCGTGCGGGCGCTGGGCGAGCTCGGCGCAATCTCGAAGCGAGAGCCGTACGTCCACTCGGTCGGGCACAGCCACCGCTCGGGCGTTCCGATCGAGCCGCTGATCTCGCTCCAGTGGTTCTGTCGCATGGACGAGCTGGCCAGGCCCGCGATCGAAGCGGTCGAATCCGACCGGGTCCGCATCGTGCCCGGTGACCCGTGGAAGCGGGTGCTGCTCGACTGGATGCACGCCATGAGGCCCTGGTGCATCTCGCGCCAGCTCTGGTGGGGCCACCGCATACCGGTCTGGTATTGCGACAGGTGCGAGGAGACCTATGTGGCAGAGACGGCACCTGAGCGGTGCGGTCTCTGCGACGGGGTTCTCCGGCAGGAGACCGACGTGCTGGACACGTGGTTCAGCTCGCAGCTCTGGCCGTTCGCCGTGCTCGGATGGCCCGACGACACGCCGGAGCTGCGCGCCTTCTACCCGACCGACTTCCTCACGACCGCGCGCGAGATCCTCTATCTCTGGGTCGCCCGCATGATCATGATGGGCCTCGAGTTCGCGGGCGACATCCCGTTCGACCACGTCTACGTCCACTCCGTGATCCTGGCCCCGGACGGCCGCCGCATGTCGAAGAGCCTCGGGACCGGTATCGACCCGGTCGAGGCGATCGAAGAGCATGGTGCCGACGCGCTTCGGTTTGGGCTGATGGCGATGTCGTCGAGCCAGGACGTGAAGTATTCGCGCGACCGCGTCGAGCAGGGCCGCGATCTGGCCAACAAGCTCTGGAACGCGTCGCGGCTCGTGCTGCTGAACACTCGCGACGTCGAGCCCGCGCCCCGCCCGGAAACGGTGGAAGACCGCTGGATCGTGTCGCGTCTTCAGCGCGTCATAGACGACATCACCGGACGCGTCGATGCGTACGAGTTCTCGCACGCGGCGCTCGACCTCTACTCGTTCTTCTGGAGCGAGTTCTGCGACTGGTACCTGGAGATGGTGAAGCCGCGGCTCTACGAAGGGAGCGAGGCCGCTGCCGCCACGACCTTGCACGTCTTGCAGGAAACGCTCGCGCTGTTTCACCCGCTCATGCCATTTGTAACCGAGGAGATCTACGGCTTCACGCCCGGCGGCGAGGGGCTGCTCGCGGTCCGGCCGTTCCCCGTCGCCGACGAGGAGTTGGTCGACGAGGTCGCAGAGCGGGAGACCGAAGCCGTCAAGGGGGCCACGCAAAGCCTGCGCCGCTACCGCGAGGACCTCGGCGTGCCGGCGGGCGAGCGAGTTCCCGCGCGGATCGTGGCCGACGACGAGCGGTGGCGAGCGCTCTACGAGCGCGCGCTTCCGACGATCGCACGGCTCTCCCGCTTCGAGCTTCAGGTCTCGGAGCCCGACGGCGCACTCGGAGAGGCGACGATCGCGATCCCCGGTGCGACGGTCGACGTGCAGGTCGATGCAGAAGGGGCGGAAATGCGACGCGAGGAGCAGAAGCGCAAGCTCCAGGAGGAGATCGAGCGCGCCGAGGCGAAGCTCTCGAACGCCGGCTTCGTGCAGAAGGCGCCGCCTGAGCTGGTCCAGCAGGAGCGCGAGAAGCTCGAGCGCTTCCAGCGCGAGCTGGCCGAGCTCGAGCGTTAATCCGATCATGTCCTCGCGCGCCTACACGCCCGACGAGGCACGGCGGTACCTGCTCTCGCTCGAGCTTTTCGGCATGCGCTTCGGGCTCGACCGCATGCGCCGCCTGATGACCGCGCTCGACTCGCCGCACGAGCGTTTCGCCTCCATTCACGTGGTCGGCACGAACGGCAAGTCGTCGACCGCGCGCATGACGGCGGCACTGCTGCGACGCCACGGCGTACGGACCGGCGCTTATCTGTCGCCGCATCTGACCTCGTTCGCGGAGCGCGTCGAGGTCGACGAGCGCAGCGTCTCTTCGGAGCGTTTCGCGATCGCCGTGCAGCGCGCTGAGCAGGCCGCCGCGCTCGTCGATCGCACACTCGAAGAGGAGGACCGTGTCACGCAGTTCGAAGCTCTGACGACAGCCGCCTACTTGGAGCTCGCTCGGGCGGGTGTCGAGGTCGCGGTGGTGGAAGCCGGCCTCGGCGGCCGCTATGACGCGACGAGCGTGATCAACTCGCGCGTTCAGGTGCTGACGAACGTCGGCCTCGAGCACACGCGCTGGCTCGGTCCGACTGAGCGCCACATCGCGGAGGAGAAGCTCGCGGTGGTGAGACCGGGGGGGACGCTGGTCACCGGACCGCTCGGCTCCGAAGCCGCGCGTGTCGCCGCGCGCGTCGCGGCAGAGCAGGAAGCGCGCCTCGTGTCCGCCGGCCGCGACTTCCGCATCGTCGGCGAGGAGCCGCTCACGATCGAGACGCCGGGCGGCCGCTACGCGGGGGTCGAGCTGCGCGCCCGCGGTCGCTTCCAGCAGGCGAACTTCGCCGCCGCGGTCACGGCGACGGAAGCCTTCAGGGGCGCCTCCCTCGACCATGAGGCGGTTCGCGGCGCAGCCCGCGAGCTGTTGCTGTCGGGGAGGCTCGAAGTCGTCGGGTCGAACCCGCTGGTCGTGCTCGACGGCGCCCACAACCCGAGCGGTGCTCGGGCGCTTGCAGAGTCTCTGCCGGACGTGGTCGGCGATCGGCCCCTGATCGCAGTCGTATCGGTGCTCGAGGACAAGGAGGCGGCGGGGATCCTTTCGAGCATCTTGCCGCTGTGCACCGGCGCGGTGTTCACGCGATCCTCACGGCCGGCCGCGCTGCCTCCGGCCGTTCTGGAAAGCCTCTGGGGCCAGCTTGGCGGACGCGCCGCCGAGGTGGTGCCGGACCCCGTCGAGGCCGTAGCCGCGGCTCGCAGGCGCGCCGGCGCGGACGGTGCCGTGCTCGTGACCGGGTCCATCTACCTGCTCGCCGAGCTGGTCCGTCAACCGGTGCTGCTGGGCCGGCCGCAGGCCGCGCGGTGACGGATCACATGCGCATGCTCGCGGTCGTCGCGGTCGTCGTGGCCGTCGTGATCCTCGTGTTCTTCACGGTCGGCTACCTCCTGGGCCGCCTGCTCCTCTAGCGCGGGTGCTGTGCTGGCCCGATGGGGTCGCCGGGGCGGTGGCGGGCCAGAAAATCGGGCAATAACGGGGTCAGGCGGAGGCGCTTGATCGGTTCGCATGTGACCCGCACGGATTGACACCGCGACATGGCCGCTGATCGTGCCGCAATCGTCCAATGGTCAGTTGAGTACCCGATAGGGGCCCAAATGCACCAGTGACGGGGAACGGGTCTGTGTCAATGGGACTTTCTTGACCGTCCCGTGCATGGCCGCGCCGCAATGAGGCCACTTGCGTTACTGATCGGCCCAGCCTGACCCCCTC
>JBKOZI010000057.1:0-12728 GCA_046725795.1 Actinomycetota bacterium
AGATCGCCGAGCTTGCCGCTCGGGGCGTGGTCCAGCTCGGCTGACCGCTGGGCATTCCTGGATTGACCACCGTATGGGTGGCCAGGGCAGGAATGTTCCGCGAAAACCGCTAGTGGGGCTCGTCGGCGTCCGAGGCCGGCGGGCGGTCCTCCTCGGCCAGCGAGGTGATCGTCAGCGCCCCGCGGGCCGCGTCCTCCAGGACGTCGGTGGCCTCCTCGGAGTTGCGGGCGTAGAGCTCGACCAGCATGTGGATCACGATTCGGTCGTCCTCGTGCTTGTGGAAGCGCACGTGGGTGAAGAACTCGCGGGTGCCGTGGTCGCCGAAGGCGGCGAACGCGAGCGCATCCGCGGCCTCCGGCCCGGAGCAGGTCTCCACCTGGTCGGCGTCCACCGTGACCGTGCACGAGGCCACGAACGGCGAGCCGGTCACCATCCGCTCCCAGCGATCCTCGACCGGTTCGAGGCGGCCGTCGGTGAAGGTCAAGTGCGGTTGGTCGTGCAGGCAATCTCGGCACTGGACCACAGCCTCCTGAACTTCGTCGAGCCGCTCCGAGAACCCACCCGACTCGGGATCGATCCTCAGGATCGCGTCGTAATGGACCTGTGCCTCGAGGTTCTGCGACCAGCATCGGTAACAGCGAAGCCAGGGCCGCTGCTCGTCGGTGCGGGGAAGGCCGGGCTCGGGCGGACCTCCGCCCCGGGGCTTGAGATCGTGGTCGTGGGGAGATCTGTCCTGTTCGGGCTCGGTCACCGCTATCCGCCGATCTGGCTCATCGAGCGGGGCGGCTGCCTGAAGCCGGGCTCGGAGACGCGATGCTTGAGCTCCTTGCGCCAGACCGCGTTCCGGATCGTTTCCTCGAGTGCGTCGTCACCCATCCCCGCGCGAAGCGGCTCGCGCAAGTCGGTCTCGTGCAGGCTGAAGAGACAGGTCCGGAGCTTGCCCTCGGCGGTCAGGCGGATCCGGTCGCAGTCGGCGCAAAACGGCTCCGACACAGGGTTCACGAATCCGATCTGCCCGCGGCCGTCGCGGAAGCGCCAGACCGTGGCGGTCGCGTGGGCCTCGCGCTCGAGCGGCTCGAGCGGGTACACGCGGTCGATCATCTCTCGGATCTCGGCGCCGGTCAGCACGCGGTCCTCCGACCATGCGTGGTCGGCGTCCAGCGGCATGAACTCGATGAAACGCACCTCGTAAGGCTTGCGGCGGGCGAGCTCCGCGAATGGAATTACCTCCTCCTCGGTGAACCCTCGCATCGCGACGCAGTTGACCTTCACGGGGCCGAGCTGCGGGAACCGCTCGAGCATTTCCAGCCCCGCGATGACCTGGGGCAGCGAGTCCCGCCGCGTCATCTGGAAGAACCGATCCCGTGAGAGCGAGTCGAGCGAGACGTTGATCCGCTCGAGCCCCGCTTCCACGAGTTCGTCCGCCATACGCTCGAGCAGATAGCCGTTCGTGGTCAGGGAGAGGTCGTGGAGCCCTTCGATCGCGCTCAGCATCGCGATCAGCTTCGGAAGCTCCCGCCGAACGAGCGGCTCGCCACCGGTCAGGCGCACGCTCCGCACGCCGAGCGGTACGAGCAATCGCACGAGGCGCTCGATCTCCTCGAAGCTGAGGAGCTCGGAGCGCTCCAGCCACGGCAGGCCCTCGGCCGGCATGCAGTACTGGCAGCGGAAGTTGCAGCGATCAGTGACCGAGACCCGAAGATCTTCGATCGGCCGGCCGTGACCGTCCATCAGCGGTGAAGCGACCAAGGCTGCCATCCCGACCTAGTCTAGACCGCCACCGGGTCCGACCCTCGCCAGTCGCGTTGTTTTCCCTGCAGATCGCGAAATTCCGGCAGATTCAGCCGAGCCCCACGGCCTCCAGGGCCTCGGCCCGGTCCCGATAGCCCTTCACATGGACCGCCCGCCCGTCGCGCAGCGTCCAGACGTTCGTGACGTCCTGCTCGAGCTCCACGCCCTCGCGGGACCGGAGCCACTGGTGAAATTGCACCACGACCCGGTCGCCGACCGGGATCAGCTCCCGGACCTCGATGCGGATGTCTTCGTAGACGTCGAAGAAGGCGATCCACCACCGGACAATCCCGGCATGGCCGCGGTAAACGGCGGCGTCGGGGAACTCGGCCACTTCCTCGAGGACCGCGTCGGGGTGCCAGAGCTCCCAGATCGGATTGTCCGTCCAGTCGGTCTCGCCGGCCTTCGCGCGATCCCAGTTGTCCTGGGCGAGCTCGTAGATGCGCCTGACGACCTCGACGTTCGATCGCGCCATGCCCGCGCCTCAGGGGGCGGCGGCCTGCAGCGTGGCGTCGAAGTCAGTGCGGGGCACCGGGCCGATGCACGGCGACGTGGCCCCTGCGCGCGCGTAACGCTCGATCCCCGCCCGTACCTCTTCAGGGGACCCGATTGCGGTGAGGTCGTCGAGGAAGCGGTCCGAGATCGCCGCCTTGGCCCGCTCCATGTCGCCCGCCTGCATCCCCTGGTCGAAGCGCGCGATGTCGTCTCCGAAGCCCGAGCGCTCGATCATCGCCCGGTAGAAGGGGAGGCTCCAGTAGGTGATGAGGTCGTTGCGCATCGTCTCGTAGGCCGATGCCTTGTCCTCTGTGACGGCGGCCGGCACCGCCGCGACCACGTCGAAACCGTCGGCAGGCTTGCCGGCGCGCTCGCGTCCGGTCCGCACCTCGGGCACCACCACGTCACGGATGTAGTTCGGGTTGCAGAGCCAGAGCATCGCGCCGTCGGCGATCTCGCCGGCGAGCCTCAGCATCTTGGGGGAGAGCGCGGCTGCGTAGATCGGTAGATCCGGGCGCGGCTCGTAACCCATGAACCGGAAGCGGCTCCTGAAGATCTCTCCTTCGGGCGGGTCCTCCCCGCGGAACGCGGCGCGCACGATCCCGAGGTACTCGCGCATCGCCTTGAGCGGCCGCTCCAGCTTCGTCCCATACCAGTTCTCGACCGTGACCTGGTGCGACACGCCCAGGCCGAGCACCATGCGCCCGCCCGAGTACTCGTCGATCGTGGCGGCGGCCTGCGCGGTCGCGACAGGAGTCCGGGAGTAGATCGGAAGCACGCCGGTGCCGAGCTTGATCCGATTGGTCGGGGCGGCGTATGCCATCAGGACCGTGAGCGAGTCGCGCGCGGCGATGTGCGTCACGTACGTCGAGTCATAGCCGAGCTCCTCGGCGCGCTTGACACGCTCCACGGCCTGCTCGAGCGACTTGCCGACGGAGATGAAGGTGCCGACACCGGGCATGGAGCGCCAGCCTACCGGCGCGGCGGCTCGTCGGTCAGGAGCACGATCACGACCGCGCCGACGAACGCGATCTGCCCGAACGTGGCCGCCGTTCCCCACCCTGCCCCGAACGCCTTCGCGACCAGCGTCGCGACTACGAATGCGACGAGGAAGAACCCGACCTGCGCGAGCCGGTTCTTCAGGAAAACCGTCATTTCCTCACGGGAGATGACGGGAGCTCTGGGACCGCATTCAGATCGTCGCGAGGGCCTTGTACTCGCCGAAGACGCCCTTCATCGTGCCGCAGATCTCGCCCAGCGTGCAGTACGCGTGGACCGCCTCGATGATCGCGGGCATGAGATTGCCCTCGCCCTCGGCCGCCGCACGTAGCGCTGCGAGTGCCCGCTCGGAGGCGGCCGCGTCCCGCTCGTCGCGGAGCTTCTCCAGCTTCTCACGCTGACGGTCGGCGAGCGTCTGGTCGACGCGGAAGTAATCGGGCTGCGGCTCTTCCTCGTCCCGGTACTTGTTCACTCCGACGACCACGCGCTCCCCTTCGTTCAAATCCTGCTCCCACTTGTAGGCCTCGTCGAGGATCGCCTTGTGGTAGTAGCCGGAGTCGATCGCGTCGACGGCGCCGCCCATCTTCTCGATCTTGTCCATCTCCTCGACCGCACGTCGCTCGAGCTCGTCGGTCAGCCACTCGAGGTAGTAGGAGCCCGCCATCGGGTCGACCGTGTCCGTGACGCCGATCTCCTCGGCGATGATCTGCTGCGTGCGAACGGCGATCTTCTGCGCCTTCTCTGTCGGGATCGCGAGCGCCTCGTCGTAGCAGGAGAGCGCCATCGACTGCACGCCGCCGAGCGCGGCGGCGAGGGCCTGGATCGCCGCGCGCACGATGTTGTTCTCGGGCTGCTGTGCGGTCAGGGTCGAGCCGCCCGTCTGCGTGTGGGTGCGCAGCATCATCGAGCGCGGGTCGGTGGCGCCGAAGCGCTCCTTCATGATCCGCGCCCACAGGCGCCGAAGGGCCCGGTACTTGGCGACTTCCTCGAAGAAGTTGATGTGAGTGTTGAAAATCCACGAGAGCCGGGGGGCGAACGCATCCACCTCGACACCGCGTTCACGCACCGCCTCGATGTAGGCGATCGCGTTCGCGAACGTGAAGGCGATCTCCTGGACGGCGGTCGATCCGGCCTCGCGCATGTGATAGCCGGAGAGCGAGATCGCGTTGAAGCGCGGCGCATCGGTGGCGCACCAGGCGATCAGATCGGCCGCGAGCCGGAGTGACGGCTTGGGCGGGTAGATGAACGTGCCCCGTGCGACGTATTCCTTCAAGACGTCGTTCTGGGCCGTGCCCGAGACCTTTTCGCGCGGCACGCCCTGCTTGTCGGCGACCGCGACGTACATCGCGACCAGCACCGGCGCGGGCGCGTTGATCGTCATCGACGTCGAGACGCGGTCGAGCGGGATGCCGTCGAACACGATCTCCATGTCGGCGAGCGAGTCGATCGCCACGCCGACCTGGCCCACCTCGCCGGCGGCGCGCTCGTCGTCGGAGTCGAGACCCATCTGCGTGGGCAGGTCGAAGGCGGTGGAGAGGCCGGGCTGGCCCTGGGAGAGCAGGAACTTGAAGCGCTCGTTGGTGGCCTCGGGCGTGCCGAAGCCCGCGTACTGGCGGATCGTCCAGGGACGGGCGCGGTACATCGTCGGCTGGATGCCGCGCGTGAACGGGTACTGGCCCGGGAACCCGAGGTCACGCGTGTAGTCGAGCCCCTCGCCGTGCTCGGGCGTGTAGAGGCGGTCCGTCTCGAGGCCGGAAAGGGTCTCGAAGTGCTCACGACGCTCGCCGGACTTCTCCAGCGACTTCGCCAGGGCGCCTTCCTCCCAGCGGCGACGTTCGTCGTGGAGGCGCTTGAGCTCCTCCTCCTTCGAGCGAATCAGGTCATCGAGCTCGGCTTTGCCGTTACCGCCCCCGCGACTGCCTCTTCCGTTCCCGGCCGAATCAGTGCCCGCCATGGTCGGGCCTCCTCTCGAAGCTCACGATCTGATTCTAATGGCGGCTATAACGTTCCCGCGATGAGCAAGGGTCCGGATGCCAAGCTCATAGACGTCCGCCAGCGCGGGAGGGAGCGGGTGATCGGCGCATGGGATCTGGGCGGGGCGATCGTCGACCCGGGGCCTGAGAGCCGTATGGAAACGCTGCTCCAGGGACTCTCCGAGGAGCCGCGGGCGCTGCTCCTCACGCACATACATCTCGACCACGCGGGAGCGGCCGGCGCGCTTGTCGAGCGCTTTCCCGGTCTCGAGGTCTGGGTGCACGCGAGGGGCGCGCCGCATCTCGTCGATCCCTCCAAGCTGGTGGCGAGCGCCGATCGGATCTACGGCGACCAGATGGGCCCGCTGTGGGGCCGCGTGGTGCCCGTTCCGCAGAGAAACATCCGCGTGCTCGAGGGAGGGGAGACGGTCGACGTTGCGGGCCGCCGACTGGCGGTCGAGTACACGCCCGGCCACGCCTCGCACCACGTCGTCTACTTCGACGACTCCGATGGGACGGCATACGTGGGCGACGTCGCAGGCGTGCGCATTCCGCCTTCTGACCTCGTGCAGCCGCCCACGCCGCCGCCCGACATCGACGTTTCGGCCTGGACCCGCTCGATCGACCTCGTCGCAGGGCGGAAGCCACGGTTCCTTGCGCTCACCCACTTCGGCTCCGTGAATGACCCGCTTCCGCACCTGGAGCGAACCAAGCGGGCGCTGCACGAGCAAGCCGAGCTGGCACGACGGATGCTCGACGAGCACGGCGACACGGACGAGGCGGGGCGGGCATTCGTCGCCGAGGTGAACCGCCTGACCGAGCAACGCACGGACGCCCAAACGGCGGCCGGGTTGGAGGTCGGATCGCCGATCGAGCAGCGGTGGATGGGCCTACGCCGCTACTGGCAGAAGCAGGCGCAGGCGACCCGCGAACGCTGATGGCGACCGAGACGATCGAGCGCCCTCGGACGGACGGCCCCGAATCCGGCCACGGCGGCAATTGGCGCGTGATCGTCCTGAACGACAACCACAACACGTTCGACCACGTGGCCGCCACGCTCGCGCGCGTGATTCCGGGCGTGAGCATCGACCGCGGATACCGGATCGCCGACGAGATCCACAACAGCGGGCGGGCGATCGTATGGACGGGCGATCGCGAGGCTGCCGAGCTCTACTGGGAGCAGTTGAGCTCGGCCGGGCTCACGATGGCACCGCTCGAGCGCGCCTAGGCAGGCTCGAGCGCGTTTCGGCGGTGGCCCACGAACCGCGGCAATGACAGGGTTGGTCGGGGAGCGCTCCAAGCTTCAGAGCCGTTGTCGTCCAGGCGCCGGGGCAACGCGATGGTCAATCAAGCGCCCTCGAGCCGTAATGCGTATCGGCACTATCTGGATTCGATACCCATACGGTGCTCAAACGAGCACTCGGTGTCTCGCGGGTCACCCAGGCCCGGCCGGATCGCGCCCGGCACGCAGGTGATCGGCGAGCTGCTCGTCGCCGCCCCAAGGCGTCTCGGGGAGTCACGCTCGCATCCATAGTTCGCAATTTCCGGTTTTGTTGCCGCCGATTCGCGGTAGGCACCGAACAGTAGGTGGATCCGCACGGAATGGCAGGGAGTGGCAAGTCAGCGCGGCAAGCCGGTGCCATCGGCGTGATGGCACCCCTGAAGGCCTGCATGGGCACCGGTCGCGACTCGGCCCTCCGCTTGCGCCTCGCGGTCGTCCCGGCCGTGCTGGCCACACTGGTGCTCCCGGCCGCTGCGCTCGGCTACGGCGAACTGCCCGGTGCGACGGTCCCGGGCACGCCCGCCCTGGACACTGCGGCGACGAGTTCGATCCCGGAGCCGAACGCACCTCAGGCCGCTCCCGAGGCCCCGGCCGAGAAGCCGCCGAGCCCGCCGGAACCACCTGCGCTGCCCCGACCGGACGTCACATCTGCTCCGGTCGTAGAGGCGCCAACCCCCGTGAGCACGCCGCAGCCTGCCCCGCCGAAGGCGGTCACGCCTCCGGGCGGCGGCGATCAACCTGTCGACTCCGTGGCCAAGATTGTCAAGGAGTCCGTCCACGAAGTCGGTGCGGTCACGGCTGACCCCGTGGGCACCACGACCAAGGTCGTCCAGGACGTGCAGAAGGACGCGTCGAACCTCGCCGGGCTAATCGGCGGCGGCGGGCCTCCGGGCGCCGATGTGCTCCCGCTGTCTCCGAGCTCCGAGCTGCTCCCGAGCTCCGGCCTTCTCTCAAACCTGACCGGAATCGTGTACGGCGGCGCGACGATCCTCGGGACGCCCATGCACCCGGTCGACGGAGTCCTCGAGCAGGCGGCGCCGGTCCAGAAGAGTCCACAGTCGCCTTTCGCCGCTTCGTCGTTTGAGCCGCCACCGCCGCCGCCGGGCGCACACTCCGGCGGTTCCATAGCGGGTGGCGGGTCACCATCGGCCGTAGGCCCGGGTCCCGGGTCGGGGCCTACAGGGTGGGATGCCGCGACCAGCGATACTGCTCACGGCACCGGTGCGATCCCCATCAGCGGCGACCACAGCTCTCCCGCCGGCCGCGACTCCGCCGGCGGCCGCAGCTCGGTCTCGTCCCGCTCGCTCGCCGGTGTTCACGCCGGCATCGCCTCGCCGGCAATTGAAGGGTCGGGTGACAGCTTCCTGCCGCTGCCCAAAATTCCGCCCATGCCGAAGCTGCCGGCCATGGGCAGCGGTGCAGTTTCGACTTCGCTCTTGTTCGGATTGGCCTCGGCGCTGGCCGTGATGCTGGCTTTGGTAGCCGCACGGTCGGGCGTCAGTCGCCGCCTCGCCCTCGAGGGCGGACGGCCGGTGGGCTTCGCCCGCCTCCTCGAGCGACCCGGCTAGTCGCTTCACGGTCGTGTTGTCGCACCGGGCGCGACCCGGTGCATTCGATCGAGGAGTGACTCATGAAACGCAAAGTTGTCTCCGTGCTGGCAGGCGTGACCAGCCTGGCGCTCGGAGTGGGAATTCCGGGGGTGGCAGCGCCACCCGCATGGGCCGTCGACGGACCGGCGACCCCAGTATTGACCCAGGGAGTGGGCATGGGGGCGAAGCCGGATCCGGATGTGCGGCGGCTCCAGCGGAACCTACGTGCTCGGGGTCGCTCGCTCGGCCCGGCGGGTATCGACGGTCGCTTCGGGCCTGCGACAGACGCGGCCGTGCGAAGCGTTCAGGCGAGCTTCGGCCTGACGGCTGACGGCATAGTCGGACCCAAGACGCGCAAGCTCCTGCGTGTGCTCTGCAGGGCGGGCGGCTGCGCCGGCGGAACGTCGACATCCGCCAATCGATCAGCCGGCGCGAACACGTCCGTGGCGACTCGGGGCGGCGTCGCGTCCCGCCAGGACCCCAGCTCGGGAGCGCTTGGGAGTGCCGGGGCGACGATCATCTCGCTTCTCGGGCTGCTCGCCGTGGTACTCGCATTCGGGTGGTGGCGCAGTGATCGCGACAAGCGAGCGCCTGCTCCAACCCCGGTGCCACCGAGCCCGGCGCCGCCCGTGGAGATCCGGCCCACCTATCCCGCCCGCCGGGTGATCGGCTATGTCGGCGCCGCGGACCCGCTCCCGGGCGCGGAGGCCGAGGCTCAAGAAGTCGCGATCGAAGAGGAGTGCAAGCGCCGTGGCTGGACGCTGGTGGACGTGTTCCACGAGGTTGCAGGGGGAGAGCGGGACGCCCTTGCCTATGCCCTCGAGCGCATCCACGCCGGCGACGCGACGGGTCTCGTGGTCAGCAAGCTCGACTCAGTCGGGCACGGGGCGAGCGAGCTCGGCAACCTGCTCGAACGGCTCGAGGCGGTGCCTGCGTGCTTCGTCGCGCTGGACGCCGGGATCGACACGACGAGTCGGGAGGGCGCCATGGCGGCTGCCCTGCTGGTCGGCATGTCGAGGAAGGAGCGGGAACGGGCTCTGGCCAGTGGCCGGAATGGATGGCAGCGATCTTCGCGCACACCCGGAGGTGCCGCATGACGTAAAGGGAGGTAACTCAGCTCCGGTCGAGGATCGTCGCCCAGCCGGGTACGAGCGGCAGCTCGTAGAAGCCCTGGGTTTTCAGCCGTGTCTCCGTCATCTCGGGGGACAGCCAGAAACGCTGGAAGTCGGCCCGGTCTTCCCAAAGCGATGCATGCACGAAGTGGTCTGGGTCCTCCTCGGAGCGGTAGAAGGAATAGCCCTTGGCCCCATAGACCATCACCCTCGGTACGACGGGGCGGTAGATGGCTGCGAACCGCTCCGCCCGGAAGGGTGTGAGCTGGTAGTCGATGTGGACGAGCTCGATCATCGCGCGGGGCGAGTCGGTCGTTGCGGGCGCCTCAGTTGCCGACCTCGGCGCGGATCGCGCCCGGGCCTTCCTCCATCTTGCCGAGGCCTTCCTTCTCGGCCCCGACGAGGATCGCGATCTTGCCCTGGTGCTTGTTCTCGCGCATCAGCTGATGCGCCTCAGCGACACCCTCGAAGGGCATCACCCGCCACAGCACCGGCCGGATCTTCGACTGAGCGATCAGCTCGTTTGCCTTGGTCGCCTCCCATGCGTTCGCGAAGTGGGAGCCGATGATCTGCTTCTGGCGCATCCAGAGATAGCGCACGTCGAAGTCGAGGTTGTAGCCGGACGTAGCGCCGCAGATCACGACCTTGCCGAACGGCCTCACCACGAACACGGAGGTTGGAAAGGTCGCCTGGCCGACGTGCTCGAAGACGATGTCGGGCGCGTCGCCAAGGATCTCCTTCGCGCGCTTGGCGAACGCGCGAGACACGCCGAATCGCTCTTTCTCTTCCTCCTTCGACTCGCCTCCCTTGCGCATCATGCCCGCGAACTCGTTGCGGTTGATGAAGTCCTTGGCACCCAGCTGCTTCACCAGCTCGCCCTTCTGGTCGGACGACACGACGCCGACCGAGTCCGCGCCGGTGAGCTTCGCCAGCTGTGTGGCGAACACACCGAGCCCGCCGGCCGCACCCCAGATCAGAACCTTGTGCCCCGCCTGCATCTTGACCTGGTCGATCAGCATGCGGTAGGCGGTGAAATACGTGAGGCCGTAGGAGGCGGCCTCTTCCCACGTGAGGTTCTTGGGCTTGGGCACGAGCTGCTGTGCCTGCACCTTCGTGAACTGGGCGAAGGAGCCCCAGCTCGTCTCGTAGCCCCAGATCTTCTGCGAGGGAGCCGCAAGCGGGTCGAGGCCGTGCACCTCGACGTCCTCGTAGGAAGCCTGGTTGCAGTGGATCACGACTTCGTCGCCGACCTTCCAGCGGGTGACGCCTTCGCCGACCTTCCAGACAACGCCGGAGGCGTCCGAGCCACCGATGTGATGGTCGTCCTCCGGGTGGTAGCGGAATACCGAGACGGGTTGCCCGAGTGCAGCCCACACGTTGTTGAAATTCACCCCTGCAGCCATCACGCGCACGATCACCTCGAACGCGCCGGGCTCCGGCACCTCGATCTCCTCGATCTGGAACGCGTCCTTGGGCTCTCCTTCGCGGTCCTGGCGGATCACCCACGCAGTCATCGTCCGCGGAAGCTCACCGGGTTCAACGTCAAGCTGGCTGACGGTTTTCACATCTGCCTGTGCCAAGGGAGGTACCTCCGGGGCCGGTTTCGAGCGGCCCGAGTGTATCTGAGCAGCAGCGGTAGCCTGCGATGCACCAGCGCTAGCCAGCGGTATTCCCGGACCGCTACGGCAGCAGCAGCGTGTTCTGGGCGCTGGGCCGCTTCGGGCCGACCGTCAACCGTGCCGGACGCAGCCCCGCAGCTTCGGCCGTCGCGAGCGTGTACTCCCCCGGCTGCACAGTGACCTTGAGGGTCGCGGTGTCCTCGGGGTTGATCGGGCCGACCGACTGGCGCAGGCGCGGTCCGTCCACCGTGACCGTCTGCGAGGCGCCCGACTGGTTGGCGAGAAGCAGCGTGATGGGTCCGGCCCCGAACTTGTCCGGCGACACAGTGACCTTGCGGGCGCCGAGTTGGACCGAGACGTTGATCGGCACCGGCGGCCGGTTCGCATTGCGGTCGTCGCTGTTCCCGCACGACGTGAGCGCGAGCGCGAACGCGCAGAGGGCAAGCGCCGGCAGACGCTTCCGGCCGTGTCGCTCGACAAAGGTGCCCATCCTCTCCTCGCCTCCTCGGGCGCTGACCCTATCTGATGGACGTTGTGCGGAGCGGACCGACCTGGTCGCCTAGATCTACCCGAACCAAACCGATGAGCGCTCGCGCAGCATCTCGTTGAGCGCAATCTGGATGCGTGCACGAATGTCGTCCGCGACCTGCTGGACGAAAGCGACATCATCCGCCGCATCCGGCCCGTAGCGCTCGAGCTCGACGGGGTCGAGGAAGCGAATCTTGAACTTCGCCGGCAGGTACATGCCGGCCGCCAGCAGGCCGAAGTGCGGAAAGGCATGGTTGATGGGGAAGTAGATCAGCCCGGTGAGCCGCTGCAGGAGTGGGACGTGCGCGAAGATCGGCATCGCCTCCTCGGCCCCCACGACGGCCACGGGAACGATCGGCACGCCGGCCCTGATCGCAGTCTTCACGAACCCGCCACGGCCGAAGCGGCGAAGCTTGTACCGCTGCCAGAAAAGCTTGCGTGTTCCCTTCTGGCCCTCGGGAAAGACCAGCACGAGCCGATTCTCGTCGTGCAGAAGCCGGTGGGCATTGGCCGGGTGCGCTGCGACGAGGCCGATCTTGTTCGTGAACATGCCCACGCCGGGGTAGCCCTTGAACCAGTGCTCGCCGAGCATGTACAGCGGCCGCGGGGTGCGATGCTCGTTGCGGATCGCCTGCATGATCATCGGCGCGTCCGGCGGCAGCGCGCCGGAGTGGTTCGACGCCAGCAGCGCGCCGCTCTTCGAGGGGATCCGCTCGATGCCCTCGACCTCGACCCGGAACCAGTACCGGTAATAGAAATTCAGCACCGGCTCCATCAGGTGGTAGATGCGCTCGGAGCGGCCCCAATCGTCCACCTGTCGCTCTGGATCCTGATCCGGGACCAGCGACGGCAGGTCGCGAAGCGGTGCCGCCTCGGGCTCTGGCTCGGTGGTCGGGATCCGGTACACGTCGGCGTCCGCTTCGTACGTAGCGGTCGCCGGACGCGCGTCCTCGGCGCCGGCTTCGGCGGACAGCGGGCCGCCGAGCAGCGGGCTCTCCGTACTCAAAAAGCGCCGTCGCTCGGTCTGCGTGGCTCTACGAGCTTCCAAAGTCGCTCCTCCGGCGCCGGAGTAGGCGGGGACGGCCCCGGCGCGCCGCGTGCATTCTTGCAGAGCCGCAGGTCCTTAGGAGGGACTTTTGGCGGAACTTGCGAACGGAAGCTCGACGACCGTTGCGGTAAGCCCGCCGTCTTCGTCCGAGACTTCCTGACCGGGCTCGACCTCACGCCTGATCAGCGCCAGGGCGATCGGCCCGAGTGCCGGCGAGAGCGCCGCCGAGGTGACCTGGCCGACCTCGCGATCTCCGGCCGTCAGCACGGCACCCGCCGGAGCGAGCCCGGAT
>JBKOZI010000058.1:0-5312 GCA_046725795.1 Actinomycetota bacterium
AGGTGGATTCGGCCCATACGCGGGCCCAGCGAGGGCTGCTCACGTCGCTTGAGGCGCTCCGCCGCGCCGGCCTGCACGCGACGGGAGAAGTCGGGGACGCCGATCCCAGTGTCGCGCTCGCCGACGCAGTGCGATCCTCGCCGGCGGACGAGGTGATCGTCGCCTCGCAGCCAGGCGAGGAGGCCAAGCGGCTCGAGAGCGAGGTCATCGAGCGTGCCCGCAGCGAGCTCCACAGGCCGATCACCCAGATCCTCGTCGAACCCGGTCAAGGGGGGAGCGCCGGTGTCAGGGAGGTTCGCGAGCTGCTTCCCCTGGAGGCTGACCGCGAGCAACAGGGGGACTACCTTCCGCCGCTGCCGCTGCGCGACCGGGTCGCACTTCTCGTCGGCATCTCTGGCACGATCACGCTTGGGGTACTGGCGATGTTCGCGCCGGGGAACCCAAGGGGCTCGTTTACCGCAGCCTTCGCGGCGCGCTTCCTGATCGCGACCAGCGCCTTCATGGTCACGCTCTGGCACGCGGTCGCGCTGCTCGTCTTCGGCAGTATCGGATACAGGGGTAAGTGGGAGACGCTCGCCGCCGACATCGTCCTGTTCGGCGTCCCGGCCGCGATCGTGCTCAGCCTCATCGTCGGCTATGTCTTCCCAACTGGGGCCTAATAGAGGGAGAGCGCGCTGTGAATCACTGGAAAGTGCTGGCGTTCGACTTCAGACACGCGGTCGAGGAAGGCGTCAATGAGCGTGCGCCGACATTCTCGCCGAGTTCGCGCTGGGCGCACCGGCCTCGATGGTGCGCCGCTACCACGAGTCCCTGGTCGAGGCCAGCGCCGGGTGCGCCGACCTACAGGTTCGTGACCACTTCCTCTCGACACTGGAGCTCGTGCGCCAAAGGGCGAGCATGACGCGGTCGTCGCTCGTGCTGCTTCCGCACGCGTTTGAGGTACCGGGCGCCGATGCCCGCATGGCGATTCGAGGAGGCAAATGATGTCGACTTCCAAGCAAGCGCAGGCCGCAAAGCGCAACGTCAAGAAGGCCCAGCAAGCGGCGAGGCGCAAGCGCACGATCGCCCACCTGCCGGCCAGCACGCGTCGCGAGCTCGGCAAGCAGGCCGCCCGCGGACGCCAGCGCGGCGGTGATCCAGGTCGGGCGCTCGAAGAGCGCAACCGTCAGCAGCTCTACGAGCTCGCGAAGGGGCAGGACATCCCCGGGCGCTCGAAGATGGGCAAGTGGGACCTGATTAGCGCCCTCCGCAAAGCTCGCTGATAGTCGCACTGCACGATCGGGCGGCAGGTCCGGGTGCGTACGGTTGCATGCGACCACCGATTGATTCGTTGGAGGACGCTACAGGGGCCGCTACTCTGGAGCGGGAGTTCGGCCGCCTCTAAAAACGAGTTAGCCCGATATCGCCGCGCGCCATAGGTCGGGTGCCAGCGCCACGACACAGGCGTACTCAGGCGCGGAAACTACAAGAGACTGCTTTCGTCGCGTGGGCGCTCGAACTGCTGGTCCGTCTCCCGCTGTGCGAAATCCTGCTCGGGGGTCTGGTAGCTGGAACCGCGCGCACGAAGGCCCGCGCCTCCTGCCCCCACCAGAAGGATCAAGGCCCACCCGATCGCAAGCGGCAAGGCGTTGACGCGCGAAACGATCGAAACGACAACCGGCACAACGACGACACCGACGAGCAGGAGGAGGCGACGCCAGCGCACCCGGTACATGGGCCAAAGCTAGCGAAGGGCGAGCGTTCTAACGACTCGTCACATGTCCACCAAAGCGGGTGGCCATCTCGCCACGGCAGAACGACTTGGTCGCGGCTTAGCCGCAGAACCGAGCTGTCACCAGCATGGCGTTCGTGCCACGTCGAGCGACTTGTTCTTCTTCATCGCCATGAAGCCAAGCGCCCGAGCCTGCGGGCAGAAGCTCGCAGGTGAGAGCTTGTACTCGACCTCGAATACCGCTTTACCGGCGGTGGTGAAGGGGCTCAGTAGGCCGCACTCGCCGTACTGGAAGCACTGCTCGACGAGCTCCCAGTCGAACCAGGGCTCGAGCTCGGCCGCCTGCGCGATGTCGTTCTTGAGACCTACGGAGAGACCGCGAGTGTGCGCGGCGTCGGAAAGCCACCGGTTGTACGCGAGTTGGTCCGCGGCGGTGAGCGGAAAGCCGGTCTTGTTCGCGTAGCCGTCGACGTTGTCGGGCTCGACCGCGTCGAAGCCCTTGTCCTTGCAGAGGTCCAGGCGCGCTTCCATGATCGGCCCGAGCAACGAGATCTGGCGGATGTCGAGCCAACGCTCGCCCGACCATCCGATCGCGCGGCCGATCACGGAATCGGGAAAGACGCCCGCGTCGGGACGCCAGCTCTCCCAGCTCCCAGCGCTCATGTAACAGACCGCCGCGCGAGCCTGCGCTTTCAGAGATGCGACCACGGCGGCATCGTTCTCGAACAGGTCGATGTCGTACATCTGCGCGTCGACGGTCTGGTCGACCGGAGTTGTCAGCTGCCATTGCCACGTCGTGTTCGGCGCCGGCTTCCAGATGCCGCTCGGCGAGGGGGTGGGGCTCGGCGGCGGCTCCGGGGGAAGAACGGTGAAGACAGCGCTGGCGCCAATTGTGTCCACGCTCGCCGTCACCACGGTGTCGCCGTCGTATCCGCTCGGGACCGCAAAGCTGACCTTGAAGGACCCGCTCGACCCGGTCCTGAAGCTCGCCACCAAAGTGGAACCGAAGCTGACCGTTCCGTTCTTGCGCAAAGGGAACCCGGAGCCACTCATGGTTACGCTGGCCCCGGCCGCGCCAGAAGATGGCGAGAGAGACGTCGCCGGCACGGCGGACTGCGCGGGGGTGGGAAAAAGCAGCCCGGCGGCCAACAGCACGGCAAGGCCGAGACCGGCACGAGCATCGCGAGCCATGGGACCCACTTCCTTCCTTGGTCGGGCGCCACGCAGTACAGGCTTTGGCCCGCTCCGGGCGCTCCTTCTTGGAGCTGAGCGAAACCTACCTTCCTGCGCCGCTCAAGTCCAGTGAGCGAGCGGAAAGCCAAGTGCGAGCTTGCCGATTACGACAGGGCCGGCTCGTAGAAAGTCATCTTCCAGCACCGCTGCCGGGCTCGAAGGGAGGGCTCCGTCGAGTGTGGCCGTTGGGCGACGGGCGGCGGCAGCTCGAGCTGCCGCGAGCGAGGTCGCTCCGAAGATCGGGGCTTGCTGAAGCGCGACTGACGCGCCGCCTCCCGGCGCCGGTGGCTCGGCTCGTCGCCTGAGTGCCCGAGCACAGACTCCGCCGTCGGCGAGTTTCTTGCGTCCGCAGCCGGAGCCAGGAATGTGGTTTCAAAAGTCGTGCTCCCGGAAACCAGTCGTCTGTCAGCGACAGGTCGCTGATTTCGGGGCGGCCCTGTCTCGTTCAAGGGGGGAAGGGGAAAAAATGGCACTTCGTCGCCTGTGGCTCGTTGGCCCGGTCCTCGCGCTCGTCGCAGCGCTCATCATTGCCTTCTTCCCGCGACCGTCTCACGCTCAGGAGCAAACGACCGTCCCCACGACCCCGGGGCAGACGGTGACCGTAACCTGGCAGGGCACCGCGCCGCCGGGCGCAAATACGAGCAGCGAGTGCGACACCGGCCCCACTTCCGACGCGCACGAAATCGACCTGGTCGTTCCAGAGGGGACATATGACCAGGTGACGGTCCAGGGTACCGCCACGATCACCTACGACGGCCCGACCGACCTCATCGTCACGATCGTCCATCCCGACGGTAGCCGCGTTTCCGGCGACAACGGCTTCGTGAACGCGGACGAGAGCGCGTCGCTCTCCGACCCCCCGGGCGGGCACTACCAGATCCTCGTTTGCGCGTTCGCCGCCGCCGTCCCGCAGCCCTACACGGGCACGCTCACGCTGACCGCCTCTGAGCGCCCGGCACCGGCACCGGCTTCCTGCGACGCGCCGGGGAAGTCGCTGGGGTTCTCCACGCCGTCGTACGTCGACGTGCATCGCGCGGGCGGGGAGCCGAGCGTGCAGACGCATCCCGACGGCACGCTGCTCTACGCGGCTCACGCCGGCACCACCCACTTCTTCGCGCCCGAGGCAACCGATGAGAGCTCGGGCGCCTTCGCCGAGAACTATCGCGGGCAGGTCTACGCGTGGTCCAGCGACGACCGCGGCGCCAGCTGGCAATTCGTCGACCGCACGGTGCCGCCCACCAACTATCCCTTCTCTGGTTTCTCGGACCCCGACTTCGCCATCGACGCCGCCGGGAACGTGTATCTGTCGGAGATCAACCTGGTGAACGTGGCCGTCTCGAAGTCCACGGACTCGGGGCACAGCTACGCGCTCCAGAACTTCCTCGCCGAGACGTTGACCGATCGCCAGTGGAAGGCCGCCGGGCCGGCGAACGTTCTCTTCATCGTCGGCAACGCATCTGAAGGCGGGACGTTCCCGACCGACCCGGTCGGCCACGACGGGCACACGATCTACCGCAGCACCGACGGCGGCCGCACGTTCTCGGAGGGCGTGGCCAACGAGGGCGGCCTCGGCGACATCACGTTCGACAACGGCTCCGGGACCCTCTACGAGGCCCACTACTCCGGCGGCGCGCTCCAAATGGCAGCGTTCCGTAAATCCCTTGACGCTGACGTGCAGACGGCGCTGACGCCCGAGCTGAACACGATCGCGGACGGCGTCGACCTCCTGTCCCACTGGCCGGCCATCGACGTGGACGCCGCCGGCAACGTCTACGCCGTCTGGGACGAGGGCGGCCACGGCGCTCGGGCCGCCGGCGTCTGGTACTCGCAGTCCACCGACGGCGGCCGGACCTGGGCGCCGCCCGTACGAGTCGACGCCGACGACCGGGCGGACATCTGGCCCTGGATCGCGGTCGGATCCCCGGGCCGGGTGGCGATCGCGTGGTTCGGAAACGACCATCCTCTTCCCGACAACGATGCCGAGCAGGCCGGCGCGGGCGATCCCTGGAACGTCTACGTCGCACAGACGCTGACCGGGCTGGGATGCTCGAAGTCGTCATCCGCCGGTTTCAAGGTGACCCGCGCCACGCCCGAGCCCTTCCACATCGGCACCGTCTGCATGGGCGGCACGATCTGCCAGGCGCAGCTCGTCGACCGGCGCCTCGGTGACTACTTCACGATCGACATCGACACGAGCGGCGCCCTGGTCGCGGCCTACTCCGATACGCGCCAGGGCGGGGCCGTGGCCCTGCCGGCGTTCTTCCGGCAGACCGGCGGGACCACCTTCCTGAGCACTCGACGACCGAAGAAGGGGCGCGGCGGCTAGCTGTAATCCCTGAGCCGTTGTTTCATCCGGGCCCCCTTGGAG
>JBKOZI010000059.1:0-11272 GCA_046725795.1 Actinomycetota bacterium
CGCGGCCTCGAAGTCCTGCGGCGCGCCGGGCCGTCCCTCGACGTAGGCGAAGGTGACGTCGTCAGGAGCGATCAGACCGGCCCGGGCGCCGGCCTCGATCGACATGTTGCAGATCGTCATGCGGCCCTCGACCGAGAGCGCCTCGATCGGCGCGCCCGCGTACTCGACCACGTGCCCCGTCGCCCCTGCGGCCCCGATCTGCCCGATCGTGCCGAGAATCAGATCCTTTGCGGTGACGCCGAAGCCCGGCTCGCCCGTGTACGTGACCCGCATCGTCTTGGGCCTGGCCTGCACCAGGCACTGCGTCGCGAGCACGTGCTCGACCTCCGAGGTGCCGACCGGCATCGCCAGCGCGCCGAGCGCGCCGTGCGTGGAGGTGTGCGAGTCCCCGCACGCGATCGTGACGCCCGGCTGCGAGAGACCGAGCTCGGGGCCGATCACGTGGACGATTCCCTGACGTGCGCTTTGCATGCCGTAATACGGAATCCCGAACTCCTCGCAGTTGCGCTCGAGCGCCTGCACCTGCGCGCGTGAGAGGTGATCGGCGATCGCGTCGAGCGCCGTGCGCTCGCTGGGATCGGTCGGCACGTTGTGGTCCGCCGTCGCGAGCGTGCGGTCCGGACGGCGAACCCTGCGGCCGGAAAGGCGCAGGCTCTCGAACGCCTGAGGCGAGGTCACCTCGTGGACCAGATGCAAGTCGACGTAGATGAGCGACGTACCGTCCTCGCGGTCGGGCCGGCGCACCTCGTGCGCCTCCCAGATCTTCTGGAACAGGGTCTCGGGCATCCAACTAGCTCCTATATCGAGTCGGCTCCGCCGACACCTAAAGTCTCGAGAGTCGGCCTCACGGCCGCCTCACGATCTCCTTAAGCCGGCAGCGATCACTGATATGAACTGCACCTCGTGGGCGCCGGGGTTCTCGAAGTGGTGTGAAAGGTCCGCGTCGAAGGTGACCGCATCGCCTTCCGCGAGGTCGTGCGCAACGCCGTCGCAGACGAGGCGGAGCTCGCCGTCGAGCACGACGGCGGTCTCACGGCTGCCCGGCTCGTGGATCGGCGGGTCGCCGGGACCACCGGTCGCGGACCCGGGCGCCAGCGTGTGCAGCGAGACCTCGGCACGCTGTCCCGGCACGGGCGGCGTCAGGACCTCGTAGCGATGGCCGTCCGCGCGGCCGCCCAGCAGCCGCTCCTCGGCGCGCACGACGCTCAATGTGTCGGCCTCGTCGAGGCGTAGCAGCTGCGAGAGCGAAAGCTCGAGGCCGGCGGCGATCTTCGCCGCGACCGCGAGCGTCGGGCTGGTCTCGCCGCGCTCCACCTGCGACAGCATCGGCGCCGACACTCCGCTACGCTCGGCCAGGTCGCGGAGCGACATGCCCATGCCCTCCCGGAGCGCGCGGACGCGGGGTCCGACGGCGAGGGCTTCGGTGGTGACGGTCGCCATGCGCCTGTACGCTATCACGTACGATCGTATGTAGCTACCTGCCGAGCGGCGACGAGCGCATCCGCCCGCATCCTGCTGCGAGCGGGGACAAGCTCCGAGAGTCGGCTCCGATTGGCCGCGACCCACCGGTATCCCGGCTCCAGCAGCCATTCCAGTCGTCGCGCAAGCGGTGCGAGTGCCCGGCCTCCGGGAAGCTCCTCGAGCAGCGGCGCGAAGGCACGGCCGCCGCTCCAACGCCCGCCGTCGCGGACGAGATGCCAGCTTTCGAGCCGTTCCTCCCCCAGGTCGCCGAGCTCACGGTCACCCTCCGGGCTTTCGATCGGCACGGGACGCAGGCGCCGGCCGCGGTCGAGGCGCAGAACCCAGGCGAGCGTCCAGCGGCAGAAGCCGCAGTCGGGATCGTAGTAGAGGCGCGCGCGCTCGCTCAAAGGGCGCGCTCGAGCACCTCGTGCAACTCATCGCGGCCAGGAGGGTCAGGGGTGTTGCCGAGCGCCGGGTGCTGGAGCGCCCCTTCGACGACGTCGTCGAGCACTGGTCGCTCGACGCCGAGCTGGGAGAGCCTTGTTGCCCCCGCCCGCGCGGCCAGTGCGGAGACGTCGGTGCCGTCGAGAGCAGCGGACACCTGCTCGATCGCGTCGGGGGCGCGGGTCTCCATCATGCGGACGAAGTGCGGCAGCATCACGGCGTTCGTTTGGGCGTGCGGCGTGCCCGCCACGCGCACGATCGTCTGGCAGACGGCGTGGTGCACGGCGAACCCGGCACTGCCTGACGCGTACCCGGCCAGAATCGCGCCCAGTGCCAGTTCCGACCCGTTCCTGGTCAGTAGCCGGCAGGCCCGAAGCGCCGCCCCGTCCGCCACGGGGTTGGCAAGTGGCGTGTAGAGCGCCTCGATCGCGTGCGCAAGCGCGTTCATGGCGCTCGCGGCAAGATCTGGCTCGGGCTGGGAGACCATCAGCTCGGGCTGAGCGATCACCAGTGACGGCCTTACGAGCGTCCACTCGTCCACCCCTGCCGGCATGCGGTGAAATGGGGTCATCTCGGCACCGGAAAGCGTGGTCGGGATCGCCGCCGAAGCGACCCCGTCTGCGCCGGCGATCGCCTTGCCCGAGTCGATCACGCGCCCACCTCCGAGCGCGACGACAGGACGGCCCGCCACCCCGCGTCGTACCGAGGCAGCCCCCTCCGGAACTGGTCCCGGGGGAACGTGCAGCACGACAGCTGCCGCATCGACGACGTCCGGCGCGGTGCGGGCGGCGCGCTCCGTCGTCAGCAGCGCGAAGTCACCAAAGCCACGCGCGTCCAGCAGCCGGGGTGCTTCCTCCAGCGCGCTCGCGCCGAAGCGGATCAGCCGCTCGCCGTCAACCCACGTGAAGTCGTCGCGAGCTAGAGCCGTGTCCCGGCCTCGGCCTTTCGTTGTTCGGTGTCCGGCAGCGGCGCGTCCGACATGCCGGCGAGCGCATTCGAGAGCGCGCGGAGGTACGCGCGACCAGAGGCCTCGAGCGTGTCGGTCGAGACGCCCTGGCCCGACACGAGCCTGCCCTCGTGCTCGACGAGCACCGAGACCTCACCGAGAGCATCGGTGTCGGCCGTGACCGCCGCGACGTGGTACTCCTTCAATACCCCGGCGATCCCGGTCGCAGCGTTTATCGCCTGCAGCAGCGCGTCCACGGGGCCGTCACCGGTCCCGTCGCCGCTCACCGTCTCTCCGTCGGGCGTCGTGACCTCGACCTTTGCGACCGGCGGCTTGCCGGAGGCATCGTGGACCTCGAACGACTTCAGGTTGTAGGCCTTCGCCTGCTCGCGGACCTCGTCCGAGACGATCGCCTCGAGGTCCAGCGCCGTCACGTGCTTCTTCCGGTCGGCGATCTCCTTGAAGCGCTTGAACGCGGTGTTGAGCGCCTGCCCGTCGACTCGCACGCCGAGATCCTCGAGCGCCTTGCGCAGGGCGTGGCGCCCGGAATGCTTCCCCAGCACGATCGAATTCGTCTCGAGCCCGATCGTGGTCGCGTCCATGATTTCGTAGGTGGTGCGGTCTTTCAGCACGCCGTCCTGGTGGATGCCCGCCTCGTGCGCGAAAGCATTGCGGCCCACGATCGCCTTGTTCGGCTGCACCGGGTAGCCCGTGAGCCGCGAGACCAGGCGGCTCGTGCGGGCGATCTCTCGCGTGTTGATCGAAGTGTCGAGCGCGACGCTCGAGCGGCGCGTGCGGAGCAGCATCACGATCTCCTCGAGCGATGCGTTGCCCGCCCGCTCGCCGATCCCGTTGACGGCGCATTCGACCTGGCGTGCGCCGGCGGTGAGACCCGCGAACGAGTTCGCGACCGCGAGGCCGAGGTCGTTGTGACAATGGACCGAGACCACCACGTCCTTCAGCTCGGGCACGAGGCGATAGAGCTCCGCGAACATCTGCGCGTACTCGTGTGGCATCGTGTAGCCGACGGTGTCCGGAATGTTGATCGTGGTCGCGCCTTCCTCGATCGCCCCCTTCACCACCTCTGCCATGAATTCGACGTCGGAGCGGCTGCCGTCCTCGGGTGAGAACTCGACGTCGTCGCAGTACTGCTTCGCGTGCGCGACCGCGGCACGAGCCTGACCCATCACGTCCTCGCGCGTCGTCTGCAGCTTGCGCTCGATGTGGATGTCGGAGGTCGCGATAAAGGTGTGGATCCGCGGCCGCTCCGAGTACCTGACGGAGCTCCAGGCGGCGTCGATATCGGGCGCGGCCGTTCGTGCCAGACCGCAGATCACGGGGCCCTCGACCGCCTTCGCGATCGCCTCGACCGCCTTCGCGTCGCCTGGCGAAGTGATCGGGAATCCCGCCTCGATCACGTCCACGCCGAGCCGCGCGAGCTGGTGTGCGATTTCGAGCTTCTCCTGGACGTTCAGGGAAATGCCGGGCGACTGCTCGCCATCGCGGAGCGTCGTGTCGAAGATGTAGACACGGTCCGCGTGCTTTCCGTTACTGGTATGGGGGCCCTTTGCGGGCGTCATTTCCTTGCCTCCTTCTCCTGGTCTTCGCCTATTCCTGTTGCGCTGTGCGAGCCGGGGCCCGCGGCCTGCCTATTCCCCCCGAAGGGGGAGGAGAAGAAGTAGCCCGAGCAGCAACGGCGAGAGCGGAAGGCTCTCCGGAAAAGCGATGCTGGGCGGGCGGCGGCTCATCGAGCGGTCATCGTACCACCCGGTCTCGGGGCCACTCACTAGGATCGAAGCGATGACCGCGCGACGGCTCGAGGACTTCGTGCCTCCACCGGAGATCTTCGTCGCCCGCGAGGACTACGCACGTGTGGCGCGCAAGCTCTTCGAGACGCTCGTGCAGGTCAGCGACCTACGCGCCGGCGAGCGAGTGCTGGACGTGGGTTGCGGCGCCGGCCGCGTCGCCGCTCCGCTGGTGGACCACCTCGGCCCCGATGGGAGCTACGAGGGGTTCGACCGGAACGCGCAGCGGGTCGAGTGGTGCAACACACAGATCGCCCCGCTCCACCCGAACTTCCGCTTCCAGACGGTCGCGGCCTTCAACAGCCCCGCGCAGAAGGGGACGGTGCCCGCGGCTGACGTCACGTTCCCCTACGGTGACACCGAGTTCGACCTCGCCTTCCTGTTCTCGGTCTTCACGCACATGCTTCCCGATGGGGTCGAGCGCTATCTGGCCGAGATCGCCCGCGTCCTGAAGCCGGGGGGTCGCACGGTCATCACCTGGTTCCTCCTCAACGATGAGTCTCTGTACGCGCTCGAACAGCAGCAAGGCCGGCGCCGCGACCCCGCGCCGAACGCCCAGGAGGCCGCCTTCAGGCACGACCTCGGGGTCTATCGCGTGTCGGATCGGGCGCACCCCGAGACGGTGGTGGCCTACGACGAGAAGTTCGTCCTGGACGCATACCGGCGCTCCGGCCTCGAGGTCGAGCAGCCGATCCGCTACGGCAGCTGGATCGGGCGCGAGGGCACGCTGCTGAACCAGGATCTCGTGCTGGCGCGCCCGTAGGCGCGGAAGGCGATCGGTGGATCAAAAACAAAACCGGCACTAACGGGGTTGGGTTCGGGGCTGCTGCGTGTCCAGAGTGAGCAGTTTCAGGCGCGCGATCGACGAGATGGTGAATCAATGGCTCTTCGGCCGTAATGCGTATCGGCACTATCTGCATTGACCTCGTCTAGCGCGGTCAAAGCAGCACGCGTCCCCTGACCGGCCACACAGGCTCGGCTGGCCGCACCAAAGACCCTCTGTTGGACGCGTAAATGTGCCGCTTCACAACGAGACTCGCGCACCGGCCCGGCGCACCCCGTAAATGCCGGTTTTCCGCCCGTCCGTGGCGGCGGCCTTAGGGCGTCAGCACGACCTTGCCGACGTTCCGGCGCTCCTGGATGAACCGATGCGCGTCGGCGGCGCGCTCGAACGGGAACGCCTGCGCGACCACCGGCCGGATCACACCGCGCTCGATCAGCTCGCTGAGCGGCACGGTCAGCTCTTCGATCGAACCGCGGTCGTCCCACCAGTGGAGCAGGTTCAGCCCCATCACCGACTTGTTCTCGTTCATCAGCTTGAGCGCGTTGAACCGTGGCATCCGCGCCACCGCCCTGAGCGTCTTCGCGATATTGCGCCGGTCGCCTGTGAGAAGCTGGGAGGCGCCGTACATGACCATGCGGCCGCCGGGGCGAAGGAGCTTGTAGCTCTCACGGAAGCTGCCGAGCGCGTCGAGCACCACGTCCACGCCCTTACCGCCGGTGATCCGTTTGACCTCGGCCTGAACGTCCTGGGTGCGGTAGTCGATCACGTGCTTGGCGCCGTGCTCGCGCACGGCCTCGTGCTTCGACGCCGACGCCGTCCCGATCACCTCGGCGCCCCGCTCGCGCAGGATCTGCAACGCCGCGATTCCCACGCCGCCTGCGGCGGCATGAACGAGCACGGTCTCGCCTGGCCGCACGCCGGAGAGCAGGACGACGGCTGCATATGCGGTCCCGAAGACGACGGGTATCGCTGCCCCCTCCTCGAACGACATGCCCTCCGGGATCCGGAGGATGTTCCGAGCGTCGGCGGTCACCAGCTCTGCAAAGCCGTTGAAGCGCGTGCCGGCCACGACCCGGTGCCCCGGCTCGAAGCCGTCCGCGCCGGGGCCGACGGACTCGACCTCGCCGGCCGCTTCGTAGCCCATCACGGTCGGAGGCTTGGGCGCGTCCGGGTAGAGGCCGACGCGGGCGAGCACGTCCGCGAAGTTGAGCCCCGCGGCGCGCACGCGGATCCTCACCTGCCCGGGGCCGACCGGCGGATCCGGGCGCTCCTGCACGGCGAGCGCCTCCTCGGGAGGCCCGTGCTTGGTGAGGACCAGCGCGCGCATCAGGCGGAACCTAACAGCCGGGCGACCAGCTCGGGCATTTCTCGCGCCATGCGGGAGCGCGGGACCACGAGGTCGAAGCCGGCTTCCTCGGCGCGCTTGCGAGTCTCGACGTCGACGTGCGAGTAGAAGCCGAGGCGCGGCGTGCCGGACGGTAGCTCGAGCTCGCCGGCGGCATCGAGATCCACGATCAACACGTCGGCATCAGGGAGGGACCCCGGCGCCACGAGCGCGACGTCATGCCCCGCCGCGGTGAGCGTCTCCTTCACCTTGGAAGCGAAGAAGAGATCCGGGGCGATCGCTGCGACCCGGGCCACGGCGCCCCTACAACGTGACCGCGCGCCCGCTCTCGAAGCCCTCGAGCGCGGTGATCGCGTTGATCACCTCGGGCGGAACCGGCGAGTCGACCGTCACCACCATCACGGCGAGGCGACCGCTGCCGCCCGCGGGAGCGCCGGGCTCCTCGTCAGGCTCGCGCCCCACGGCAGTCGAGGCGATGTTGATCCCGTGCTCACCGAGGACCGTTCCCACTCTTCCAATCATCCCCGGCACGTCCGAGTAGCGGAAGATCGCCAGGTGGTGCGCGAGCTCGATGTTGAAGGTCTGGCCGTAGACGGACACGAGATGCGGCACGTTGCGCGGCCCGAACGTCGTGCCCGCGACCTCGAACCGCTGTCCATCGGCGACCACGCCAACCGATACCAGGTTGGCGTAGTCGCGTGATTGACTCTCGCTCGACTCCGCGACATGGATTCCTCGCTCGTCCGCGATCGCGGGAGCGTTCACGAAGTTGACGTTCTCCTCGACGCGGCCCTCGAATGCTCCGTTGAGCACCGCAACCGTGAGCAGACGGGTGTCGAAGTCGGCGAGGCGCCCGCGGAACCCGACCTCGATCCGGTCGACCGAGGGATGGTCGGCGAGCGACATCGCCAGCCGCCCGAGCTGGGCGCACAGAGGCAGGAACGGCTCGACCACGGCGAGGTCCTCGCCGTGGATCTTGGGGATGTTCACCGCGTTGGAGACGAGATCGCCGTTCAGCGCGGCCACGACCTGCTCGGCGGTGATCACTCCGGCGCGATCCTGAGCCTCGGCCGTCGAGGCGCCCAGGTGCGGCGTCACGACCACGTTCTCGTAGGCGAAGAGCGGGTGCTCGGTGATGGGCTCGCCGGGAAACACGTCGAGGCTGGCGCCGGCGACTTTCCCGGACCGGATCGCGTCCTCGAGCGCACCCAGGTCGATGAGCTCGCCTCGCGCGCAGTTCACGATCCGAACGCCGTCCTTCATGCGCGCGAACGCGTCGGCGTTCACGTAGTCGATCGTCTCGGGCGTCTTCGGCAGGTGAATCGTGATCACGTCGGAGCGCGCGTAGAGGTCTTCGGGGCTCTCGGCCCGCTCGGCGCCGAGATCGCGGTACCGCTCCGCCGCGACGTAGGGGTCGTAGGCCAGCACGGACATGCCGAATGCCTCGGCACGCTCGGCGACCAGCTGGCCGATCCGGCCGAAGCCGAGAATGCCCAGGGTCTTCTCATAGACCTCGACTCCGCCGAACTTCGCCCGCTCCCACTTGCCGGCCTTGAGCGAGGCATCCGCCTGCGGGATGTTGCGGACCTGCGCGAGCATCATCGCGATCGTGTGCTCCGCAGCCGCGATGGTGTTCGATTCGGGGGCGTTCGCGACGATGATCCCGCGCTTCGTGGCGGCGGGCACGTCGACGTTGTCCACCCCGATTCCCGCCCGGCCGATCACCTTCAGGCGATCCGCCCGGTCGATCACGTCGGCGGTCAGCTTCGTGGCGGAGCGGATCACGATCGCGTCGTAGATCCCGATCGCGGCCGGTAGCTCCTCCTCCGCCATGTCGGTGAGCACGTCTACGTCGAAGTGGCGCCGCAGGAGATCGACGCCTGCATCGGCGATTTTCTCCTTTACGAGGACGCGGTAGCCGTTCGTGTCGGCCATGGAGCTAAGCGGGCTGCGTCGCGGGAAGGCCCGAGCGGGCGAACACTTCCTGAGCGCGCGCGACGCCCGCGCCGAAAGTGACGTCCGCACCGAGCTGGTCGAGCGTCATCTCGAGCGCGGCAAACGTGCTCAGGATGTCGAAGGCTCCGTAATAGCCGCAGTGCGCGATCCGGATGATCTTGCCCTTGATGTGACCCTGGCCTCCGGCGATCGTGACTCCATACGTGTCGCGCATTGTCTTCGGGATCCTGGCGCCATCGATGCCATCGGGAACCCGGACGGCCGTGACCACGTTGGCGTTCTCGTCCTCGGGGCCGAAGAGCTCGAGCCCCAGCCCCTTGACTGCCTCGCGTGCCGCCCGGCCGAGAAGCGCGTGGCGCTCGAAGACACGCTCGAGCGTCTCCCGCTCGATCAGGCCGAGCGCGACGTCGAGCGCGCGGAAAAGCGTCACCGCCGGGGTGAACGGGCTGTCTGGGGGATCTTTGAGCTGGCCCTTCCGGGTCTTGCCCCAGTCGAAGTAGTAGCTGTGCGCGCCCCGCGCGCGTGCGCCTTCCGCGAGGCTCAAGGCACGGTCCGAGACAGACGCGAATGCCAGCCCGGGCGGGCACATCAGCGCCTTCTGAGAGCCCGATACGACGACGTCCGCCCCCCACTCGTCGGTCGGGAGGTCCACGACCCCCAGCCCGGAGACGGCATCGACTCCGATCACGGCGCCGTGCGCGTGCGCCACTTCGGTGAGCGTCTGGATGTCGTTGACCACGCCGGTCGAGGTCTCCGACTGAGTCGTGAAGAGGGCCTTCGCGCGGCCACCCGCGCCGGCGAGCGCCTCGTCGACGCGGGCCGGGTCGATCTTCTCGCCCCACTCCGTCTCGAGGTGCACGGTCTCGACGCCGTACGCGTCGCAGAGCTCGGCCCAGCGTTCGCCGAACTTGCCGCACGAGGCGACAAGCGCGACGTCGCCGGGAGCGATCAGGTTCGCGACCGCCGACTCCATCGCGCCGGACCCCGAGGCCGCGAACGTCAGGACCTCGTTTTCGGTCTGGTAGACGCGCTTCAGCCGCTCGAGGACGCGGGCATAGACCTCGATGAACACGGGCGCGCGGTGGTACACCATTGGCTCCGCCATCACCTGCGACACCGCTGGGGGCAGCGGGGTCGGACCAGCCGTCATCAGGTATTGCTTGTTGAAGACCACGGGGCGCCCGAGGTTAACAGGCACGTCCCGCGACCAACTGAGTACTGCTAGGACCTCAGCGTGAGTGCGCCTCGAGGTCGCGATTGCGACAGCGCCGACCCGGCGGTATGTCGGGATGCGGCCGCGATTTTGGCCGGCACCGGTGTCTTTTCGAGGGCACGGGTTGCCAGTCCGACTGAATGTCGAAGAACGTGTTCGCCGTCAGACCCGTCTGCGCGCTGCCGTCGGCAGCCATGACGAAGATCTCGTAGCTGTCCTGTGCCTGCCGCGTGAACGCGATACTGGTGCCGTCCGGGGCCCAGGCCGCCTCGTCGTCCCGGAGGGGATAGTGGGTCAGGTTCGTCTGGCCGCTGCCGTCGTCGTTCATGACGTAGATCTCGTAGTCGAACGCCGTGGCCGGGTTGCGATCGGTCGTGAAGGCGATCTTGTCGGAGGCCGGGGACCAGTTCGGGAATCCGTCCGAACCCGGATCCGTGGTGAGCCGCGTCGGAGCGCTGCCGTCGCCGTTCATCACGTAGATCTCCTGGTTTCCGTCCCGCGTCGTCGTAAAAGCGATCCTGCCGTCAGCCGCGATCGCGGGGCTGGCGTCGGTCGCCGGGCTACCTGGAGTGAGATCGGTCTCCCCCGTGCCGTCCGCATTCATCGACCAGATGTCGAAGTCGACGCCGATGCGCCGCTCGAACACGATCTTCTGGCCGTCCGGCGACCAGGCCGGATCGCCGTCGAAGACGGCGTTGGAGGTCACCTGCTGGGGCGAGCTCCCGTCCGCGTTCATGATCCAGATCTCGCTGTCCCGCTGGAACGCGAGCTTTGACCCGTCCGCCGACCATCCCGGCGAGAAGTCGAATCCTGGGTCCGTGGTGAGTCGCGTCTGGCCACTGCCGTCCGGATTCATCGAGTAGATCTCGAAGCCTCCGTCCCGGTCCGACGCGAAGGCGATCTGCCCGTTTGCGCCCGGAAACGCCGCGTCCGCGGTGCGAGCTGATCCGAGCACGCCCAGTGCGGCGATCAGGGCGACCACGAGCGATCGGATCGACGTAGGGGAAATCCGCTGAACTGACATGCCACGCCTCCCGCGTTCGTGGAGCTCGAAGCTATCGGGTCTTCACGCAGGATTCAACAAACCTCTACTTCAGCGAGAACGGGGGGTAGCGGTCGGTCGTCAGCCAATGCCCGTACGCGTACACGCGGATCGCCCAACGCAACACGCCGGTCACGAAGTCGAACATCCCGCGGGGGTAGCGGCCGGTGAACAGGATCGCGAAGAAGGCGATGAAGATGACGACGTAGGCGGCGATCGCAAGGAAGATGAGCACTATCAAGTGCGGGAGGATCAGCAGCCACTTCACGAAGATCA
>JBKOZI010000060.1:0-9951 GCA_046725795.1 Actinomycetota bacterium
CGCGACCGCTCCCGAAGCGCGCGGACGCGGCCTCGCGACAGAGCTCATGGGTCGCGCGCTCTCCGACGCCCGCGAGCGCGGCTGTAGCACGACCAGCCTCCAAGCGACCAAGATGGGATATCCCGTCTACGCGCGCCTCGGCTACCGGGACCTCGGCCGGCTCCAGATGTGGGAGCGGCGGCGAGTGTAGGCTCGCACGCGATGGATCACGGCCCCGAGGGTCACGTCGATCAACTGGCCGCCGAGATCGCGGCCGAGCCCTGCAACGTCGTCGATTACGAGCAGCTCGCGCGCGAGCGGCTCGATCCCGGCGCCTACGGGTACTTCGCCGGCGGGGCGGGCGACGAGCGCACGCTCCGTGAGAACGTCGCGGCCTGGTCGCGCTGGCAGCTCCGGCCGCGCGCGCTCGTCGACGTGAGCGAGACGACGACCGCGACGACCGTGCTCGGCACGCCCGTGTCGATGCCCCTGCTGGTGGCGCCGGTCGCCTTTCAGCGAATGGCGCACGACGACGGCGAGCGAGGGATGGCGAGCGCCGCAGCCGCGGCGGGCACGATCATGGTGCTCTCGACGCTCGCGACCTCGACGCCCGCGGAGGTCGCCGCGGCGGCCCCAGGCGCGCCGCGCTGGTTTCAGGTCTACATCTTCCGCGACCCGGGCGTCACGCGCTCGCTGATCGACCAGGCCGCCGACGCGGGCTTCCTCGCGCTCACGCTCACCGTCGACGCGCCGAGACTCGGGCGCCGCGAGCGCGACCTTCGCACCGGGTTCCAGATCCCCGCGGACGTCACGGTTCCGAGCTTCGCCGCGGCGGTCGGAGAGCCGGCCGCCGGCAGCCCCGCCGACATGTTCGCCCGCATGGATCCTTCGGTGAGCTGGCGCGAGCTCGAGCAGCTCTGCGAGGAGACCCACCTGCCGGTGCTGGTGAAGGGCGTGCTCACCGCGGAGGACGCACGACTCGCCTGCGACCACGGCGCGGCCGGAGTGGTGGTCTCCAACCACGGCGGCCGCCAGCTCGACGGCGTCTCGGCGACCGTGGACGCGCTGCCCGAGATCGTGGAGGCGGTCGACGGCCGGATCGAGGTGCTCGTCGACGGTGGCGTGCGGCGAGGCGCCGACGTCGCCCGCGCGCTCGCGCTCGGCGCCCGTGCCGTGCTGGCCGGGCGCGCGCCACTCTGGGGGCTCGCCGCTCGCGGCGAGCAAGGCGCCCGGGAGGTGCTGGAGCTGCTGCGCGAGGAGATCGAGCTCGCACTCGTGCTGCTTGGCTGCCCGTCCCCGGAGGACGTTACGCGTGCCCACGTGACGAGACGGCCGACCTGACAGACTTGTCCACCCAATCCCCGAAGAAGGAGAACGATGCCAGCAGAGCGCTTCGTCGAGGCTTTGAACGAGCAGGTCGCGAACGAGTTCGCGGCCTCACACCAATACGTCGCGATTGCGGCGCATTACGAGGCGCAGACGCTCCCGCAGCTCGCCGGCTTCTTCTACACCCAGGCCGTAGAGGAGCGCGAGCACGCGATGATGATGATCAAGTACCTCCTCGACACCGACGCGCCGGTTCGGCTTCGCGAGGTGGCCGCGCCCGATATGAATTTCGCGGACCACATCGCACCGATCCGGCTCGCGCTCGAGCAGGAGAAGACGGTCAGCGGTCAGATCAGCGATCTCTTCAAGGTGGCTCGGGACGAGGGCGATTACCTGAGCGAGCAGTTCGTGCAGTGGTTCCTGAGGGAGCAGGTCGAGGAGGTCGCGACGATGACCGAGCTGCTCGAGGTGGCGGAGCGGGTCCGTGACCTTCCGATGACGCTCGAGGAGTTCATCGCCCGCGAGAAGCCGGGTGGCGGGAACGAGGGAGACCCGACGGCGCCCGAGGCGGCGGGCGGGCTGTGAGCGGCGGCGGTAGCCTGCGATGCACCGCCGCTGCGAACATCCGTTGTTCGAGCGGCGGCGGTAGCCTGCGATGCACCGCCGCTGCGAACATCAGTTGTTCGGGCAGCGCTGCGAACATCGCTTGTTCGGGCGTCGGCCGCCCGGTCTAGCCTCTCGGTCACTTGACCGAGGGTGCGACACCATCCCCTCGCCCGCTGCGCGAGGCGATCGATGCGATTCAGATCAAGGCGCCGACGCGCGGGAACCGCAGGCTCGAGGCCCTGCTCGAGGCCGCCAACTCCGACCCGCAGCTGAAGGCCTGGTGGCACGCCGCCCAGGTCAACGCCGACCGCCTCGGCATGTCGGATCATTCGTGGATCCACGTGCAGATCGTGCTCAACATCGCCCTGCGCCTTTTCCGGCTTCTCCACCGGAGGGGACTCGAGCCCAGCGTCGTGACCGACTACGGCTTTCGCGCGCACGATGCGGAGGTCGTGATAGCGGCCGGTTGCCTCTTCCACGACACCGGAATGGCGATCCACCGGACCGACCACGAGGCCTACTCGCTGTTCCTGGCGGCGGACGCCCTCCCGAGGCTGCTCGAGCCGTGCTACGAGGACCCCGAGCGCACGGTGATCGCGGCCGAGGCACTCCACGCGATCATCGGCCATCGCCGCCGAGGCGAGCCGATCACGGTCGAGGCCGGGATCGTGCGCGTCGCCGACGCGCTCGACATGGCGGAGGGCCGGTCGCGCCTACCGTTCTCGTCGCGCCGCCCCAACATCCACTCGCTCTCGGCGGCAGCGATCGAGGGCGTAAAAATCGAACCGGGCAAGGAGAAGGCCGTCCGCGTCGAGATCGACATGACGAACTCGGCTGGGATCTTCCAGGTCGACGAGCTGCTCGCGACGAAGCTGCGCGACTCGGGGGTCGAGGACCAGATCGAGGTCGTCGCCCGCATCGACGCCGAGCACGAGAAGCGGCTCGTGCCGGTCTTCCGGATCTAGTGGCCCTTCGCGAAACGCTAGTGGTCCTTCCTAGACCGCTCGCTATCTTTCGAGAGGCGATGCCCCCCACCGAGGAGGTCAAGGAGCGGATCGAGCGCGCGCTGCCCGGCGCGCAGGCAATGGTGACCGACCTCACCGGCGGCGGCGACCACCTCCGGGCCGAGGTCGTCTACGAGGGCTTCGCCGGGCTGTCGCGGATCCAGCAGCACAAGCTGGTCTACGACGTCTTCGGCGACGAGATCGGCGGCCCTATACACGCCCTTTCAATAAAAACCGTCATTTCCTTAGCCGGAAATGACGGGAACTCCGAAGCCCCGTCAGCGGAATGACGGGTTTCCGATACCGCGAGGTAGCCAAATGACTGAAGAAGAGATTCGTCAAGACATTCGCGAGCACATCAAGCAGGCGATCGAGGGACAGCGGGTGATGCTGTTCATGAAGGGGACGCCCGACATGCCGCGGTGTGGCTTCTCGGCGCGGACGGTCGCGATGCTCGACGAGCTCGGCAGCGACTATGCGGCGATGGACATCCTGCCCCACCCGCTCATCCGACAGGAGCTGTCGGACCTCTCCGGCTGGCCGACGATACCGCAGCTCTTCATCGGCGGTGAGCTGGTTGGAGGCTGCGACATCGTGACCGAGATGTTCGAGTCGGGCGAGCTGGCCGAGGCGCTGGGTGTCCCACAGACGAGCGGCGCGGCGCCCCAGCCTCAATCGGGGCAGGCCCCTCCGATCCAGATCGGCGAATAACGCAGGCGTGGACGACGAGCTCGGCGACTACGCACACGAACGCCACTACACGGTCGAGCAGGCCGAGGCCGCCCGGCCGTGGGTCGCCGAGCGCGTGGCGCGGATCCAGGACGCGCTGCTCGAGCTCAGGTCACCTGCGGCGCAGGCCGCGTTCGAAGACATGGACGCGACCACCGGAGGCGCCTGGCCGGGCGCCGACGTCGCAGGCGCGGTGCTCGCGCTGCTGACCGCGGCAGAGCAGCTCGAGGCGATGGACATCGTGCTGCGCGACGCCGACCGCGGGCTCGTCGACTTCCCGTCGATCCGCGACGGCGAAGAGGTCTATCTCTGCTGGCAGGCGGACGAGCCGCGCGTCGAGTGGTGGCACGATCCCGACGCGGGCTTCGCAGGGCGACAGCCGCTCTAGCGATCTACGGAATGCGCCTGCGCGACTTGAGCAGCGTCTCCTTGATCTGCTCGATGATGCGGAGCGCCTCGCTCCACTCGCGCTGCCACACGTTGCGGCCGAAGATCACACCCGAGCCGCCCGCCTCCATGATCATGCGAGTCTGCTCGAGGAGCTTCTCGTCGTCGACCTTCGAGCCCCCTGACAGCACCACCAGCGCCCGGCCCGCGGACTCCACGCAGTGGCGGATCGCCTCCTCCTGCGTGACCTGCATCTCGTTGTAGGGCGCGGGCGAGTCCTTGTCCTTCTCCGGGTTGAGCTTCGGCATGTTGAGCTTGACCACGTCGGCGCCCAGCTCCATCGCGACGCGGGCCGCGTAGTCGATCGCGTAGAAGGAGTCGCGACCACCCACCTTCTCGATGTCGCGGCCGCGGGGGTACGCCCAGATCACGAGCGGCATGCCGAAGCGGTCGCAGTCCTGGCGGACCTTGCCGAGCTGGATGAAGTCATCGTCCTGCCTCGGCGACCCCACGTAGAGCGTATAGCCGACGGCGTCCGCACCGAGGCGGACGGCGTCCTCGACTGCCGCGTGGCAGGGCGAGAAGGCCTCGTCGGAGGGCGGCACCTCGGTCTTCGAGTTCAGCTTCAGCACCAACGGCACCTGGCCCGCATAGTCGGGGTAGTACTTACTCGCCATGCCGTAGCCGCATGCGATCGCGGAGTAGCCCGCCTCCGCGGCGAGGCGGAACTGGTATTGGGGGTCCTTCGAGGCCGGGTTCGGGAAGAAGTCGCGGGGGCCGTGCTCGACGCCCTGGTCGATCGGCAGGAAAAGAAACGTTCCATGCCCTGGGCCGAACTCGTAGAGCAGGCGCCGCAGGCGCGTGCGCTTTCCTGGTGTGAGCGTCGCCAGGAGCGACTGGGACTGGGTGCCGAGCTCGGCCTTTCCTACCTCGATCGCCATTGCTGATTCCTCCGTAGTCGCGGCTTGCGGTCAGTATATGGACGGTCGCCGCCGAGTCGGGGACGCCCCATGGAACACCGCTTCACAGGCCCGCCCTACACCCTCGGCGTCGAGGAGGAGCTGATGATCGTCGACGCCCGCACGATGGACCTCGTCTCGGCCATCGAGGAGCTGATGGTCGACGTCCCGCCCGAGACCGAAGGTCAGGTGAAACCGGAACTGCTGCAATCCGTGCTGGAAATCTCGACCGACGTCTGCCGGAACGTAGCGGAGGCGGCCGGCCAGCTCGAGGACCTGCGGCGGCGAGTGCGCGAGACTGCCGAGAGGAAGGGGCTGACGATCGGCTCGGCGGGCACGCACCCGTTCGCGAAGTGGGAAGACCAGCGGATCGTCGACCACGAGCGCTACCACCAGATTCTCGACGCGCTCGGCTTCGTCGTCCGGCAGGAGCTGCTCTTCGGCCTCCACGTGCACGTCGGGATCGACGACCCGGAGAAGGCGATCCACGTCCACAACGGGATGCGCGTGCACATCCCGATCCTGCTCGCGCTCTCGACCAACTCGCCGTTCTGGCGTGGCATGCCGACCAGCCTGATGTCGACCCGCACGCCGATCTTTCGCCTCCTGCCGCGGGTCGGAGTGCCTCAGCGCTTCGACGGCTGGGCGGAATACCAGGCGCGCATCGAGTTCATGGTCGAGGCCGGCGCGGTCCAGGACTACACCTTCCTGTGGTGGGACGTGCGCCCTCATCCGAACCTCGGCACGGTCGAGATCCGCTCCTGCGACGCGCAGACGCGCCTCGCCCACACGATCGGAATCACGGCCCTGATTCAGGCGATGTGCAAGGAGCTCGCGGAACACTACGAGGCCGGCTATGAGCTCGGCACGTTCCCGCACGAGCTGCTCGAGGAGAACAAGTGGCTCGCGGCGCGCTACGGGCTCGGCGGGGAGCTGATCGACCTGCCAAAGAGCGCGCGCGTGCCGGCCCGCGAGCTCGCCCGGCGCATCGTCGAGCGGCTCCGGCCGCACGCGCACGAGCTCGGCTCCGAGCGCGAGCTCGAGGCGGTGATGGAGCTGATCGACGGGGGCACCGGCGCGGAGCGGCAGCTCGCCGATTGGCGCGCGGACCGCGACCTGCGCACACTGGTTCGGAAGATCGTCGAGTCAACCTGCCACGGCATCAGAGGGCGCACCGGCGACACGGGCGCCCGGAGGTAATCAGCCCGCACATGCTCTTCCGCCAGGTCACACACGACGATCTCGGCTGTGCTTCGTACCTGGTCGGCGACGAGGACGCGGGGGTCGCGGCAGTCGTCGATCCCCGCTTCGAGATCGACGACTATCTCGCGCTCGCGCGCTACATGAACGTGCGCATCGAGCACATCCTCGAGACGCACAACCATGCCGATCACGTCTCCGGGCACGGTCGTCTGGCGGCAGCCACCGGCGCGACCATCCACATCCATCGCGACGCCGCACCCGATTACGGGCACGAGCCGTTCGAGGACGGTTGGGAGCTCGAGCTCGGCGCGCTGCTCGTGATCGCGATCCACACGCCCGGGCACCGGCCGGAGCACACGGCCTTCGCCCTCGTGGACCGGGCGCGGGGCAGCGAGCCGTGGGCGGTGCTCACCGGCGACACGCTGTTCGTCAACGACGTCGCGCGGCCGGACCTTGCGATCGACAAGGCGGACGGGGCTCGCAGCATCTTCCATTCCCTCCACGACAAGCTCTTCAAGCTGGCGCCCGAGACCGAGGTCTGGCCAGGGCACCTCGGCGGCTCGCTCTGCGGCGGCCCGGGGATGGACATGAAGGTCTCCTCGACGATCGGCTTCGAGCGCCGGCACAATGACCTCTTCGCGGAGGTCGACGAGCAGCACTTCGTCGAGCGGGCACTCTCTCAGCTGCCCCCGCAACCTCCCAACTTCGAGGCGATCGTGGACATCAACCGCGGGCCGCTGCTGACGGCCGGCGTCGAGGTGCTGCCGCTCGCCTCGCGGCAGGTCGAGCAGAAGCGTCTGGAGGGCGCTCTGCTCGTGGACGTGAGAACCGATCTGCAGTTCGACGAGGCCCACATCCCGGGCGCGGTCTGCATGACGATGCTGCACGCCGGCTTCGGCACCCGGCTTGCCTGGATCGCCGAGCGGGACCAGGAAGTGGTGTTGATCGGACGGGACGACGACGATGCGCGGGGCGCCGCGAAGCTCGCCACCGCGGTCGGCATCCGCAAGCTCGGTGGATTCCTCGCCGGTGGTATGACGAGCTGGCGAGCCGAGCACCGGGCCGTCGCGCAGATCGAGCGCCTGGAGGCTGCCGATCTCGCCACCCGCCGGGCGCGCGACCCGTCGCTGCAGGTCCTCGACGTTCGCGAGCGGGTCGAGTGGGACGCGGGGCACATTCCCGGCTCGGTCCACACGCCCTACCACGACGTGCGGGAGATACCGGCCGACATCGACGGTGCTCGCCCCGTGGCGGTGATCTGCTCCTCGGGCCAGCGCAGCGCTGTCGCGGCCGGGTTGCTCGGCCGGTTGGGAGTCGCCGAGGTCATTCACGTGGCCGACGGCGGGGTCGGGACCTGGGAGCGCCAGGGGAACCCGATCGAGCGTTAGGCGGCTGAGTTACCAAGCAGCTGCGCCCGCGAGGGCAAGACAATCCGGGCGAGCGAGTGGGCCCGGGGCTGCCGAGGGCGGGGATCCCTCGCCGCCGAGGTCCCCGGCGGGCTATCTTTTCTGACGTGGCGGAATCAGTCGATCTCAACGTCGTCTGCAAGAACTGCGGCTCGGAGGTGAGCCCCTACATCACGGAGTGCCCGTACTGCGGGCAGCGACTCCGCAAGCGGGCGCCGAAGCTGAGCCGCCTCGACGAGGGCGGCGCTGTCGAGCTGGCACCCGCCGAGAAGAAGAAGCGGTTCCGGCGACATCGCGGCCGCGCCGCGAAGGCACCGCGCGAGGAGCGTCGGGAGCGGCCGCTCGCGTGGCTGTCGGCGCAGCGGCCGTACGTGTCGGTTGCCCTCGTGCTCGCCGGCGCAGCCGTGTACCTGGTCAACCGGGCCGGCGGCCTTGGCTTCAGTGACCTCGGCGCCCTGGTCGGTCCCCTCGACGGGGACTGGTGGCGGTTGGTCACTTCCCAGTTCAACTACGACAACGTCGGCTACCTGTTCGTCGTCGGGGTCGCCGTCGCGATCTTCGGCACCAGCCTCGAGCGCCGCTACAGCGGCTTTGCGACCGCCGCGATATTCCTGGCCTGTGGAGCGGCGGGGATGTACCTGGTGACCGTGATCGAGGACTTTCCCGTGGCGATCGGCGGCAACGGCTCGGCGCTTGGGCTGATCGGCGCGTGGCTCGTCCGCGACCTTCGCGACCGCAGGGCCGGCTACGACACCGAGAGCGACCTGCTCGGCGTCGCGGCGATCGCCGCGGTCCTGATCGCGATGCCGCTGCTGGACCGCTGGGCCGACGGCTGGGTGGCACTGGGCGGCGGCGCGCTCGGCTGCTTGATCGGGCTCGCGCTCCCCGAGCGGCGCTAGGGCTCAAGCGCCTGGCGCGGCCAGGCCTCGATAAACCGAAACACCCTCCCCTACCCGGTTTTGGCGGTATCGGGGGCTACAGCACGCTGATCGCGCCCGGCTCGCCCGCTTCGAGCGAGCCGATCGCGGCCGTGCCCGGCGCCGCCGCCCGCAGCGCCTCCTCCATCTCGGCGGCCCGCTCGGCCGGCACGGCGACGAGCAGCCCCCCGGAGGTCATCGGGTCGAACAGGAGGGACTGCAGCGGCGCGCTCACCTCCCCGCCGAAGCTCGTGAAGGAGGCTGCGAACTCCCGGTTTCGGCGGCTGCCTCCGGAGATCCCGTCCTCGCTCGCCAGCAGCTCGGGCACGCCTTCGATCGCAGGGACGGCGACCGCCTCGACGCGAGCGGACACGCCGCTCGCGGAGGTGAGCTCGTGCAGGTGCCCGAGCAGGCCGAAGCCGCTGATGTCGGTCATCGCGCTCGGGGTGACCGCCAGCGCCGCCTCCGCCGCGCGGGCGTTCAGAGTCGTCATCACCGCGGTCGCCCGCGCGATCAGGTCGCTGTCCGCCTGACCGCGCTTCGCCGCCGTCGAGATCGCGCCGGCGCCGAGCGGCTTCGTGAGGAAGAGCCGGTCCCCCGCCTGTCCGGTCGAGTTGCGGACGACGCGCTCGGGATGGGCGACGCCGGTCACCGCCATTCCGTACTTCGGCTCCGGATCGTCGATCGAGTGGCCTCCGAGGATCGAGACGCCCGCCTCGGCTGCGATGTCCGATCCGCCGCGCAGGATCTCCGCGAGCGTGTCGGATCCGAGCTGGTCGAGCGAAAAGGCGACCAGGTTGAGGGCCGTCACCGGCCTGGCTCCCATCGCATAGACGTCCGAGAGCGCGTTCGCGGCCGCGATCCGGCCGAAGTCGTAGGCGTCGTCGACGATCGGCGTGAAGAAGTCCACAGTCTGGACCAGTGCGAGCTCCTCGCTCAGGCGATAGACGCCCGCGTCGTCAGCGGTCTCCGAGCCCAGGAGCAGCGCAGGATCCGCGGAGCGGGGCAGCGCGGCCAGCAATGCATGCAGGTCTCCCGGCCCGATCTTGCAGGCGCACCCCGCGCCGTGCGAGAGGCTGGTCAGTGATGGAGCCACGGCCACCGACCTATTATCGCCCGGGTGCCCCATTCGGACGAAGACGTGCGCGCCGCGATCGAGGCGCTGCTCGAGCCGGGTCGCTTCGGCGAGGCAGAGCAGCGGGTCGCGGCGGCCGCGCCCCAGCTGCAGCAGGTACTCGCGGGTGTGCTGGCCCAAGGCGGCTGGCTCGACGCTCCACGCGAGCAGGCGCTCACGAGGATCGCCTCGATCGAGGATGCGGACGAGCGGCTGACCGAGCTCCGCACGCTGCTGGCGGAGGAGACCCGCATTGGGATGATGGTCGACGTCGCCGTCGGGTGGGAGCTTGCCCGCGAGCTCGACGGGTAGGCTCAGAAC
>JBKOZI010000061.1:0-14212 GCA_046725795.1 Actinomycetota bacterium
AGATCGTCGATCGGGGTCTCCGGCGGCTCGCCCTCGAGCCAACCCGACCGGTTGTCGGGTCGCGGGTTCGCGCCGTTGTCCTCGTGGCGCGCGACGTTGAGGCCGAGCTCCTCGAACATCGCGCGGTCGTCCTCCGGCTCCGAGCCGAGCGTAGTGAGGAAGTTGCCCATCATGACGCCGTTGAGGCCCGCCTTGACGGCCAGCGGCTGGAGGTCGCCGAGGTTCTCGACGCGTCCGCCGCAGAGCCGGAAGAGCGCCGCCGGAAGGATGAGCCTGAAGATCGCGATGAACTTGACCGCCTCCCAGGGATCGATCGGATCGCGGTCCCCGAACTTGGTCCCGGGGCGCGGATTCAAGAGGTTGATCGGAACGCTCGTGGGATCGACCTCGGCAAGCTCGAACGCCATCTCGATCCGCTGGCGTGGCGTCTCGCCGAGGTTGAGGATGCCGCCCACACAGGTCTCGAGCCCGGCCTCGCGAACGGCCTCGATCGTCCGAATCCGGCCCTCGTAGCGAACGGTGGTGGTGACCTCGTCGTAATAGCTGCGGGCGGTCTCGACGTTGTGGTGGACCCGCTGGATTCCCGCCTCCTTGAGCTGCCGTGCACGTTCGGCCGACATGTGACCGATCGAGGCGCAGCGCTTGAGGTTCGTGTGCTCCGCGACCAGCCGGGCGCCGTCCACGACCTTCGCGAAGTCGCGCTTCGAGAGCCCCTGGCCCTGCGTGACCATGCAGAACCGGTGCGCGCCGGCTGCCTCGGCCGCCCGCGCGTGCTCGAGGATCTGCTCCGGCTCCATCGTCGCGTGCATCGGCGTCTCGGCGTCGGCGAACTTCGACTGTGCGCAGAAGCCGCAGTCCTCGGCGCAGCCGCCGCTCTTCGCGTTGACGAGCGAGCACATGTCCGTCGACTCGCCGAAGTTGTCCTGGCGCACCTGCCAGGCGAGCTCGACGAGGCGCTCGATGTCGTCGTGCTCCTCCAGCGAAGCCAGCTCCAGCGCCTCTTCGAAAGTGATCAGAGATGGCATTCCGGGCGCAGGCTAGGCCGCGCCCCGGACGGCTACTCGTACGCGAGCGCCTCGAGCACGTCGAGGCGCGATGCACGCCGTGCGGGCGGAATTGCCGCCAGCACGCCGGCGACCGCGGCGAGGATGAGGAAGGCGATCAGGCTGACGACAGGGATCTGGAGCGTGAAGCCCTGATCCGCGAGCGCGACGGTCGTCATCGCGCCGAGCAGCAACCCGATCAGGAGCCCGAGCGCGCCCCCGATCAGGGCGGTGATGAGCGACTCGTAACGCACGATCCGCCGTACCTGCCGCCGGGAGGTGCCGATCGCGCGCATCATGCCAAGTTCGCGCGTGCGCTCGTGGATCGACAGCACGAGCGTGTTCACGATCCCGAACAGCGAGACGATGATTGACAGCGACAGCAGCGCGTATACGAGATACAGGATCTGGTTGACCTGCTTTGCGATGTCGTCCTTGTACTGCTGCTGGTCTTGTGACTTGACGATCGGGAATCGAGCATCGAGCAGCTTGTCGATCCTGGTCTGGACCGCGGCGACGTCTGCACCGGGCGCGGCCTTGATCAGGTCGATCGCATCGTCGCGCTGTCGAAATTCGCGCCGCACGGTTGCGTACGTCCCAGTGACTGGGTTGAAGACGTCCCCCTTGTTGTCGACTGTGCCGCGGACCGTCAGCACGATCGTTCTGCCGGTCGGGGTCTCGATCGAGACCCTGTCGCCGATTCCGAAGTCATTGCTCTTGGCCCAGTCGTCCACGAGCACCGCGTCACGGGGGCCCAGTGTGTCGATGACGGTGTCGGGCCCTTTCTTCACCTCCGGCTTCCAGACGTTGGTGAAGGTCTTCGGGTCCAGGCCCTCGACGGAGGTGTTGCCCGAGACACCTTTGACCTTTCCTGCGCTGGAGTTGATTGGTGAGACCTCCGCCACTCCAGGGATGCGCGCGACCGCACGACCGGCCTCGGAGGGGATGGGGGAGAACCCATCCTGGTTCGTCAGCACGAGATCGCCCGCGAAGTTCTTGTCGACGGTGTCGTTGATCGATGCGCGCAGGCCGGCGGCCAGGACGGTCACGAACGTCACCAGCGCGAGCCCGATCATCAGGGCGGCCGCCGTGACCGCGGTGCGGCCGGGATTTCGCTCCGCGTTCTCGCGCGCGAGCCGGCCCGCGACCCCACGTAGCTTCTCGAGCGGCCAGCCGAGCGCGGACGCGATCGGCGGGACCAGCCGGTTGCTGAGCAGCGCGACGCCGATGAAGATCGCGATCGCGCCGAGCGCCATGAGGCCGAGGACGCCGGCGGCGCCGCTTGCGACGAACAGGCCGACTGCGAGCAGCAGCACACCGAACGCCGTCAGGACGGTGGCGAGGACCGTACGCCGCCGCCCGGCCCGGCCGGTGGGCATGACGTCGTGGCGCAGGGCCGCGAGTGGCGGCACACGGGTCGCGCGCCGGGCGGGTGAGAGGCCGGCGATCACCGTCACGATCGTGCCGACGAGCAGGGAAACGATCACCGTGCGCGGAAGGAGCACAGTCCCCTGGGAAGGGAGGTCGATGCTGAACGCCTTGAAGAGCGCCGTAATGCCCTTTGCCGTGAGGATTCCAGCGAAGAGGCCGACGATCGAGGCGCCGAGCCCGATGATCAGCGCCTCCAGCACGACCGAGCGGAGGATTTGGTTTCGCGAGGCACCGATCGTGCGCAAGAGCCCGAACTCGGTCGTGCGCTGTGCGACCGTGATCGAGAACGTGTTGAAGATGATGAAGGCGCCGACGAAGAGCGCGATCCCCGCGAATGCGAGCAGCAGCGTGTTGAGGAAGCTCAGGCCGCCCTGGATGTCGTCTGCCTGATCCTTCGCGTCCTGGGCGCCGGTCTTCACGTCCACCGTCCGGGGAAGCAGGCCGCGAAGCTCGCCGGTCACCTGCTTGGTGCTCGCACCGTTTGCGACCGCGACGTCGATCTCGTCCAACTCGCCGCGCTTCTGGCTGATGCGCTGCGCCTCGGGAAGGGTCAGCACCGCGATCGTTGCCCCCCCGAACTCCGACACGTCGCCGAACTCGCCGAGCCCGGAGATCCGGTAGCGCTTTGCCGGCAGCTTCCCGGCGACGAGCACCTGGTCGCCGACCTTGAAGTCGTTGTTGTCGGCGGTTTTCTTGTCGAGCGTCACCTCGCTCGCGTTCGCGGGGGCCCGTCCGTCGACATACTTGATGGGGTTGAAGGGCTCCGGCGACGCGGAGAACATCAACGCCGGCGCACCGCCCTTGTTCGTGCGCTTGCCGTTCTTGTCGAACACCGTCGCGATGTCGTTCACGCCACCGCTTGCCTTCTCCACCCCCTGTGCCGACTCGACCCGTGGGAGCAGGGACTGGCTGAACGGCGGCACCTGGACCTCCTCGGAGTCCACCGTCTTGTGCGGCACCACCTTGATGTCGACGCCCTCGTTCGCGGTGTCGAAGATCCGATCGAACGAGTGGTTGATCGTGTCGGTGAAGACATACGTCCCCGAGATCATCATCACTCCCAGCAGCACCGCGAGCGCGGTCAGGCCGGCGCGCAGCTTTCGCGTCCAGAGCCCGCGGAGCGTGAGCGCGGTCATCTAGTGGCCCGCCTAGTGCGCGATCTTCATGAGCTCGTGCACGTCCTCGATCTGCGCCGAGGGCGCGTCGTGCACGATGCGGCCGTCGCGGAGCACGACGAGACGGTCGCCCGCCGAGGCCGCCTCGGCGTCATGCGTCACCATCACGACCGTCTGCTTGAACTGGTCGACTGCCTCACGAAGCAGCCGGAGGACGTCCGCGCTCGCACTCGAGTCGAGGTTGCCGGTCGGCTCGTCGGCGAAGACCACCGCCGGTCGCGTCACGAGCGCGCGTGCGATCGCGACGCGCTGCTGCTGGCCGCCCGAGAGCTCCGATGGCCGGTGGGTGCGACGGTCATCGAGACCCACGACCCCGATCACGTGGTTCACCCAGTCGTGGTCCACGTCGCGCCCGGCGATCGTCAAAGGCAGCACGATGTTTTCCTCCGCGGTCAGCACCGGCAGCAGGTTGAACGCCTGGAAGATGAAGCCGATCTTCTCGCGGCGAAGGTCGGTCAGGTCGCCGTCGTCGAGGGAGGTGATCTCGACCTTGTCGATCTCGACCGTGCCGGCGGTTGGCTTGTCGAGTCCGGCGAGGCAGTGCATAAGCGTGGACTTACCGGAGCCGGACGGCCCCATGATCGCGCTGAACTCGTTGCAGACAAAATCGACCGTCACGCCGGCGAGCGCGTCAACGGCGGCCTCGCCCTCCCCATAGCGGCGCCAGATGTCCAGAGCCGAGACCATTACCGGGCGGTCTCGGAGCCCGTCCTGCTGTTGCAACTATCGGCCCTCCCAGTGGGGCTTTCGCTTCTCGCCGAAAGCCCGTACGCCTTCGCGGAAGTCTCGGGTGCGGAACGAGGATAGCCGCAACTCGATCACGTGATCGAGGTCCTGTTTGGAGAGCCGATCCAACGTTACGAGCCTGCCGATGATCTCCTTGTTGCCACGCAGTGAGATGGGCGCGTTGCCCGCGATCTCAGCCGCCAGGGAGACCGCGGTGTCCTCCAGCTCCTCGGGTTCGGCCACCTCATTCACGAGCCCGATCTGCTCAGCGCGCTCGGCCGTCACGTTGCGCCCGATGAAGAACAGCTCGCGTGTCCGGGCCGGTCCGACCGCGTCGATGAACTTCTGCAGCCCCGTGTGGCTGTAGATCAGGCCGAGCTTGGCCGGCGGCATGCCGAGCTTCACGCCGCCCGCGGCGATCCGCAGGTCGCAGGTCAGGGCGAGCTCGAGCCCGCCGCCGAGCGCGTGGCCGTTGATCGCCGCCAGTGTCGGGAACGGGAACGCCTCGACGGCTTCGATCGCACGGCTGAAGGGGTGGGCGACGAGCCGCTCGGCTTCCTCCGCGAAGACCTCGTCCGGGATGTCGCCGATGTCGTAGCCGGCCGAGAACATTCGGTCGCTGCCCGTGATCACGACGCAGCGCGTCCCGATGCCGTCATCGAGCTCTCCCATGAGGGTCGCGAGCCCGTCGAGGATCTCGTGGTCGAGCGCGTTGCGCTTCGACGGGTTGCGGATCGTGATCCGCGCAACCGCCTCCGCCGGGCGATCGAGCAGCAGTTTCCCGGAGGCCCGTTCCTCCTCGCTCATTCCAGTGTTACGAGTGTGTCGCCCTCGCTGACCGCCTGTCCCTCCTCGACGTTGATTTCCTTCACCACGCCGGGCTCCTCGGCTTCGACGGGCATCTCCATCTTCATCGATTCCAGGATCACGACGGTGTCGCCCTCGTCCACCGAGTCGCCGGGCGATACCTCGATCTTCCAAACCGTGCCGGTTATGTGCGCCTCGATCTCGGCCAAGTTGGGCCCTCCACTCGCTTCGGGGTCGCGGTCCGCGCCAGAATAACCGCCCGTGCCTCCCGAATCGGTGACCGTGATCGTGACCGCGCGCGACGAGGCGGACCGGATCCAGGCGACGATCGCGGCGCTCCGTGCCGCTCTTCCCGGAGCGCGCATCCTCCTCGCCGAGAGCGGTTCCCGCGACGGTACCGCGGCGCTTGCCGCGCGGGCGGGGGCGCAGGTGGTCCGGACTGCCTCGCCCCGGAAGGGAAAGGGCCGCTCGGCGACCACCGCCGCGCGCGCCGCGCTTGATTCACCCGGGGCCGACGGAGCGATTTTTCTGCTGTGCGACGGGGATCTCGGCGCCTCGGCCGCACGCCTGGTTGCGCTCGTCGAGGCGGTCGAGGAAGGCCGGTGCGACCTCGCCGTCGCAGCCTTCTCACGCCGGCTCGGCGGCGGCTTCGGGGTCGCGGTCGGCTTCGCGCGCTGGGCGATCCGCGACCTGACGGGCCTCGAGACCCGCGCGCCGATCTCCGGACAGCGGGCAATGCGTGGGTCTTCGCTCGAGCGCCTGCTTCCGTTCGCCGACGGCTTCGGGATGGAGACCGGGATGACCGTTGACGCGGTCCGCGCGGGGCTCACGCTCGAGGAAATCGAGATCGACCTCGAGCACCGGGCGACGGCACGTTCACTCGCCGGGTTCGCGCATCGAGGCCGGCAGCTCCTTCACTTCCTGCGGACGTACCTGTCCAGACGGCGTTCGGCCAGGTAGGTTCCGCCCGCGTTGATCCTTGCCATCGACCAGGGCACCACGGGCACCACCTGCCTCGTCTTCGACGAGGAGGCGCGCCTGGTGGGGCGAGCGTACCGTGAGTTCGCGCAGCACTTTCCGAAGCCGGGCTGGGTCGAGCACGACCCGGAGGAGATCTGGGAGGTCTCGCGCGCCGTCGCCAAGGACGCGCTCGACGTTGCGGGCGCCGAGGCGGCCGAGCTCCGCGCGATCGGCATCACGAACCAACGCGAGACCGTCGTCTGCTGGGACGAGCGAACCGGTCGGCCGCTGCACCGCGCGATCGTCTGGCAGGACCGCCGCACGGCGGCACGCTGCGACCAGCTTCGGGCGGAGGGCCACGAGCAGCTGGTGCGCGACCGGACCGGCCTCGTGATCGACCCGTACTTCTCGGGGACGAAGATCGAGTGGCTCCTCGAGAACGTCACCGGGCTGCGCGATCGCGCGCGCGAGCATGGGGTGCGTTTTGGGACGATCGACGCGTGGCTCGCGTTCAAGCTGACCGGCCGCCCCGTGACCGACTACTCGAACGCCGCCCGAACGCTCCTGTTCGACATCCACCGCCTCGACTGGGACCCGGCGCTCTGCGAGCTCCTGAGTGTGCCCTCGGGTTGCCTTCCCGAGCCGCGACCATCCGCAGAGGTCTACGGCGAGACCGATCCCGACGCATTTCTCGGCGCGCGCGTGCCGCTTGCCGGAATCGCCGGGGATCAGCAGGCAGCGCTGTTCGGCCAGGCCTGCACGTCGCACGGGCTCGGCAAGAACACGTATGGCACCGGCAGCTTCGTGCTGATGAACGCCGGCACGCAGGCACCTGAGGCAAGTTCGGGGCTGCTGACGACGGTTGCCTGGGGACTGCCGGATCGAACCGACTACGCGGTCGAGGCAAGCGTGTTCGTGACCGGCGCGGCCGTTCAGTGGCTGCGCGACGGGCTGGGACTGATCGCCTCGGCCGAGGAGACCGAGCGGATGGCAGGCGGGCTCGACTCCAACGAGGGCGTCTATTTCGTGCCGGCGCTGACCGGCTTGGGATCCCCGTACTGGGACCCCTACGCGCGCGGCACGATCGTCGGCCTGACCCGCGGCACCGGGCGCGAGCATCTCGCACGCGCGGCGCTCGAGGCGATTGCCTACCAGACCGTCGACGCGGTAGACGCGATGGAGGCGGCGTCCGGGGAGCGGCTCGCCGAACTCCGCGCAGACGGCGGCGCGACCGCGAACGCCTGGCTCATGCAGTTCCAGGCCGACGTGCTGGGGCGGCCGGTGGTCATCCCGGAGATCGCCGAGACGACGGCGCTCGGGGCCGCATACCTCGCCGGCGTCGGGATCGGCGTCTGGTCCGTCGACCAGGTCTCGGCGCTCTGGCGGGAGGCGGCACGGTACGAGCCGCGGATGAGCGAAGACGAACGCCGATCGCTCGTGGCCCAGTGGAGGAAAGCCGTCGAGCGCTCGAGGGACTGGGCCCACTGACGCGCCCATGTAACCGCTCATCGGGCCGGGGGTAGCAACGGGCACCGATGAAGCCCCAGGTATACCTCGACCCCCGCCCGGCGGAGTTGTTCACGAAGTATCACGTCCGCACGCGAACGAAGCGCCCGGATTGGGTCTACCGGCTCGCGCGCACCGTGCTGACGTTCCCGATTCTCGGGATCTACCGGTTCCGGGCAATCGGCGTGGACAACGTGCCCGCCAAGGGGCCGGTCATCCTGGCGCCGAACCACTTCAGCTTCTTGGACCATTTCTTCATCGCCGTGCTCCTGCGACGGGAGGTCCAGTTCATGGCGAAGTCGCAGCTTTTCAAGCCCCCGGTGCTCGACTTCATCCTCACCCACGGCGGCACCTTCCCGGTTCGCCGCGGGCACAAGGACGAAGAGGCGTTCATCACGGCCCATACGATCCTCGACCGTGGCGGCACCGTCTTGATGTACGCGGAGGGTGGCCGCTCTCGCTCCAAGCGGCTCGGTGAGCCCAGACCCGGGTTGGGGCGGCTCGTGCTGGAGTCGGGCGTACCGGTCGTGCCGATCGCGATCCACGGCTCGCAACACGTGCGCGAGGTGAAGCGCGGGCGGATCTCGCCGAAGGTGACCGTGCAGTACGGGGAGCCGATCGCCTACGAACGGGTCGAGCACCCCACGCGCGGCCAGGCGCAGGTCGTCGCCAACGAGGTTTTCGAGAGCGTCAAGGGCATGTACGAGGCGCTCGACGCTCAGGGTCGCCGCGGTGTCCTCGCCGCGCTGCGAGCGGGCCAGCAGCGCCCGGTCCACAACTACTGAGCGAAATAGACTGCGGCGATGCCGAACCGCAACGGGCCGGCGCTCGACCCATCTGCCTTCCCAATCGAGCACGCCACCGTCGCGGACGGGCTCGAGCTTGCGTTCGTGCGGCGCGGAGAGGGCGGCTACCCGCTTCTGCTCGTTCACGGCTGGCCGGAGACCAAGCGGATCTGGTGGAGAAACATCGAGCCGCTCGCCGACGCCGGCTTCGAGGTGATCGTCCCGGACCTTCGTGGGTTTGGCGACTCTGATCTCGCGCCCGACGGCTTTTACGACCCGGCCGCGAACGCGGCCGACCTCTACCGGCTCGTGCACGAGGTGCTCGGTCATGAGCGCTGTGCGGCCGCGGGCGGCGACTTCGGCGGCGTCGCGATCCAGGACCTCGGGCTGCGCTTCGAGGGCTTCGTCGAACGGCAATGCCTCTTCAACACCGTCCTGCCGCTGCTCCCGGACGACTACGAGCGTGCGGGCCTCGAGCCGCGGATCTCCCGCGAGACACGCACCGCGGCCGACTACTTCATCCGGCAGGGGCGTGAGGCGGACGAGCTCGCCGCTGAGCTCGACACGTCGGAGCGCCGGCGCCGTTACATCGGCCAGTTCTACGGGTCCCGGTTCTGGGCGGCCCCCGGCAGCTTCGACCGAGACTCCACGGACTTCATGACGGAGCCGTTCGCCGACGGCGACAAGCTTCGGGCCAGCTTCGGGATCTACGAGACCGGGATGGGCACTCGACCCTTTTCGGCGCAGCCGCGCATGCTGGAGAAGAACCCGCTGCCGACCCTGGTGCTCTACGGGCCGGAGGATCACGTGATTCCCGCCGATTTCCCCGAGCGTTGCGAGGTCGCCTTTCCCGAGATCGTGGGGCCGTTCATCGTGCAGCGGGCGGGGCACTTCCTGCAATGGGAGCGAGCCGACCTCGTGAATCGCAGTCTGATCTACTTCTTCGCGGATCTACGGGGATGACCATCAGGCTCGAAGACAGCACCGTGCTGCTCACCGGCGCCACCGGCGGGATCGGGCGCGCGATCGCGCACGCCCTTCACCGGCGCGGCGCGACCGTGGTGCTGACGGCGCGCAGGGTCAATCTGCTCGACGAGATCGCAAGAGAGCTCGGCGATCGCGTGGAGGTGCTTGGAGCGGATCTCGGAAACAAGCCCGACGTGGAGCGCCTCGGAGAGCGCACGGACATCGACGTGCTCGTCGCGAACGCAGCGGTGCCCGCCGCGGGGAGGCTGCAGACCTTCGCTCCACGCGAGCTGGATCGCGCGATCGACGTGAACGTTCGCGCGCCGATGCAGCTGACGCTGGCCTTCCTGCCCGGCATGCTCGAGCGAAAGTCGGGGCACCTCGTCTACGTGTCGTCGCTCGCAGGCAAGGTCGCAAGCGGCGGCAGCTCCGTCTACAGCGCGACGAAGTTCGCGGTGCGAGGCTTTGGATATTCGCTGAGCGAGGAGCTCCGCGGAACCGGCGTGGGGGTGACGACCGTCTTCCCGGGATTCATCCGGGAGGCGGGCATGTTCCACGAGAGCGGCACCAAGCTTCCGCGTGGCGTCGGGACCCGTACGCCGGAGGACGTCGCGAAGGCTGTGGTCGAGGGGATCGACCGCAACAGGGCCGAGATCGACGTCGCGCCCTTGTCACTCAGCTCCGGGGCGAAGATGTTCGGCATCTCGCCGCCGGTCATGTCGCGCATCAGCCGGATGCTCGGCGGCGACCGCGTGAGCGAGCAGCTCGAGGTCGGTCAGCGCGACAAGCGGTAGCTGACTCATTCCACCGGCCGCGAGGATGTCGGTGTCGCTTACACCGGCACTAACAGGGGGTCAGGCTGAGTCGTTTGATCACTCCGTGAATGACTCGCGCGAAATGACACCGCGAAAGAGCCACCTGATTGCGGATCCATCGGTCACCGAACACTTTGGGGGCTATGGACGCCTAAACGCGAGGTGGACGGCCACGGGATTGCGCCAAAGGCGATTACTTGACCTCTCCGCGCATCCCAGGACCGGCATGACGCCGCTCACGTGAATCGAACGGATCAGCCTGACTAAGCCGCCACCGGTTTCCTCGCGAACTCCGAGATCAGCCGCGCCAGCTGCTCGGGCTGGTCCTCCGATACGAACGTGTACGAGTCCTCGACGCGCTCCACGCGTGCGTCCGGAAATGTCTGAGACAGCCGCTGGGCGTGCTCCCAGGGGAAGAAGTCCTTCTCCGGCGCCCATACGAGCAGCACTGGACGGTCGAACGCGCCGAGCTTTTCGGCCGCTTCGAGCGTGTACCGCGGGTGAATACCGCGGAGCACCTTGGCGAGGTCGCGCCGGATTCCGGCGTTCTCGAGCGCCGGGCGCATCCATGAATCCGTGACCTCCGCGTCGATGCCCTTCTTCGCGAGCCAGCCGAAGCCCATCGGGCTGCGCCTCATCGCGGCAAGGCGCATCGGCTGGAGCATCATGCGCGCTCCCGCCGGGGACTTCGCCGGCGCGAGCAGCCACTTGAAGAGACGCGGCGGAAAGTTCTCGTAGGCGTCACACGGAGTGAGGACCAGACGGCCGATCCGCTCGGGATGCCGCGTGATCACGAGCTGGCAGAAGGCGCCGCCGGTGTCGTTGCCCACCAGCGTGACGTCCCGGAGGTGGAGCGCAGCGAGGAAGTCGTCGATCAGCTTCGCGACCCCGTAGGGCGAGAGGTCGGCGTCTTCGTTCATCGGTTGCGTGTGGGAGCCGAGCGGGAGGTCCGGCGCGATGCACCGGTAGTCCTTCGAGAGCTCCGGCACGACCTTGCGCCATAGGTCGCCGTTCACGAGCAGCCCGTGAACGAACACGATCGGTTCACCCGATCCGCGCTCGCGGTAGCTGATCGTGCCCTGTGGGAGCTGGACTTCTCTCTGCTCGCCGAGTGCCTGTGAGATCGACATCGCGATCCTCCTATCCGAGTTTGTAGGTGACGATGCCCTTTGCGACGAGACCGCCATCCGCGTCGGTCACGTCGACGTCGCAAAAGCAAAGGCTCTTGCCGCGCCGGATCACGCGAGCTTCGGCCGTGACTTCCCGGCCTCGGGCGGCGGCTACGAAGTCGACCGACAGGCCGACGGTCGTGCCGCGCAACGGTCCCGAGCCGTCGTGCGCCGACCACGATGCCGCCATCGCCGCGGTATCGACGATCGACGTCAGCGCGCCGCCGTGCACCACGTCCCCGACAGTCGCGAGCTCCTCGCGGTACGGCATCGCGACGCGCGCGCGGTCGGGGGCGATCGACTCGAGCCGCATCCCGAGGTGGTGGACGAAGGGGGAGTGAAGCAGGAACTGGCTGATGATCTCGGCGCCCGTCGAGGGTCTGGCCTGCGCGGAACTTTCGGTCATCTGGCTCAGTTACGCTCGAAACCACGTGACATACATACAGCCGGTATCTAACATACATACTGTCTGAATGTCAAGCAGGGCGCAACAGTCCGAGGCGACCCGCGGCAGGCTGCTCCGCGTCGGTCGCGATCTGTTCACACGTCGCGGCTACAGCGAGGTCGCGACGGAGGAGATCGTGCGCCGGGCGGGGGTCACGCGCGGCGCTCTCTATCACCACTTTCGCGACAAGCGTGACCTGTTCGCTGCGGTCGTCGAGCAGGTCGAACAAGACGTGTTGGCGCGGGTCGCCGAGGCAGCGCTCACGGAGACCGACGCCTGGGAGCAGCAGCGCGCCGCGATCGGCGCGTTCCTCGACGTCTGTCTCGAGCCGGCAGTGCAGCGGATCGTGCTGACGGACGCGCCGTCGGTGCTGGGGCTCGCCGCCTGGCGGGAGATCGAGGCCCGCTACGGCCTCGGGCTCGTGAGCGCGGGCCTCGAGACGGTGATGGAGGCCGGCTACATCGAGAAACAGCCGCTCGAGCCGCTCGCGCACCTACTGCTCGGAGCCCTCACCGAGGGCGGTCTGCTGATCGCACGGGCCGAGGACCGCGAGACGGCGCGGCGCGAGGTGGGGGAGAGCTTGGACCGGATCCTGCGAGGGCTCCGAAAGCCGTGAGGCTTTTCACCCGATGACCTGCGGCTTGGCATAGCCGCTCGGTTCCTGACGAACCGTCCCTATTCGTACGTTTCGTCCAAGCCCGCCCACAGCTCGTGGTCGTGGCTCGGGATGATGAGCGCGTTCGGGTTCTCGCGCCGGTAGAGCTGGATCTCGCGCAGCGAGCGCCGCCAGTTGTGCTCGTCCGCGAGGAACTGGCCGCGACGCTCGTGGTCGAGCACGTCGATGAAGTAGATCGCGTCCCCCGCGAGCAACGCCTCGTGGCCCTGTAGCCGCACGATCAGCGACTGGTGCCCGGCGGAGTGCCCGGGTGTGTACACGAGCCGGACCGAGCCGTCGCCGAACAGGTCGAATGACCGGCCGAAGGTGGAGTAGGAGCTCGCCAGCCTCGTGTCGTACACGACCTCGCGGTAGTCGACTGCGTGCGCTGCCTGCTTGTGGATGTAGCCGTTGAAGGTGGCGCGGCGGGCGCTGAACGCCTGCCACTCGCCCTCGCCGAGAACGTAGGTCGCCTCGGTGAAGTCGGAGATCGCGGACGCGTGGTCCATGTGCAGGTGCGTCATCACCACGACGCGGATCTCGCCGGCTTCGATGCCGCGGCTTCGCAGCTGCGCGGCCGCTGCCTGCTCGGGCTCCATGTCGAACTTGTAGAAGCGCCCGATCAGGCCGCCCATGTTCTGCTTCGGGTCGGTGGCGACCGATGCGTGCAGGCCCGTGTCGACGAGCATCTTCCCGACGCCGGGATGCTCGATCAGGAAGGCCGGCACCGGGAGCCTGAGCCATTCCTCCTGCGGCGTACGGATGCTTCGCCACGTCTTCCAGGCGCTGCCGGTCCGGGCCAGGAACTCCGCCGGCGAGAGGATGTAGCCCGTGTTGATCGGGTGAACGCGCACGGTCGCGCCTTCCTGCCCGCCCGGCAGCGGTTGCGTCAGACGGCTTGCCTCGGCCAGCGCCACCGGCCGACCCTAGTCGGCGCGCCGTTTAAGGACAACCTTGTTGATGCTCTTCGCAACCGTCTCGTCGCGCTGGTTCAAAACGGTGTTGTGGAACGTTGCCAGCCCGAGGTTCTCATCGCGCTCCTCCTTCTCCTTGAGCTCGACGTACACGTGGATCGTGTCGCCGATCTTGGTCGGCAGGAAGAAGCGCACCTTCTCCATCCCGTAGAAGGCGACGATGGGGCCGGGCTGCATCGGCACGAGCCCGGCCGCGTAGGACAGGACCAGCATGCCGTGCGCGATCCGCTCGCCGAACATGCTCTTCGCTGCCCACTCGGCGTCGACGTGAAGCGGATACGTGTCCCAGGTCAGCGCCGCGAAGCTGACGATGTCCGCTTCCGTGATCGTCCGGCTCTTGGTCGTGAACGAGTCGCCCACCTGGATGTCGTCGAAGTAACGGGCGAACAGGTCCGGCGCTGTCGTCTCCAATGTCATGTGCTCACCTCCACGATCGCCTCAACCTCTACCGGTATATCGAACGGCAGCTCGGCGACGCCGATCGCCGAGCGGGCATGCCCGCCGGCATCGCCCCAGAGCTCCAGCACCAGGTCGCTGAAGCCGTTCACGACGCCCGGCGTGGCACTGAAGCCGGGCGCGCAGTTGACCAGCCCGAGCACCTTCACCCAACGCATCACCCGATCCAGATCCCTGAGTTCACGCTCGAGCGAGGTGAAGACGGACAGCGCCGTCAGGCGCGCTGCCTCGTTTGCCTGCTCCGGCGTCACCTCGGCCCCGACCTTGCCGCGGACCAGCACCTCGGACCCGTCCAGGGG
>JBKOZI010000062.1:0-19186 GCA_046725795.1 Actinomycetota bacterium
GTAGAGGTCGACCCAGCCGTTGAAGAAGCCCAGCGCACGCTCGACCTGGGCGGCCCCTTCGCGAGCGGTCGATGCCCAGACCTTCGTCGCCACGATCGCGTCCACGCGGCGCGACGCGAGCGCCTCGCCGAGCACGCGCTCAGCCTCGCCGTACATCGGCGACGAGTCAAAGAACCGCGCACGCGATGTTCAGCCTGATCCCTACGACCTCCGTGAGATTGTCCGGCGCCAGCTTGGTGTGCACAGCGCGGCAGCATACGCCCGGTACGGGGTTCCAGGATCGGGGCTACACTCGACCGCGTTCCCGGCCTTGTGAAGGAAGTGCGAATCAGGCGTGCGGAGCCGTCAGCCCATCCAGCGGCCCCGCGTCACGGCAGGGCAGATGGCTCGCCTTCCGGAAGGGCGGGCCACTGCGCTTCTTCACTCGCGGGGCAGTAACACGCGCGGCGCCGTCACGCCTCGGGACGGCGCCGCAGTCGTTTCAGCCGAGCAGTTCGAGGCGGATTTCTGCGACCGCCGCTACCTGTACCTTCGCCCACCGTGATCCCCGGACGCCCGAGAGCAATCGTCACGCTGCTGCTCGCCGGGTGCCTGCTGGCAGTGGCCGCCCAGGCTGCTGCGGTGGAGCCCCCGCCGATCGACCCGCTGCCGAGCGGGGTGGACGCCTGGTTCACGTTCTCGCCAGGATCCCCGAGAGCCGGCGAGACCGTGACCTTCCAGTCGGAGTCGGACGCCTACGGACCGGGCAACCAAATCACAAATCGCGAGTGGGACCTCGACGGCGACGGTACGTTCGAGACGACGGGCCCGGCGACCGTGAGTCGCTCGTACCCGACCAGCGGCACGATCGAAGTGACGTTGCGGGTGACCGATGCCTCGCAGCCGGCCAACACCGACACCGCGACACGCAAGGTCAGGGTCACCAACCGCGCGCCGGTGGCGTCCTTCCGCTGGTCTCCGACGGAGCCCCGCGCGAACGAGCCCGTCAACTTCACGTCGACGGCGAGCGACCCCGATGGAACACTGACGGAGCAGGTTTGGGATCTGAACGGCGACGGCAACTTCGACAATGGAGGAGGCGCGACCGCCCTGCGTGCGTTTCCCGCGCCCGGAAGTTACGCAATCGGCCTGCGGGTCACCGACAACAGGGGATCGGTGTCATTCTCATCCCAGACGGTGACTGTCGCGCCTGATCCGTTGACGGGGCCCGTCGGCGCTGTCCGGGTCAACGGGGCCCGCCTCATGAGCCCGTTCCCGATCGTGCGGGTGGCCGGTCGCATCCTTCCGAACGGATCGCGAATCCGGCTCCTGGTAGTGAGCGCCCCCCGAGGCGCAAAGGTCTCGATCCGCTGCCACGGCCGCGGCTGCCCGTTCAAGAAGCAGGTCCGGGTCTCTCGCAAAGTCCGCGTCAGAAAGCTGGAACGGCTGCTCCGCGCGGGCGTGACCGTAAAGGTCTACGTCACTCGTCCCGGCACGATCGGCAAGTTCACGCGCTTGCGGATCCGTGCGGGGAAGGCTCCCGCACGCAAGGATCTCTGCCTGGCGCCTCGGTCGTGGCGGCCGATCCGGTGCCCTGGCGGCTAGATAACGCTTCTTTTGCCGGGGCGTAGTATGGGGTGCGGTTCGCCGCACCCCCAGCCTGAGCGAACCTGTGGAACGGACACCCGTCCCCCGTGGACAGCAGCCTGGCCAACTCATCGCTTCGCGAGCGCGCCCTCCTCGCCGCCCTGATCGCGGGCGCGGCCTTGATCGCGCTTTGCGTCTGGGCATCGCCCTCGCCGGCGGCGCCTGAGATCACGGGCGGCTTCTCATGGACCCCCTCGACGCCCCATGCGGGCGACAGCGTCACCTTCAGCGCGAACGTCTCACCGAGTGACGGCGCCACGATCACGCAATACAGATGGGATCTCGACGGAACCGGGGGATGGGAGCAGGACACCGGCACGACGCCGTCCGCCGTGCGCGAATACCTGTCGCCCACGAATCTCAGGGTGAGGCTTCAGGTCAAGGACTCCGCGGGCAAGGGGAGAACATTCAAGCGGCAGCTTTCGGTGCTCGGCTCGCCCGGCTCCAAGCAGGCGCCGGTGGCATCGTTCGGCATCTCGCCGGCCGCGCCGATCGTCAACCAGCCGGTGCTTTTCACGTCCACCTCAAGCGACGCGGACGGGACCGTGACCGAGCAGGCCTGGGATCTCAACGGCGATGGCAACTTCGACAACGGAGGCGGCACGACCGCGCTGCGAACCTTCTCCGCGCCCGGGGAGTACGCGGTCGGCCTGCGCGTAACCGACAACGACGGTCTCATTTCGTTCGATTCCCAGACCGTCGGAGTGCTGCCGGCGCCGGGGTTCCCAGTCACGACAAAGAAGACCGGGCCGGCGGCGCTGAGCCCGTTTCCGGTTGTGCGGATGGCCGGGCGCGTCACACCATTCGGAACCCGGGTGCGCCTGCTGCAGGTGGTGACACCCGTGGGCGCAAGGATCTCCCTGCGCTGCGCGGGCCGCAGCTGTCCTTTCAAGAAGCAGGTACGGGCCGTCTCCAGCGATCCGAAGCTCGGTACGGCCCGCAGCGTGCGTGTTCGCCGTCTCGAGCGGCTGTTGCTTCCCGGGGTGCGGATCCGCATCTACGTCACCAAACCCGGTGCAATCGGTAAGTACACGCGGTTCCGTTTCCGGAAGGGAAAGCCGCCTGCGCGCACCGACCGGTGCCTTTTGCCGGGGTCGTGGGCGCCCGCGCAGTGCCCGTCAGCCTGAGAAGGCCGCCTTGCAGCCGTCACGGACGGCGGTTTGGAGCGAGGCCGGGTAGGTCGCCGCATAGGCGGCTGCGACCGCATCGGGGGTGCTTTTGACCTTGAAACGCCGGGCGAGAGCGGCGACGCCGAGCGCTTTGCACACGCGCTTCGCCTTGTTGTAGAGGACGACTTCCGGCGTGGAGCTTGGCTTCGACGCCGGCCCGGTGGTGGCCGGCTGGTCGTCCTTACCGCCTTTTTTCTGGCCGTTGGAGCCGCCCTTCTTGCTGCCGCCCTTGTCCGGCTTGGCTTCACGCTCGATACGCCGCTTGCGCGCTTCCCGGTCGGCCTTGGATGGCGGCGAGGGACCAGCTGCTCCTCCGGAGTCGGACCTGGCCCTCTCTTTGGGGCTGCTCTTCGGGCCGGGCCGATTCCTGGCAGCGCCCGTGGCTCCGCTCGCGCCGGTCTTGCGCACGGTCGAGGTCGCTCCGGTGGCCGTGTTCGCGGTGCCGTTCCCCCCGGAGGTGGAGGAGTCATCCCCGCCACCGCAGGAAGCCAGCACGAGGAACGCGATCGGGGCGAGGGCGATTATGCGCCTGCGATCTATCGACATCTCGCGCTCAAAGGGTAAGCGCAAATTGCCGGCCTCGAGCCCATTCCCGGCCGTATTCGGGCCGCCACGAGTAAAGAGAGCGGGCGGGCGGCCGATACCGCCTATATGGGTAAAGATCAGGGCCCTTCTATTCTGGACTTCTCGGAGGTCCGCTCACGCGCCGAGAGCATCGGCGCGGGCGTGCGGCTGACGCTTGCGCTGTGCGCGGCGGGATGGCTGTACGTCGCCGCAACCTGGGAGCAGCCGAATCGCAATCTGATCGCAACGCTCTTCGGCCTGGGCGCGATCGTCGCGCTGCTCTTCGTCCTGATCCCGCACGAGCGCGTCGTACGCAGCCGGTGGCGCGAGCCGTTCTTCCTGCTCTGGAGCGCTACCAACATCGCCCTCACGACGGTCGTCGTTGCTGCTGACGGGGGCTCGACCAGCCCGCTTGCGCTGCTGTTCTTCGTGCCGGTGGTGTTCGCGGCACTCTCGTACCCCCTCACGTCGGTGATCGCGATCAGCGCGCTCGACTACGTCGCGTACGTCGCGGTTGGGGTTGCGGGCGAGCGCCCGGATCCGCAGTACGTCGGCTTCTTCGCGTTCTCGCTCGCCGTCATCGCGGTCCTCTGCGGCTGGCACGCCCGAGACCAGGACCGCCGTCGAACGGCGCTCGCGCGGGTATCGCGAGCGGACCCGCTTACCGGTTGCCTCAACCGTCGCGGTTTCGAGGAGCGCTTCAACGCCGAGCTGAGCCGCGCTTCGAGGACAGGCCGGCCACTCGGACTGGTGGTGCTCGACCTGGACCACTTCAAGGAGATCAACGACACGCGCGGGCATGCCGCCGGAGACGAGGTGCTGCGTTGGGCGGTCGACGTCATGAGCGACGTGGTGCGCTCGATGGACGTCGTGGGCCGGATCGGCGGCGACGAGTTTGCGATCGCGGTGCCGGGGGCGGGGCCAGACGACAGCAACGCCGTCGCCAACCGCCTGCAGGAGGCGCTTGCCGACCGCGCGCCCGCGTCGATCGGGATCGCCTGCTTTCCCAGCGACGGGGCCGACTACGAGGAGCTCCAGCGCGCGGCCGATGCCGGCCTCTACGTCGGCAAGCGCGAACGCCCGAAGGCGCGGCTCAAGTTGACCGCGAAAGAGCTGAGCTGGGCCACGACTCTGGCGCGCGCGGTCGACGAGCGGATGGCTGTCCAGCACGAGCATTCATGGAAGGTCGCTGAATACTGCGTAGAAATCGCCGAGCAGCTCGGCTGGTCGGAGCGAGACCTCGAGCTGCTTCAGATGGCAGCGATCCTGCACGACGTCGGCAAGGTCTCGATCCCCGACCACATCCTTCGCAAGCGTGACCCCCTGACCGAGAAGGACTGGGAGGCGATTCGCATGAACCCGGTGCGAGGCGCCGAGATGGTTGGGCGGATCCAGGGACTCGAGACGATCGTGCCCTGGGTACGGCACTCACACGAGCGCATGGACGGCGGCGGGTATCCAGACGGCCTGAGCGGCGACGCCATCCCGCAGGCGTGCCGGATCCTCCATGTCGCGGACGCCTTCGACGCGATGACCAGTGGCCGGCCCTACCGGCGACCGATGAGCGCCGAGGAGGCGTTCGAGGAGCTTCGCCGTCACGCCGGGACCCAGTTCGACCCCGAGTGCGTTGAGCTCTTCGCTTCGCAGATCAGGGTCGAAGAACCTGCTTAGTCAGGGGTGCTTGACACCGAAAAGACGGAGGGCCGGGATTTCTCCCGGCCCTCCTGTTTCCCCTTGGCTCTCCCAGAGACCCGTGCTGCTCCCTTGCTCGCGCTAGGGACCGTAAGTCCCGGAACAGGGCAGCGAAGCGCCTGCCGTGTTCTGGCCGATCACCGGTGTGCCGGCGTCGGTCTTGGACGTGATCGTGGTGGTCCCACCCGAGGTCACGTCGACCGTCGCGTAGGAGTTCTTGTCGAGGTTCCGACAGTCGATTCCGGTGAAGTTGTCCAACGCCACGTTCACCGCGAACAGTCCGATCTGACCCGCGACGCCGATCACTTCATTCGCGAACGTGGTCGTCGCGATCGGGCCCGTGACCATCTCGTTGGAGATCGCGCCCGGGTCCGTGAAGTTGTCGATGGACACCTGGTTCTGGATCGTCGCGTGCGTGTCGGTGGTCAGGAACAGCGTGTTGTCGATGCCGTTGCTGCGGATGAAGTTCAGGATCTCTGAACGGTCCGCCCCGTACCCCTCCCAGCGGTCGTACGGCGCCACGAAGAACTGCTGGATCGGGTCTTCGTTGATGATCAGCTTGTACTGCGCTGTGGAGTTCTGCAGGTCCTGCTTGAACTTCGCCTTCTGAACCGGCCCGAGCAGTGTCCGGGACGGGCTGTTGATCGCATCCAGACAGCCGGGCGGCGGGTTCTCCGTCAGGAACAGGTTGAACGGGAACGTCTTCCTCGCTGCGACCGGGAACGTCGGCGCCAGGTCACCGGCGCACGCAACGGTGGCCTCTGCGCTGCGGCAGGACCGCTCGTCGAGCACGAACAGCTCGACGTCGCTGCCCCACTTGTACGTGCGGTACAGCGGGTCGCCGGCACAGGACGCGTCGTGGAGCAGGCCGGTCTCACGGATCGGCATGTACTCGAAGAAGGCCTTCCTGCCGGCCGCGAACCTGGCCGGGTCGACCGTCGCCGCGTCGTAGTCGTTCACGACCTCGTGGTCGTCTGCGAGCGCGTACGTCGAGGTCGAGGCGAGCAGGTTCGTGAGGTTCGGGTAGGTCCGGCCCTCACGGTAAGTAGCCCGGTACTCGGGCAGCGTCGTCGCTGGACCGGTGGGCCGGAAGCTCGAGTCCGAGTAGATCGTGTCGCCGAGGTAGACCCAGGCGTCCACGTTGTCGTTCTGCAAGGCGCTCAACACCTCGAAGTTGTTGACCGCTGGAACGCCGCCGACCCTCGTGACATCCGAGTCGCCCGTGTAGCCGAGCTTCACGTTGGCGGGCGTGCTTGCCGCCGGCGCGGTCTTGAACGTGCCCACCGGGGACAGGTCCTCGTCCTTCTTGAAGCGGTACCAGTACCTCGTGTTCGGCCTCAGGCCGGACGCGTCGATCTTGACCGTGAAGTCACGAGCCGCCGAGGTCTTCATCTTGCCTATGAAGGCCTTCGGCGGGTGCAACGCCGCGTTGTTGAAGATCTCCACCTTGATGTTGTCTGCGACGTCAACCCTCGTCCACAAGATCGCGCGCGTCGACGTGACGTCGCCACTGGCGACACCGTCGGTGAACTGCACCGCGCCGGCACTGGCCGGCATCGCGCACGCACAGACGAGGACCAGCATCGCTGGAATCCACAGTCTTCTCACGTTGCCTCTCAACCTCCCGGGTTGAAATTGGCCGCACGCAGGTGCGACCACCCTGACGCGAGGGACTCTAACAAGACACTCGAGTCATGTAAACGGATTCATGTCTTGCGATTAGGCCTGGCCGGGCGCCTCGAGGCGGTGGCCGGCACGCGAGCGTCATGCATCTGACGTCACGTAAAACTGCACGGTAATTTAGGGCCAATCCTCTGTACAAACCGGCTAAACACATCGGTCAAGATTGTGCGTCCCACCTAGCGCATGATGAGACAGGGTCGTCTAGTATCGCTGGCGTCAACCTAGGGGCGAACCGAGGTAATCACCTTGAACAACCCCTGGAGCAGGGACGCTCCAAGAGCAAATTTCCCCTTTTTCCAAGGGGAGGGAGGCGTTATATGACCATCAAAAGGAAGATGGTGCTGCCGGTGGCGCTCGCGCTCGGCGTGGTCGGGCTCATGGTCGTCAGCCAGATTGCCAGCGGTTCGCACGTCCGGCCCAGGGGGGCGACACCCCTGAGGGCCTCGTTGGTGCCCAGCTACAAAGCGTGTGCCCTGCCGGGCAACAGAACGCACGGCGCACCGCTGTCGTTTGCGTCCTGTAACCCGCCCGTGCAGTCCTCGCAGTACCTGTGGCTCGGCACGCCCGACGCCAACAGCGCCGGTGCGCAGTCGGAAGGGTTCATCCAGCTGAGCGTGAAGACGACCTCTCCGGAGGACGTCCTCATCAAGTACAGCACCACCGACGTCCGGTGTAGGCCAGGCGGCCCGGCCGCTCAGTGCACGAGCGCGAACGTGTCGGACGGCCCCGACTTCGGTGGGGCGGGCGCTTCCGTGCGAGGCACCGCGCTGATCCGGATCACCGACCACTACAACGGCCCCAATCTGAACGAGGCCGCCACAGTGATCGACATTCCGTTCCCAGTGGACGCACCGTGCTCGACCACGGCGAACACGATCGGCGGCACGTGCGCGGTCACGACCAGCGCGAACGGTGTCACGCCGGGTGCAGTGAAGGACAACCAGCGCGGAGTCATCGAGATCAACCAGCTGCAGATCTTCGACGGTGGCGCTGACGGTCTGGCAAGCTCACCCGCCGACAACACGCTCTTCGAGGTCCAGGGAATCTTCATTCCTTAGGCGCTCGAACGAACGCTGTGCGCGAAGGCCGGGGGTTCGCCCCCGGCCTTCGTCTTCAAGGTACGGCGCTAACTTCATGTTGACGTCGAGCAACTCTTGGAGCAGGATGATTCAAGAGCGATTCCCCTTTGCTGAGGGGTAGGGAGGCGTTACATGAAGATCAGGACGAAGACGGTGCTGCGGCTGGCGCTCGCCGTCGGCGTGGTCGGGCTCATGGTCGTGGGCCAGATTGCCAGCGGATCGCACGTCCGGCCAAGGGGGGCGACACCACTGAGGGCTTCGCTGGTACCCGCCCACAAGGCGTGCGCCGTGGGCAACAGGATGCACGGTCAGCCCCTGGAATACCCGTCCTGTAACCCGCCTGAGCAGACCTCGCAGTACCTGTGGGTGGGCACGCCCGACGCCAACGGCGCCGGCGCGCAGTCGGAAGGCTCCGTTCAGCTGAGCGTGAAGACGACCATTCCCGAGGACGTCCTCATCAAGGCGAGCATCACCGACGTTCGATGCATGCCAGGCGGCCCGGCCGCACAGTGCACGAGCCCCAACACAGGCGACGGCCCGGACTTCGGCGGGGCGGGGGCTTCGGTGCGAGCAAACGCCACGATCCGGATCACCGACCACTACAACGGCTCCAATCTGAACGAGGCCGCCACAATGATCGACATTCCGTTCCCCGTGGACGTACCGTGCTCGACCACGGCGAACACGATCGGCGGCACGTGCGCGGTTACGACCAGCTGGAACGGTGTCACGCCGGGTGCGGTAAAGGACCAGCAGCGCGCCGTCATCGAGATCGGCCAGCTGCGGATCTTCGACGGTGGCGCCGACGGACAGGCGAGCTCCCCCGCCGACAACACGCTCTTCGAGGTCCAGGGAGTCTTTATCCCCTAAATATCGAATGCGAGCTCGAGCTGCCGTGCGGCCCGGTGGTTTTCCCGGGGGCGCCGCAGCTCCCTGAACTCGGCGAGCTTCTCCACCGCGAAGCGCTCGCAGCTCAGCTCGCTGCATGAAAGCTCGTTCCTGAACTGCTCGATGTGTTTCGCTTCGTGCGCGGCGAGCTTCACGAGCCACTCTTCCCAGTCATGGCAGACGAAGAATGGGAAACGGTTGCGGGGGCCGGTCTCGTCGGGACCTTTGAAGTGGTAGTTGACGGGACCCAGCGGCCAGCGCTCGCGGCCGTTGCCGAGGCGCAGCGTGACCAGGTAGTCGGCGTCGCGCGGTGCGTTGCTGATCTCGGGCACGCCGTTGTATGCGCCGCCCCCCATCGCGCCGTTCTTGACGTTGACGCACACCCGATCCATGTCTACGTCGGCGACGGCGAACCTGACCAGGCGGCGCACTCGCGCGTCCGGGTGCCGGCTGGTGTTGCGGATCCAGATTCGCTCGCGACGCGCTCTCACGGCGCCGAGTGTGACGCCTGCTCCGGCGGCGAAACCCCCTCGGGATCCTGCGCCTGCGGCGAGCGTCGGGTTCAGACATGTGTCCGCCAGCGCAGAGGTTGCTCGCGTCGACCCGTTAGGACGGTAGATATACACGTAGGTCCCCATGCGGGCAGGGCGCGGACCCTGTCCGTCCCCCCTCGGTCAACAGCACGGAAGCGATGTCCCTCACAGCGACCCCTGGTCCGGAGACTGCGGTGCCCACCCGGCGCCCCCATCACGGCATGCTCTCGACCTGCACCTTGCGACACGCGAGCGACGACTGTCTCGTCGCTCTCACGCGGGGCGGTTCCGAGCGGGCGTTTGCCGAGATCATGCGCCGGTACCAGCGGCCGCTTCAGTTCTATTGCATGCATCTGGTTGGCGTCGCGCGCGCTGAGGACTCGGTGCAGCAGGCCTTCATGCAGGCATTCGTCGCGCTTCGCGACGGCCAGCGGCGCGAGATCGCGCTGCGCCCCTGGCTGTACAGAATCACCCGCAACTGCGCGATCGACCTCCTGCGCAAGCAGCCGTGCGACCACGATGAGCTCGACCCTGAGTTCGACGGGATGCCGCAGCCGCCTGGCGTGTTCGAGCAGAAGGAGGAGCTCGCCCGGATCGTCGCGGCGATCCAGGCGCTTCCCGAGCGCCAGCGGCGGGCCCTGACCCTCCGTGAGCTCGAGGGCCGCAGCTACGGCGAGATCTCGGCTGAGCTCGGCCACACCGACTCGGGAGTGCGGCAGCTGATCTTCCGGGCCCGGACAGCGCTTCGGAACCTCGGCGCCGTGATGTTCCCGGTTGCATCGATTCGGTGGCGGCTGCTGGGCACTCCGGCCACGGTGGCGGACCCGCATCAGGTCGCCGCGGCAGCGACCATCTCGTCGACCGGAGGCGGCAACGCGCTGCAGGCCGCGGCCTCGGTGATGGCCGCGACGGTGACGCTGTTGGGCGCGGGCGTCCCGGACAGTCGCGATCACTCTCACTCCTTTACGCCACGGGCCGCGGCCCAGGGCGCGATCGCACCGGCCCGGACGGTTTCGACCGTGCTCGGCTCGGGGGTTCCGGCTGCGATGGCGCTCGGGCACGGCCGCTCGGGCGGATCGCACGTCGTAGCGCTCAGGCCCGAGGTTCCGGCCGAGGTCGGTATCCCCGCGGCCGCTCCCCCGGCGGTCCCTCCCTCGCCGGCGGTCGTGCCGCCCGCCGCGCCGGTCGCCGAACCTGTCGTGCCGCCTCAGCCCGCCGAACCGCCGGCCACGCAGGCGCCCGCCACGATTGCCACACTGGGCGGCTCCGCCGACGCGCCGAGCACGGCAGTCACCGGCACCGGGGGCACCTCCAGCGAGCGTCCCCCGGTCGGCACCGGCGGAAGCAGCGCCGCTCCCGCTCGCACCGGGGGGCAGGTGGCCGTGCCGTCGAAGCCGGCGATCGAGTCTCCCGCGAAGCCGGTCGTGCCTCCGACAAAGCCTGTAAAGGCACCCGCCTCGCCCAAGCCCTCCACGCCGAAGAAGCCCGCGCCGAAGCCCACGCTCAAGCCGGTCTCGACGTCTCCGAAGACGGCGCCGACCACTCCCGGGACATGAGGCCCGGGACGGTTGCGCTGCTGGTGGGTGGCGCGGCAGCCGTCTCGATCGCAATTCCCGCACCCGCGCCGGCGGCCGCCTGCACGAAGCCCACAGGGCTCAGTTTCCATCGGAAGGCCGGCAAGCCCGCCGGCCGGCTGTCGTGGAAGACGCCACGACGCGGCCGCTTCCGCGTATACCGCAACAAGGCCATCGTCGGTCAGACGGTCGGCCGGTCGATCCGGGTCGCGGTGAAGCCGGGTCGCAAATACGTCTTCGTCGTCCGAGGCGTCTCCAGCGCCGGGCAGCTGTCGGGGTGCGCGGCGCGGCTCGAGCAGCGAATGCGCTACTACGCGCCCTTCGCGCCACGCGGACTGGCGGTGCGCAACGTGCGGGCGCGATACGCCGTGCTCGAGTGGGGCCGCGCCCGTCCCGGCGACGGGAAGCTCGCCGGCTACCGGATCTACCGCGACGGGCGCGTATACCGGCAGGTACGCAAGCTTCGCGCCCGGGTTCGGATCGGCTCGGCACCGGTCATCGGGTTTGCCGTGGCCGCGGCGGACACCCGCGGCCGCGTCGGTCGTCGCAGCCGCACGCTGCAGATCATCAGGAGGCACCGCGCCCCCGGCGCACCCGGCGACCTGCAAGTCGGCCGCGTGACCGACTTCGACGCGGATCTGGGCTGGTCAGCGGCCCGCGCGGGCAGCTCACGCGTGGTCGGGTACCGGATCTATCGCAACGACGTGCTGCTCGGCCAAGTCAGGGGGCTCTCCGGCACCGCTTCGAATCTGGCGCCGGCGACCGACTACCAGTTCACCGTCGCGGCGATCGACTCAGCCGGTTATCTGAGCGCGCCGGCCGGTCCGGCGGCGGTGCGGACCGCGATGCCGCCGCCGACCGAGGGAAGCGCCCACGCGTTCCTGCTCGCGACCACGGACGAGAGCTTTCACGATCTGCGTCGCCATTACCGCCAGATCGGAACGCTTTACCCCACCTACTTCAACTGCGGGTCGGACGCGTCGGTCAGGGGCCGTGACGATCCGCTGGTGACACGCTGGGCGCAGATCCGGAAGATCGCGGTGATGCCGCGATTCGATTGCCAGCGGCCCGACACGCTGCACGCGTTCCTGAACAATCGGAAGATGCGGCTTTCCTTGATCGGCGACATCGTCGAGCTCGTGCAACGCCACGAATATGAGGGAATCAACCTCGACTTCGAGGCCGGCTATGCGGAGGACCGCACCGCCTTCACGTACTTCGCCGCCCAGCTCGCACGCCGGTTGCATCTCGTCGGGGCGAAGCTCTCGCTCGAGGTCTCGGCCAAGTACGTCGGCTTCGAGACGGCCCGCTCCGCCTTCTACGACTACCCCGGGCTTGGCGCCGTGGCCGACTACGTGTTCGTGATGAACTGGGGGTGGCACTGGGTGACCTCTACGCCCGGGGCGCCGGATGACCTGTACAGGTTCATCAAAGTCGCCGACTACGTGGCCACGATGCCGACCAAGGCCCGCTTCGTGCTCGGCATGCCGATGTTCGGCGTGGACTGGCCGAACGGCGGCGGCCCGGCAAACCGGGGCACCCCGCTCGAGCACGCCGACGTGATTGGCCAGATCTCACTGCTCGGAGCCACCCCGGCGTGGGACCCGGTTCAGGGCGGCTACCACTTCGCGTACACGGACCAGGGCGGCGCCTGGCACGACGTCTGGTACACGAACGCCGCGACCGTTGGAACCAGGATCAGGATCGCAAGGGCGCGCGGCCTCGGGATCGGCTTGTGGCGCCTGGGCCGCGAAGACCCGGCGATCTGGGCCGACCCGCTCCTGGCCCCCGGCATTCCCTGGCCATAACTCCGTGACACCCGCCGCGCCGCGCGTTACGCATTCCGCGCCACCCTTCCCGGGTGGCCGGTCCTGGTAGCGGATACCGCAACGAAGGCAGGCCACCTCGTCACGGGCAGCAACTGGCGGCGCTCGCGGCGAGGCAGTATGGCGTCGTGGCGGCGGCCCAGCTGCGTGCGCTGGGCCTGGACAGGTTCTGGGTCGGACGGCAGACCGCGGCAGGACGGCTGCATCTGCTGCATCCGTGCGTCTACGCCGTTGGCCACTCTTCGGTAACGGTCCCGCGGGGCCCGCGCAGGATTGCCGGAGCTCGAAGTCCACAGCTCGAGGCTGCTCGAATCCGCCGACATTGCCTGGCGGGACGGACTCCCCCTTACGAGCGTCGCACGTACCCTGCTCGACCTTGCCGCCGCGCTGGCCTCGTCCGACCTTGCTCGTGCCATCGACCGCGCCGAGCGACTCGACCTCTTCGACCTCGCGGCCGTAGACGACGCCCTCTCTCGCGCCCGCGGCCGCCGGGGCGCCGCGGCCCTGCGACGCGCCATCGCAGCCTGGCGGCCGCGCCACACGCCCAGCGAGCTCGAGGACCGCTTCCAAGACCTGCTCCAGGCAGCACGTCTCTCAATGCCGCAGTTCAACGTCCTGCTCGAAGGCGAACACAGCATCCATGAGGTCGACGCCTTCTGGCCCGACGAGCGGCTCGTGATCCAGCTCGACGGCTTCGCCTACCACCGTACCCGCCGCGACCGCGCGCGCGACGCCGCCACCGACGCCGACCTGGAGCTTGCCCGTTACCGCGTCACGCGGCTCACCTGAGACGACGTGACGACCCACTGGTCTCGCACTGATAAACGCCTGCGACTGCTTCTGCATCGGACACGTGATTAGTCGCACCTCGGCGCCGTGAGGTTCCCGATGCCGGCGCGTTAGATCCAACGACGCGGCCATGGGAAGCGGACCGCAAGGACGTGAGGGCCGGCGTCACCCGAGGTTCACGACGGATGGTTGACACGCCGACAACAATCGAGCCGCAGGCCCCTTCATTCGAGGAGCTGGCGGCAATGGCCATCCCAGGGCCGGCAGCGGCAGTGAAGACCGTGGCGGTCGTGGGGCTCGGGTACGTCGGCCTTCCGACCGGGATCGCGCTTGCCCGGGCCGGACTCGACGTGATCGGGATCGACGTTAGCGAGCGGCGCCTCGCGGACATCCGCGAGGGCAGCGCCGACCTGCTACCGGACGATCAGGTGCGGCTGGATGACGTACTTGCATCCGAGCAGCTGACGCTCAGCTGCGCGGCGGACGCGCTTGCGGACGCCGACGCAGTGCTGGTCTGCGTGCCGACGCCGGTGGACGAGGAGCACAGGCCCGATCTGCGCTTGCTCGCGTCGGCATGCGAGACGGTCGTCGAGCAGGCGCGGCGGGATCAGCTCATCGTCCTGACCAGTACCAGCTATGTCGGTACCACGAGGGAGCTGCTCGCCGCACCGCTCGTACGCCGCGGACTCGAACCGGGAAGCGACGTGTTCGTCGCCTTCTCGCCGGAGCGCATCGACCCCGGAAACACGAGCTGGCGCCAGGACGAGGTGCCACGGGTAGTGGGGGGCGTGACGCCGGCCTGCACGCGTGCAGCCGAGGGGCTGATCGAGAAGATCGCCGCGCGCGTGCACCCGGTGTCCTCGCCGGAGTCGGCCGAGCTGACGAAGCTCTACGAGAACTCGTTCCGTGCCGTCAACATCGCGTTCGCGAACGAAGTCGCATGCGTGGGCCGCACCTTCGGGCTGGACCCGCTCGAGGTGATCGAGGCCGCGGGCACGAAGCCCTACGGGTTCATGAAGTTCTATCCGGGTCCCGGGGTTGGCGGACACTGCATCCCCTGCGATCCGCACTACTTGTTGTGGGGGCTACGCGAAGCGCAGGCGACGGCGCCGGTGCTCGAGCGGGCGATGCAGGAGATCGCCACACGACCGCGCGAGGTGGTGGCCCGCGCTGCCGAGCTGCTCGAGCACCGTCACATCGACCTCGCCTGCGCTCGCGTGTTGCTTGTCGGAGTCGCCTACAAGCCGGGCATCCAGGACACGCGGGAGTCGCCGGCGCTCGAGGTGCTTGAGCGGCTCTGGGAGTGCGGCGCGTCGGTCGCCTACCACGACCCCCTGGTGCAGACCCTTCCGCTGGGCAACGCGCAAGCGCTGCTCTCGGTGGTCGAGCCGGAGCCCGACGACTTCGATCTCGCGATCGTCGTAACGGCCCACGGCGAGTTCGACTACTCCTGGCTCGATCGGTTCGACGAGGTGCTGGACTGCACCTATCGCACGGTCAGCGGCCCTCGAAGGATGTTGATTTGACCGCCGCCTCCGCGCGCATTAACGCGCGTCCCACGCCCTCGTTCTTCAACCACGCGCTGCGCGGCGTCTGCGCCCTGTACCTGGCGACGGTGGTGGCCGGGATCATCCTCTACAAGGCCGTCTTCGTCGAGGTAGTGCTCGAGGACCCGTGGTTCGGCGTGTACAGCCTCGTGGTCTGCGTGTTCATCCTCAGCCGCTTCGGATTCAGTCTCTTCTACCGCTCCGGCTTCGAGCGCTCGCAGGGAAAGGCCAGGCTCGAGCCGACTGTCGCGGTCGTGATGCCGGCCTTCAACGAGGAAGACGCGGTCGCAGAGTCGGTCAGATCCCTGCTGGTCGTCGACTATCCGCCGGACAAGCTCGAGGTGGTGGTCGTGAACGACGGGTCCACCGACGGCACCCTCGCTCAGATCCTGGCGGTCGCCGAGGGAGAGCCCCGTGTGCAGGTGATCGACTTCCCGCAGAACCGCGGCAAGCGTGCCGCTATGGCGGCTGCAATCCGCGCGACCGAGGCCGAGATCATCGCGGTCGTCGACTCCGACAGCATGCTCGAGCGCGATGCGCTGCGGGTGATCGTGCAGGGCTTCGCCGAGGAGCGCGTGGGCGCAATCGCCGGCCACGCCGAGGTCAAGAACGCCCGTGAGTCGCTGATCACTCGGATGCAGGCCGTCCGCTACTTCGTCGCGTTTCGCGTGTGCAAGGCGGCGGAGTCGATCTTCGGTGCGGTGACGTGCTGCTCGGGATGCTTCTCGGCATACCGTCGCGTCGCGATCATGCCGACACTCGAGGAGTGGGAGCACCAGCACTTCCTGGGCCGCCCCGCGACGTACGGAGACGACCGGTCCCTCACGAACTACGTTCTGCGCGACTGGAAGGTGCGCTATGAGTCACGTGCACTGAGCCACACGATCGTTCCGGCTCACTTCCGTCTCTTCCTGCGCCAGCAGCTTCGCTGGAAGCGGAGCTGGACGCGAGAGTCGCTGATCGTCGGGCGCTTCATCTGGAGGAAGCACCCGCTTGCGAGCCTCTGGGCGTACCTCGGGATCGTCCTGCCGTTGGTCTCGCCGGTGGTCGCCTGCCGAGCGTTCTTCTGGCTGCCTCTCGTCGTCGGCGTAGGCGCCCCGCTCATCTACATGATCGGCATCTACGCGATGGCAATGGTCTACGGCCTCTACTACGGCCTTCAGCACGGTCGCTACGACACGCTCTGGGTCTTCGGCGTGCTGTTCGTCTTCTTCTACCTGGCGTTCCTTCTCTGGCAGACCTACTACGCGGTGCTCACGTCGCGCAACCCCAGCTGGGGGACACGACCTTCACGCGCTGCGATCCCCGCACGGTGAGCCTGCGCCAGACGCTCAACGGCGCGGCCGCGTTCCTGCTGCTGCCGCTCTCACTGGTACCGCTGTACTTTGCCGTTCCGCGGCTTCGCGGCGACGTGCAGAGTGTGGCCGAAGATCGCCGCCCGCTGGACCTGCCGGCGATCAAGCCGACGGACGGCGAGCTCGATGCGTGGCGCGCCGTGAGCGCGTACAAGGGCGCGGTGCCGGTGCTCGCATACCACGGCATCAAGGATGGGCGGGACCACTACGCCGTCTCGCAGGCTGTCTTCACGAAGCAGATGGAGATGCTTCGCAGGGCGGGCTTCAACACGATCAGCATTGCCCAGTACGCCCGCTTCCTGGCGGGCGATTCGACCGCGCTTCCGGACCGGCCGATCCTGATCACGTTCGACGACGGCCGCCTCGACTCGTACCGCGGCGCCGACAAGGTGCTGGCCGAGTATGGATTCCGCGCCACCATGTTCGTGATCGTCGGCAGCGTTGAGCAGGGCACGCGGTTCTACCTGAACTGGGATGAGCTTCGTCGCATGGCTCAAAGCGGGCGCTGGGACGTGCAGGAGCACGCGGGTGTCCAGCACATCGAGGTGCCGGTCGACGAGGCCGGGCACAAGCAGCCGGCGTACGCGAACCGCCGCCTGCTCGACGACGGGACGCTGGAGAGCTTTGCGGACTACCGGCGTCGTGTGATCGGTGACATCCTCTGGGCGAAGCAGACGCTGAGTGAGCAGATCCCGGGGTTCACGCCCTGGGCGTTTGCGGTGCCGTTCGGCGAGTCCGGCCAGGACAACTCGAACGACCCACGCATCGCGGGCTTCCTCGACCGCTTCTTCGAGCGCCAGTTCCGCGCGGTCTTCCTGACCTGGCCGCCTGACTACAGCACGCAAGACGACGACCACATGCGCCTCCCGCGGATCGAGGTCCACCGCGACACAAAGACCATGCAGCTCTACCGCTGGTTGAGAGATCGGATCCCCACCGCGGCGAGGACCCAGAAGGTCCCGGGCTAGCCTCGGTCGCGCGCGGCGTCGAGCTTCCGGGTGATCGCCCGGAGCTCGGCGCGCAGCGTCATACCCGTCGCCGGCGGGGGCCGGAAGGCCTCCGCCGTCAAGGCCCGTGCGGCGCGTTCGTCGAGACCGAGGTCGAACACGAGCCGCCATACGATCTCGTCGTAGCCGTCCCCGCGCGCGACGAGACGGCGTGCGGTTGTCAGCGCCTCCCGCCTGTCAGGCGTCCCTGCCCTTCGTGGCATGACAAAAAGATCGGCTCGTGACCGGGTCCGCTTGAACATGGCAGCGCTGTTTGCGAGCTCGTCAGCCGCTCTGTGCCGTAGGGCGGACGAGCATCTCGTTGACGTCCACGTGCGGCGGTTGCGAGAGGGCGAACATCACGATGCGCGCGATGTCATCCGGCTCGAGCGCATCGGTCGGCCGGTTGTCGAAGAAGGGCGTGTCGGTCATGCCCGGTTCGATCAGGGAGACGCGGACGCCGCTGCCGTCGAGCTCCTGCCGCGCGGCCTCGGCCATCGCGGTCACCGCCCACTTCGTGCACGAGTAGAGCGACCCCGGGAGCACTCGCCGGCCCGCGACCGAGCCGGTCAGCAGCAGATGACCTTTGGAGTCTTTCAGCGCGGGCAGCGTCGCGCGAAGTGTGAGCGCGGCCCCGTAGACGTTCGTGAGCACCATGTCGCGCCAGTGCTCGACCGTCGACTCCAGGAAGCCGCGCGGCGCGCCGAACCCGGCGTTCGCCCATGAGACATCGATGCGCCCAAACGCGTCGAGCCCGGCGGCGGCGAGCGCCTGCTGGTCCTCCCACTCCATGACGTCGCAGCGAATCGCGAGTGCCCGCTCCGGTCCCCCAAGCTCGGAGGCGATCGCGGCGAGCTTGTCCTGAGAGCGGGCGCCGAGCACGAGCCGGTAGCCGGCTTCGGCGGCGCGGCGGGCGGTCGCCTCGCCGATCCCGCTGGAGGCGCCGGTGATGAGGAAGACCGGATCGGCCACGGGCGCGAATCCTACGCGCCCTTTGGAGGTCTGTTCTCCCTGCGGATCACGAGCCTGAGGCCGGACCAGGTCTCGTCGATCGCGCAGACCTTGTTGTCGACCAGGCCCTTTGGCAGCGCCACGTCGCGGACCGCGTTCTCGGTGAGGTCAGTCTTCACTCCCGAGCTCTTCTTCGGCCACGCGACCCAGAGCGCGCCGGCTGGGTCGAGGGCCCGGGCGAGCTTGTCGAAACGGCGCCTTAAATCGGACCCCGAGGTCGTGAAGAACACGATCACGTCCAGCGGCCCGCGCGCCCGCCGCCGGACCTCGACCTGCTCGGGCAGCTCACCGAGGGTCTGGTCAAAGCCGTCCGGCGCGCCGACGAGGGCGACGCGCGACTCCGGCTTGATACCGAGCTTCCTGGGCAGGGGGCTACCCGTGCAGGTGACCGGCTCTCGCGCCAGGCTCACAAGACGACAGCGCTACCTTCGGCTGACGCACTTCCCGTGGGCGTTGGCACCCTTCGGCCCAGTGCCGTACTTCTGCCGGAATTGCCGTTCTCCCAGGAAGTCACGCTCCGCCTTGCAGAACTGCGCCGCGTTCTTGTAGTCGGCGCGATCAGGTGCGGGCAGCGGCTGCCAATCCGGCTCGCCGCCAATCACGAGATCCGCCTGGTTGCCGCCGCCGGCGTCCATCACCACGATAAAGCTCTGGCTGCACGGGCAGGTCGGGCCGCTCGACGAATGCCGGTCACTCTGAAAGGCGATCTTCGTCCCGTCGGGTGACCAAGCAGGGTAGCTCTCCTGAGTGTCGATGCTGCCGTCGTCCGTGAGGCGAGTGACGCCGCTGCCGTCGGCATTCATGACGTTGATGTCAGCGAACCTGCCGAACTCGTCGGTGCCGGTGAACGCAAGCTTCGAGCCG